>JAPLPS010000104.1 GCA_026400075.1 Polaromonas sp.
GCTCCTTCTTGGCAATGGCGGCGTCGATTTCGACAGTTTTCTGATCAAGGAAGGCAATGATGCAGTTTTGTTCGTCGTAGGGTGGCAGCGGAATCGAAATCTGCTTGAAGTCCTCATAGTGCATGTCCCACTGACCAACACGGACACCATAAGAAAGAGCGTTGTAAACGCTTATCAGCAGCGCAGAACGCAACAGGTAATGCAGGTAGTTTGACTGAACCCGTTCGGCATTGGTGGAACAAGTGATGTAATCAGGACTGACAATCCCTTCATGGGCGCTGACGCCCATCGAGCCTTGCCAAGCCTTCATCTTATTAACCACCAGATCGCCCGGCTTCACCACCTTGTAATTGCTGGTGTCCAGCGAAGTCGCGTTATGGTTATCGTCGCGGGAATCCTTCAGGATGACGCCGTACTCTCGGTAAACCGACAAGACGGGCAAATCTGGCCGGTTTCGGTCTGACTTCAGCTCCGTCACTGCACGCAGCGGCTTCACATCCCAATGCGAAGGAACATCGCCCAGCCATTCAACGCCACTCGCCTTATAACTTTCGTACCGCTGCATCACCGCACCCTTTTCTAATGGCACGCTCATGCCTTCACCCCGACAAAGCTGACCAGCGCTTTCAAAAGGCCGTCGGTTTCAGCTTCCAGCGCGAGGATTTCTCGGGTCACTTCTTCCAGACTGCGCAGCGGCTTGTGCTGGTAAAAATATTTGTTAAAACTGATCTCGTAGCCAATCACGGTCTTGTCCAGCGCCAGCCAGGCTTCATCCACATGCGGGCGCACTTCGCGCAGGAAATAGCCGTGGATGACGCTGGAGGCCGATGGCTGGGCGCTGCAGTCCAGCGGCACGTTTTCGGTGTCGCGCAGTTCGCTGTCGGCTTCGTACTCGGTGTACTCGCCCGCCTTGGCGCCGGGCCAGTAGCCGTAATCGCCCAGCTTGTCGGCGCTGGTCTTGAGTTCGTCCAGCAGTTCCCTGAGCCGGGCGCCGACGAGCTTGTGCTGCTTTTTGATGACTTTGGCCGCGCGCGGCTCGCGCCAGCTCACGGCGTTCAGCACCTGCTTGCGCTCGGAGGCCGAGAGCTTCAGGCCCAGCGCCTTGACGGCGTCGCTGACCTGCACTTCAAACAGGTTGAAATCGAGGTGTTCGCCCGCGCCGATGCGGGCGGCGAGCTGCTGCGCGGCTTCCAGAATGGCGCGCTGGGCCAGCCAAGTGGCTTCGGACAGCAGCTCTTTGCGGTTTTTCGGCGAGAGGGTAATTTCTTCGCGCTCCAGATGGCTTTCGATGGCTTCAGCGTGGCGTTTCAGGTCGGTATAAACCTCGTCGCCGTAGCGGCCATAAACCCATTCCATGCTGCCCTGCAGGCTGGGCGCAAAACGCAGGCTGGCGATGCGCTGCTCGCTAAACTGCGCGGCCAACCGCAGCGGGCGCTCAACCGTGACTTTGTAATAGCCAAAATCGCGGTTGTTGAACACCTTGGAGACGCCCGCATCAAGCATGTCGAGATAGAGCTGGGTGATTTGCTGCAGATGCGCCGGGCTGAATTCGCAGTTCTTTTCGCCCAGGTTTTTGCGCAGCTTTTGGTAGAGATTCGAGGCGTCGATAAGCTGGACTTTGCCGCGCCGCTTGTCGCTCTTGTGGTTGGACAACAGCCAGACGTAGGTCGTGATGCCGGTGTTGTAAAACAGGTTGTTGGGCAGCTGGATGATGGCTTCGAGGTAGTCGCTTTCCAGCAGGTGGCGGCGGATATTGCTCTCGCCGCTGCCCGCGTCGCCAGTGAACAGTGCCGAGCCGTTGTGAACCGAGGCGATGCGCGAGCCGGAAAAACGCGTCGGGCTGTCGGCGCGGCGTTTCATCTTGTCCACCATTTCCATCAGAAACAGCAACTGGCCGTCCGAAGAGCGCGGAATGGCCGGGTAAAAATCAAAGTTCTCGCCGGTGTAGTCGGACAGATTGACCTGAAAGCGGTGGTCTAAAACATCCTTGCCTTCGACGATGCCCTTCTGGTCGCCCTTCCACGACTTGCCGTAGGGCGGGTTGCTCAACATGAAGTCGAAGCGGGTTTGAGAAAACTCGTTTTCTGCCAATGTGGAGCCGAACTTGATGTTCTCCGGGTCGTTGCCCTTGATCATCATGTCGGATTTGCAGATGGCGTAGGTTTCGGGGTTGATTTCCTTGCCGTACAGGTACACGCCGACTTTGGCCCGGACTTCGCCTTCGGCGTCGGTGATGAAGTCCTGGGATTCGGTCAGCATGCCGCCGCTGCCGCAGGCCGGATCGTAAATCGTCAGCGGATTGGGCAGCTGGTCTTTGACCGGGATGAAGACCAGATTGGTCATCAGGTTGATGACCTCGCGCGGGGTGAAATGCTCGCCGGCCTCTTCGTTGTTTTCTTCGTTGAACTTGCGAATCAGCTCTTCAAACACATAGCCCATGCCGAGATTGGACAGGCCGGGCTGGGTGCGGCCGTCCGGCCCCTTGCGCTCGTCGGGGCTGAGGTTGATTTCTTCGGCGACGAACTTTTCGATGACATCGTGCAGCACGTCCGACTGCGCCATCTTGCGAATCTGATTGCGCAGATCGAACTTGTCGATGATTTCCTTGACGTTGTCGGAAAAGCCGTCGAGGTAGTTTTTGAGATTGGCTTCAAGCTGGGACGGATTGCCCAGCAGCGTTTTGAGCATGAAGCGGGAGGTGTTGTAGAACACGTAGCCCGATTGATCGCGCAAGCCGTGCGGGTCAAGGTCGGCCATGCCCGCGTCTTCGCGCTGGAAGCGCAGCTCTTCAAGCACGGCGGCCTTGGTCGGCTCCAGCAGGCAATCGAGCCTGCGCAAAACGAACATCGGCAAAATGACATCGCGGTATTTGCCGCGTACAAAGACATCGCGCAGGCAGTCATCGGCGATAGACCAGATAAAGGAGACGATTTTGTTGTGAGTGCTGTGATCCATGCGCCACCTTATACCCGGTAACAGCCCGGATTTTCAGGCGCGCAGGCGGATTCCAGCGGTGAAGTGGCAAGCGCCTGAAATCTCAGCCTTCGCGCCCCGCATCGCTGGGCGCACGGCTCAACTCATTGTTGGCCGTCACCAGCTGGCGCAGCATGCGGGTGAATTCGCGCTGATCGTGCGGCGCCAGCGGCGCCAGAATCACCTGCTGGGCCTTGAGCATGGCCGGGCCAATGTCGGCCAGCAACTGGCGCGCCGCGTCTGTCAGCGTCAGCTGGCGCACGCGCCGGTCTTCAGGCGAAGCGCTGCGCACCAGCAGGCCGCGCGCTTCGAGCCGGTCAATCACCCCGGCAATCGTCGAAGTGTCCAGCCCAATCGTGCGCGCCAGCGTGCGCTGGTCAATCGACGGCTGCCTGCCCACCGTCTGCAGCGCCGCGTACTGAACCGGCGTGACGCCAAAAGCCTCGGTTTCCTGCAGAAAAATCGCCACCGAAATCTGGTGCAGGCGCCGGATGTGGTGGCCCGGCTGCTGGTCAATATCCACTGGTGCCATCGATTCAATCGCTTCGGGGGACTCGTCTTGCTTCATCTTTTCAATGCCTAGGGTTAGTCCTTATTCAAGGAACTTTATCGTATCACTACACTCATCGTTCGTGTACTGATTATTTCCTTGCATCCTTGTTCTCCCACTGAAGGCCGCTGTATGAAACTGAAAAAACAACTGATTGCCCTGACCCTGATGGCCACCGCAGGCACTGGCGCCTGGGCGGCTGACCCGGTCAAAATTGGTCTGGTGCTGCCGATGTCGGGGCCATTCGCCTCTTACGGCAAGCAGATTGAGCATGGCGTCAAGCTCTACCTGGCCACGCAGGGCGACACCTTCGGCGGGCGCAAGGTGGAACTGATCGTCAAGGACGACAGCCCCGGCACGGCGGGCGATGTCAGCAAGCGCCTGGCGCAGGAGCTGGTCATCAAGGACAAGGTCGATATCCTGGCCGGTTTTGGCCTGACGCCGTCGGCCTTTGCCGTCGCGCCGCTGGCCACCGAAGCCAAAAAGCCGATGATCGTGATGAACGCCGCCACCTCGGCCGTCACCACCAAATCGAACTACATCGTGCGCACGTCGATGACGCTGCCGCAAAACTCGGCGCCAATTGCCAGCTGGGCGGCCAAGAACAAGATCAAGAAAGTCTTCACGCTGGTCGCCGACTACGGCCCCGGCCATGACGCCGAAGGCCAGTTCAAAAAGACCTTCACCGCTGCGGGCGGCACCATCGTCGGCGAAGTCCGCGCCCCGGTGAAAAACCCGGACTTCGCGCCCTTCCTGCAGAAAATCAAGGACACCAAGCCGGACGCGGTGTTCCTGTTCCTGCCGCCGGGCGGCGAGACCATCGCCTTCATGAAGGGTTTTAAAGAGCGCGGCCTGAGCGCGGCGGGCATCCAGCTGATTTCGACCGGCGACCTGCCCGACGAGGACATTCTGGAGGCGCTGGGCGACTCGGCGCTGGGTTTGATTACCGCCTTTCACTATTCCGAAGCGCACAAGTCGCCAGAGAACAAGGCTTACACCGACGCCTACTACAAAGCCTATCCGAAAGACCGGCCCAACTTCATGTCGGTCGGCGGCTATGACGGCATGCGCCTGATCGCCGAGGTGCTGAAAAAGACCAATGGCAACACCGACGCCGACAAGTTCATCGAAGCGGCCCGTGGCATGAAATGGACCAGCCCGCGCGGCCCGGTCAGCATTGACCCGGCGACGCGCGACATCGTGCAGAACATCTACATCCGCAAGACCGAAAAAGTTAACGGCAAGCTGCAAAACGTCGAGTTCGAGCACGTCGCCGACTTCAAAGACCCTGGCAAGCAATAAGCCGGACGGAGCGAGCACCCCATGACTGTTGTTTTCGATGGCGTCGCCTATGGCCTGCTGCTGTTTTTAATCAGCGTAGGCCTGTCGGTCACGCTGGGGCTGATGAATTTCGTCAACCTCGCGCATGGGGCGTTTGCCATGCTGGGCGGCTATGTCTGCGTGCTGCTGCTAGACCGCTTTGGCGTGCCGTTTCTGGCGGCGCTGCCGCTGGTGGCGCTGGCCTCGGCGCTGGTCGGCGTGCTGCTGGAGCGCACGCTGTACCGGCGCCTGTACGGCGCGTCGCACCTCGATCAGGTGCTGTTTTCGATTGGCCTGGTGTTTGTCGCGATGTCCACCGCGCACTTTTTCTTTGGCGCGCAGCAGCAGCCGCTGCAGCTGCCGGAAATGCTGTCGGGCCAGTTTCACCTGCCGGGCGGCCTCGATGTCGGCGTCTATCGCCTCTTTCTGATCGTCGTCGGCCTGATCCTGGCGTTTGCGCTGCAGTGGATGATTGCGGGCACGCAGTTTGGCGCCAAGCTGCGCGCTTCGGTCGATAACCCGCGCGCCGCACGCGGCCTGGGCATCGACGTGGACCGGGTGTTTGTGCTGACCTTTGCGCTGGGCTCGGGCCTGGCCGGTCTGGGCGGGGCGCTGGGCGTGGACATGCTGGGGCTGGATCCGGGCTTTGCGCTCAAATACATCGTTTATTTTCTGATCGTCGTCGCCGTCGGCGGCAGCGGCAACATCAAAGGCTCGCTGGTCGCCTCGCTGATCCTGGGCGTCTGCGATGTCGCCGGTAAATACTATATTCCGCAAGTCGGCGCCTTTGTCATCTACGCGGTGATGGTGGCGATGCTGATTTTCCGTCCGCAAGGATTATTTGGCCGGACTGCGGCAAAGTGAGTCAAGCCATGTCTGCAACCCTCTCCACTCCACCCGACCTGCCCGGCACGCCTGATGCGGCGGGCGCATTGGCCGCCCCCCAGCCCGGTTTTGACGCCGGGCCGCTGCGCTATGCGGCGCGCTGGAAACCGGCGGAATACGCCTTCTGGCTGCTGCCGGTCGCCGCTTATTTTGTCTTTCCCAATGACTTGTCGCTGCTGTCGCAAATCGTCATCACGGCGCTGTTTGCCGTCTCGCTGGACTTGATTCTGGGCTACGCCGGGATTGTCTCGCTGGGCCACGCCGCCTTCTTTGGCATCGGCGCTTATGCGGCGGGGATGCTGGCCCAGCATGGCTGGGGCGAGCCGCTGCTGGGCCTGCTGGGAGCGGGCCTGGTCGCCGCGCTGGTGGGCTTTTTGAGCAGCTTTCTGGTGCTGCGCGGCGCCGACCTGACGCGGCTGATGGTCACGCTGGGCGTGTCCTTGATGCTGTTCGAGGCTGCGAACAAACTGACCAGCATCACCGGTGGCATGGACGGCCTGCAAGGCATCGAGATGAAACCGGTGCTGGGCCTGTTCGCTTTTGACCTGTATGGCAAGACCGCTTACATCTACTGCGTCGTCGTGCTGTTCGTGATGTTCTGGCTGGCCCGGCGCATCGTGCATTCACCGTTTGGCCTGTCGCTACAAGGCATTCGCCAGAACGTGTTTCGCATGCCCGCGCTGGGCACACCAGTCAATGCGCGGCTGGTCGGCGTCTATACGCTGGGCGCGGCCTATGCGGGCGTGGCCGGGGCGCTGCTGGCGCAAACCACGCAGTTTGTTTCCATCGACGTGCTGAGCTTTAACCGCTCCGCCGAGCTGATGCTGATTGTGGTGCTGGGCGGCACCGGCAGCCTGTACGGGGCGCTGCTGGGCACGATTGTTTTTATGACCGCACACCATTTGCTGTCGGGCATCAACCCGCAATACTGGCAATTCTGGCTCGGCATCTTGCTGATTTTCGTCGTGCTGTTTGCCCGCGACGGCATCATGGGCGCGCTGCGCACGCTGACCCGGCGCTTCAAAGGAGGCCAGCCATGACGACAACCAGCTACGCCCTGCAAACCAGCCATCTGGTGAAACGCTTTGGCGGCTTTGTCGCCACCAACGACGTGACGCTGAACGTCGCCGCCGGTGCCCGCCACGCGCTGATCGGCCCGAACGGCGCGGGCAAGACCACCTTGATCAACCTGCTGACCGGCTTTCTCGAACCCACGTCCGGCTCGGTCACGCTCAACGGCGAAGAGGTCACGCGCCTGGCGCAGCACCAGCGCGTCAAGCGCGGGCTGGCGCGCACTTTTCAGATCAACCGCCTGTTTGCCGACATGAGCGTGCTTGAATCGGTGACGCTGGCGGTGTGCGAGCGGCGCGGTCTGGGTGCGCGCTGGTGGCAGCCGGTCGGCGCGCATACCGACGCCATAGCCGAGGCCGCCGCGTTGCTCGCCCAGCTCAAGCTGCTCGACGTGGCCCATCACCAGACCAAAAGCCTGGCCTACGGCAAGCAGCGGCTGATTGAAATCGCGCTGGCACTGGCGATGAAACCGAAAGTGCTGCTGCTCGACGAGCCCGCCGCTGGCGTGCCGACCGGCGAGAGCCGCGCACTGTTCGAGACCATTGCCCAGCTGCCACGCGAGGTGACGATTTTGCTGATCGAGCACGACATGGATCTGGTTTTTCGCTTTGCCGACCGGATTTCGGTGCTCGTCAACGGCGCGGTGCTGACCGAAGACGTGCCGTCGGTGATTGCCACCGATCCACGGGTCAAGGAAGTCTATCTGGGAGAAGCCGCGCATGGCTAAATTGCTTGAACTCGACGGCGTCTGGGCCGGTTATGGCGAAGCCACCGTGCTCGAAGACATCTCCTTCACGCTGGAGCCGGGCGCCAGTCTGGCGCTGCTGGGGCGCAACGGCATGGGCAAAACCACGCTGCTGGCGACCTTGATGGGCGCGGCCCGGCAAACCAAAGGCAGCCTGCGCTTTGACGGGCATGACCTGAAAGCCGTCGCCAGCCACCGGCGCGCCCACGCGGGCCTGGGCTGGGTGCCGCAGGAGCGCGATATTTTTGCCTCGCTGAGCGTCGAAGAAAACCTGACGGTGGTCGCCCGCCCCGGCCCGTGGGATCTGAAAAAAGTCTATGCCACCTTTCCGCGCCTGCAGGAGCGCCGCGCCAACATGGGCAACCAGCTCTCCGGCGGCGAGCAGCAGATGCTGGCGATGGGCCGCGCCTTGATGCTGAACCCACGCCTGCTGCTGCTCGACGAGCCGCTCGAAGGGCTGGCGCCGCTGATTGCCCAGGAGCTGCTGGGCGTGATTGCGCAGATGGTCGCCGAAGGCAGCATGGGCGTGATTCTGGTCGAGCAGCACGCGCACCAGATCTTGCCGATTACCCGACAGGCGCTTATTCTTGAGCGCGGCCGCATCGTGCATCAGGGCGACAGCGAAGCGCTGGCCGCCGACCCGGCGATGCTGGATCGCTGGCTCGGCGTGGCCGCCCACTGAAAACCACTGCTTTACAAAAAAACTGAAAAGGAAACCCATGACCCCTCAGCAACAAGCGCTCGCCATCATTCGCAACGAACACCGCACGCTGGCCGCCGTCGTCAGCGCGCTGGAGCATGTCGCCACCGACATGGCCATCGGCAAGCTCTCGCCTGACTACAAGCTGCTCTGGTCCATCATCTATTACATTGAGGAGTTTCCCGAGCGCCTGCACCATCCCAAGGAAGACGGCGTGCTCTTTCCGCGCCTGCGCAACCACGGCATTGACGAAACGCTGGATGATCTGGGCCGCCAGCATGTCAGCAGCCGCCCGCACCTGGACGTGCTGAAAAACACGCTCGGCCACATGGAAGCGGACATTCCCGGCGCCGTGGCCGAGTTTGCCAAAAAAGTGTCCACTTACGCCGGTTTTCACTGGGCGCACATGAACCTGGAAGAAGGCATCGTGCTGCCCAAGGCGATTGAAGTGTTCAGCCCCGAAGACTGGGCCGAAGTGGCCGCCAATTTTGCCGAAAACACCGACCCGCTGCAGACCGGCAACACCCACGACAGCGAATGGTTCCGCCAGTTCTACCGGCGCCTGGTGATGCTGGTGCCCGAACCCTGGGGCGTCGGCGAGCGCCACTGAGCGGCGTCAGAGTCGTCAAGCAGGCCAGTCCACCGGCAGAGGCAGGAGCTGGCTTTGCAGCGCGGCCAGATCCTGCGGGGTGTCCAGATCGGTGACAAACGCGGGCTGCCGGCTGACCACCCGATGAAGCAAACCGGGCTGCCGATTCAGCCAGTCACGGATGCCCAGATCAGCGGGCAAAACCGCCACCTGCTGCAGCGCCTGCCACGACAGCAGCAGCGGATGGCCCTGCACCCCTTCGACCACAGGGCGCAGCGCTTCAATCGCTGCCGGGCGCTGCTGCCAGGCGTCGCGCAGCCAGCCGATATCGGCGCTCTGAAGCAACGGCAAATCAGCCAGCACCAGCAGCATGTCGCAGCCGGGCCGCTGCGCCAGATGGGCCTGCACGGCCAGACGCTGGGACTCGCGCAGCAGCGTTTCGTCCCGGCCATGCGCCAGCACCTGCGCGCCGCAGGCACTGGCCAGCGGCCGCAAAACGTCCTCGTAGGGGCCGATCACGACGCTGATCTGTTCAACACCGGCGCCGCGCAGCGCGCCCGCCAGCCGCTCCAGCAGGCTGACGCCGCCGATGCGCAGCGCCGCCTTCGGGCGCCCGCCCAGTCGGCGGCCCAGACCAGCGGCCAGAAGCGTCGCCGCCATAGGCGCTTGCGCACGGCCAGCGCCTGACTCAGGCGACTTAAGCGACTCAGGCAGCTCAGGCAGCTCAGGCGATTTAAACAGCACAGCTTGAAGCGGCCAGCGCCTGTTGTCCGCCCGCTTCGTACTGCGACTTGCCCGCTGCGGCCCGCAGCGGCGACGGCTGGCCCACGCCATTTTTCACCGCCACCACCTCGGCCATGATGGACAGCGCGATTTCAGCGGGCGTCTTGCTGCCGATGTACAGGCCCGCTGGCCCGTGCAGCGCGTCCAGAGCCGACTCCGGCAGGTCGAAATGCGTGTGCAGGCGCTCGCGGCGCAGCGCGCTGTTGCGGCGCGAGCCGATGGCGCCGACATAAAACGCCTCGGACTGCAGCGCGTCACTCAGCGCCAGATCGTCGAGCTTGGGGTCGTGCGTCACGGCGACCACGGCGGTGTGGGCGTCGGGGCGCAACCGCAAAATCAGGTCGTCCGGCATTTCGTCGCTGACCGTCACGCCGTCGAGTTGCCAGCTGGCGCGCTGCTCCTGACGCGGGTCGCAGACGACCACCTCAAAGCCCAGCCCCAGCGCCATCTGGCACAGAAAGCGCGACAAATCCCCGGCGCCAATCACGATCAGCCGGGCCTGCGGCCCCAGACAGGTCGTCAAATAAGTGTCGTCCAGCCGGGGCAGGCCGCCGCGTCGGCCCTCGTGCAGCTGCACCTGGCCGGTGTGCAGATTCAGCTGGCGCTCGGTGCTGCGCCGCTGCTGGCAAGCCAGCAGCAGCTCGTCGAGGCGGCTGCGGCCAGAGACCGGCTCTAACACCAGCTCGACCGTGCCGCCGCAGGGCAGGCCAAAGCGGTGCGCCTCGTCGGCTGAAATGCCGTAGCGCAGCACCGTCGGCGTATCGCTGGCGCAGGCCGCCTGCACGCCGCCGTCGCGGATGCGCTGAATCAAATCGTCCTCAATGCAGCCGCCCGAGACCGAGCCGACCGTCTCGCCCCGGCTGTTGATGGCCATCAGCGAACCCGGTGGCCGGGGCGACGAACCCCAGGTTCGCGCGACGGTGACCAGCACCACTGGCAAGCCCGCCGCCTGCCAGCCGACGGCGCTGCGCAGCACCAGGGTGTCGATATCTTCCATGACGCAAGCTCCTTGACGGTGACAGCAGGCGGGCGGCGCGCTCAGGCGAGCTTGAAGGGCAGCTCGCGCAGCGGCTTGCCGGTCAGCCGGGCGATGGCGTTGGCAAACGCGGGCGCCAGCGGCGGCAGGCCAGGCTCGCCCATGCCGGTGGGCGCGTCGGCGCTGGGCACGATATGCACCGCGATCTCGGGCATGTCGGTGATGCGCGGCACGACGAAGTCGCCAAAATTGCTCTGCTGCACCACGCCGTCCTTGAGCGTGATGGCCGCGCCCGGCAGGCACATTGACAAGCCCATCAGCGCCGCGCCCTGCACCTGCGCCTCGATGGTGCGCGGGTTCACCGCCAGGTTGCAATGCACGCCCGCCGTCACGCGGTGCAGCACGGCGCGGCCGTCCTTGACCGAGGCCTGCACCACATAAGCCACCACAGTCTCGAAGGATTCATGCACCGCCACGCCCCAGGCGCGACTGGCGGGCAGCTGCTTTTTGCCGTAGCCGCTCTTGTCCACTGCCAGTTGCAGCGCGGCGCGGTGGCGCAGGTGCTTGTCGCCGAACAACGCCATGCGGTAGGCGACCGGGTCTTGCTTGGTCGTGCGGGCGATTTCGTCGATCAGCGTTTCCATCACGAAAGCGGTGTGCGTCGAGCCGACGCTGCGCCACCACAGCACCGGCACGTTCAGCTTGGGGTGATGCACGGTGAGGCGCATCGGCAGCGGGTATGGCTCGCGCATGCCTTCGACGGCGGTGGCGTCGATGCCGTTCTTGACCATCATGCCCTCAAAAAAGGTGCCCGCCGTGATCGACTGGCCGACCAGAACATGGTCCCAGGCCAGCACCTTGCCGCGCCCGTCAAAACCGATGTGGGCGCGGTGCAGCTGCATCGGGCGGTAGTAGCCGCCCTTGATGTCGTCCTCGCGGCTCCAGAGCAGGCGCACCGGGGCGCTCAGACCGGCTGCGCGGGCGGCCTTGGCGACTTCGCAGGCCTCGACCACGTAGTCGCTGCTGGTGTTCGCACGGCGGCCAAAGCCGCCGCCAGCCATCTGCACATGCACCTGTACCTGCTCGGGCTTCAGACCCAGCACCCGCGCCGCCGCATTGCCATCGACGCCGGGAAACTGGCTGCCGACCCACAGCTCGGCGCGGCTGTCGGAAATCTGCACCGTGCAGTTCAGCGGCTCCATCGGCGCGTGGGCCAGGTAGGGAAACACAAACTCGGCTTCGATGTGATGCGGCGCGCCCGCCAGCGGCGCCATGTCGGCGTCAAACTTGCGCGCGCCGGAGCCGCTGCTGGCCAGCTCGCGGTATTGCAGCAGCTGGCGCTCGCTGTCCACTTTTTCGACGGCCGCCGTGTCCCATTGCAGCTTGAGCGCATCGCGCCCCTGCTTGGCGGGCCAGTAGCCGTCGGCCAGCACCGCCACGCCCTCGGCGCCCCGGTCTAGCGGCACGCGCAGCACGGCTTTGACGCCCTTGATGGCGCGTGCGGCGCTGTCGTCCACCGAGACGAGCTTGGCGCCAAACACCGGCGGATGAGCCACCACCGCCGTCAACTGGCCGGGCAAATGCACGTCGATGCCAAAGTCCTGGCGCCCGCTGCTCTTGGCGCGGGCGTCCAGCCGCGTCGTCGGCTGGCCGATCAGGCGAAAGTCTTTCGGGTCTTTCAGCGTGACCTTTTCGGGCACGGGCTGAGCCATTGCGGCCTCGGCCAGTTCGCCGTAACTTAGCTTGCGTCCGTCAGGCGCCAGCACCTGACCGGCGCGGGTGCGCAGCGTGGCCGCGTCCAGCTTCCAGCGCGCCGCCGCCGCGCCCAGCAGCATGGCGCGGGCGCGGGCGCCGAGTTCGCGGTACTGGGTAAAACTGTGCTTGATCGAATTGGAACCGCCGGTCAGGTGCATGCCAAAGGCCGGATCGACATAGGCCGGGTCGTTGCTGCCGTGCTGGCTGCGCACCAGGCGCCAGTCGGCGTCCAGCTCCTCGGCCAGAATCATCGGCAGCGCGGTCTGCACGCCCTGGCCGAACTCCAGCCGGTTAACCGTGACGGTGACTTCGCCGCTGGGCGCAATCTGCACAAAGGCCGAGGGCTGCTGCGTCGGCTTCAGCGCGCTGGCGGCCTGACCCGTACCGCCCGCCTGCGCCGCCGCCAGATGCGGAAAGGCGCCCAGCGCCAGACCGCCCGCGCCCGCGAGCTTCAAAAAGCTGCGGCGCGCCAGCGCGGTGGCGGGCGCCTCGCCAGCGTCACGCTCCAGCAGGTGCTGCAGGGCGCGGGGCATTTCACGGTAGTCAATAGTGGGCAACATGGCAGCTCCTTCAGGCGAGAGATTGGGCGGCATCGGCGACGGCGGCGCGAATGCGGGCGTAGGTGCCGCAGCGGCAGATGTTGCCGCTCATGGCCGCGTCGATGTCGGCGGCGCTGGGCTTTTTGCCTTTGGGCAGGCTCTTTAAAAAGGCGGTGGCGCTCATGACCTGGCCGCTCTGGCAGTAGCCGCACTGGGCCACATCGTGCTTGACCCAGGCCGCATGCACGGCCGCGCCGACGCGGTCAGCGCCGCCGGTGACGGCTTCAATGGTGGTGATTTTCTTGCCCTGCGCCGCCGAAATCGGCGTGACGCACGAGCGTATCGCCTGGCCGTCCAGATGAACGGTGCAGGCGCCGCACAGCGCCGCGCCGCAGCCGAACTTGGTGCCCGTGAGGCCCAGCGAATCGCGCAGCGCCCAGAGAATCGGCGTGGCGGGGTCGGCATCAAGCGTGTGCTGATGGCCGTTGACGTTCAATGTGCTCATGGGGGTCGGTTCTCCAGAGAAGGGATGGGACGGCGCGTCCGGGCGGTGATCTGTTTACCAAGTTTGCACTTGTAGCGGCTGGGAAAGTTGCCGGTTTTGATTTTTTTCTTGCCTTTTTCAATCATTCATCACCAGAAAATGATCGACTGACAAACGTCAGCGCTACAGTGCGTCATCGCCAAAAAATGCCGCTGAACTTCCTTTTCCCGGCAAAAGACTCAGCGCTTTTTGGCTGCAACGCTTTGTGAAAGACTGATCAATGTCCATTGAAACCCTGGCCCACGCGATTGGCCGGATTGCCCAAAATGATGGCCCCTGCCCCACCGCCATCGCGCAGCTATCGCTTTACCGCTGCAGCGTCAAGACGCAGCCGATGCACTGCTTCTATGGGCTGGGCCTGGGCATCGTCGCGCAGGGCAGCAAGCAGGTCAATCTGGCCCGGCAGGTGATTGACTACGGGGCTGGCCAGTCGCTGCTGACGACGCTCGATCTGCCCGGCGTCGCGCAAATCACGCAGGCCGACCTGGCCCGGCCTTTTCTGGGCCTGCTGCTGACGCTGGAGGCGCGCACCTTGATTCAATTGGCGGCGGAAATGGAACTGCCGCCGCTGCCGCGTGAACCGGCCCCGCGTGCGATCTCGCTAAGCCCGATGGACGCGCCGCTGCTCGACGCGGTGATCCGCCTGGTCAAGCTGCTCGACGAGCCGCCGCTGATCGCCCGCATCGCCCCCTTGATTCAGCAGGAAATCATGGTGCGGCTGCTGTGCGGCGCGCATGGCCCTTACCTGCGCCACCTGCTGGCCGTGAACTCGCCCAGCCAGCAAATCGCCCGCGCCATGACCTGGCTGAAACAGAACTTCACCCGCGACGTGCTAATCGACGAACTCGCCGCCAGCGCACACATGAGCCCCTCGACGTTTCGCCAGCACTTTCGCGGCCTGACCGGCATGAGCCCGGTGCAATACCAA
>JAPLPS010000127.1 GCA_026400075.1 Polaromonas sp.
TGCGCCTTGACCACGCGCCGCCTGACAAATCCCAGCGCAGACGGCGCCGAAAAATAAAAAAGCCGCCGCAAACCTTTCGGCTTGCAGCGGCTTTTTTCGCACTGGTGGCGCTAATCAGCAACGATCAGCGGCGCCAGCGTCTTGTTTAGTCACGCGGCTTGGAGAACTTGCCCGGCTTCTTGAACGAATCGCGGGGTACGAACACCTTGCCAGCTGGCTTGGCGAAAGCGGGCTTGCGGTTGGCAAAGTCGCCACGGGGCGCAGCAAAGCCTTCGTTGCCGCCGCCGAAACCACGGTCTTCACGCGGAGCGAAACCGGCGTTGCCGCCACGGTCGCCGCCGAAGCTGCGCTCTTCGCGGGGTGGGAAACTGCGCTCTTCGCGGGGAGCGAAACCGGCGTTGTTACCGCCGCCAAAGCCACGGTCATCCGGGCGGCGTGCATTGCGGTCGTTGAAACCGGAACGATCCGCGTAGTTGTTGCCTTGCGGTGCTGGAGGACGGCCCTGGAAGGCACCCGCATCGCGGTTGCCGCCGAAGCTGCCGGCATTGCCGCCGCCGAAACCGCCACGGTCGCCGCCGCGATCACCGCCGCCGAAGCCGCCACCGGCTGGCTTGCGCCCGCCGAAGCCGCCACGGTCACCACCGCCGCCGCCGAAGCTTCGGCCGCCACCACGGTCATCACGGCCGCCGCCGAAGTTGCCGCGTGGGCGCTCGGAGGTGGGGGCGAAACGCTGCTGGGGCTCCAGACCGGCAATCACGCTGGCCTTGAGGTTTTGCTGCATGTAGTGTTCGATGTCCTGAATCTTGCGGCGGTCGCGGAATTCGGCAATCGTGATCGCCTGACCTTCGCGGCCAGCGCGGCCGGTGCGGCCAATGCGGTGAACGTAGTCTTCCGCCTTCATCGGCAGGCCGTAGTTGATGACGTGGGTGATGGTTGGAACGTCCAGACCACGGGCAGCCACATCGGTAGCGACCAGAATCTGCACGCGGCCATCACGGAAAGCCATCAGGCGGCGGTTGCGCAGGCCTTGACCGAGCGCGCCGTGCAGGGCAACGGCGCTGAAGCCTTCTTGCACCAGATCATTGGCCAGACCGTCGCATTCCACTTGCGTGCAGGCAAAAACGATGGCCTGGTTGATCGTGGTGTCGCGCAGGTGGTGATCCAGCAGCTTGCGCTTGTGGGTCATGTTGTCCGACCACATCAGCGACTGGGTGATGGAGGCGTGTTTTTCGTGCGGCGAGTCGATTTCGACGCGCTGGGGCTGGCGCATCACGCGAGTCGCCAATTGCATGATGCGCGGCGCGAAGGTAGCGCTGAACATCATGGTCTGCTTGCGCTCGATGGTGAGCTGGTTGACTTCGGTCAGGTCGTCGGCAAAGCCGAGGTCGAGCATGCGGTCGGCTTCGTCAACGACGAGGAATTGCACCTGGTCTAGCTTGATCTGCAGGCTGCGCTGCAAATCGAGCAGACGGCCGGGCGTAGCGACGACGAGGTCGGCGTTTTGCAGCTTGGCAATTTGCAATTGGTAAGGAATGCCACCAACGACGTTGGCAACGCGCAGGCCACGGCAATGACGCACCAGGTCGATGGCGTCAGCGCAAACTTGCTGGGCCAGTTCGCGGGTTGGGCACAGGATCAGCGCGCCGGGCGTGGCGGGCTTGAAGTTGCGCAGGTTGGTCGGGTCTTTGCGCTTTGGCTTTTTCAGCGGGGCTTCGCCACGGGCGACAGCTTCGGCGCTCAGGCGCTCGAATTCAGCGCGCTCAAAGCGCTCGGCTTCTTCCTGCTGTTTCAGCAGCGTGTGCAGCACGGGCAGCAGGAAAGCGGCGGTCTTGCCGCTGCCGGTCTGGCTGGAAACCAGCAGATCGGTGAACTTTGGCGCTTTCGGGTCGGCGTCCAGCGCTTGCATCGCCTTGGGGATGGTGGCCATCTGCACTGAGGTCGGCTGGGTGAAACCCATGTCGGCGACCGCTTGCAGCAGTTCCTTGGCCAGGCCCAGCTTGACAAAGCCGTTAGGCTCGGCCACGACAGCTTCCAGCGAAGTGGCTTCGCCAGCAGGCTCGTCGGAAGAGAAATCAGGAATCACGGTGATGGTGATGTCCAGATCGGAAATGGTTTCGGACGCGAAGTCGTCGCGGGTTTCAAAAGAGTCAGTCATGTTTTTTCTCACTAATCCCCTGCCGCCCTGGTTTCAACAGGGAACAGGAAACTCCACCTTCTGCGCTGCAGAAAGCTTCGTCTGTGGTTAATAAAACATCAACCATCAAACGAATATACGGACCAAGGGCAACATTGCCTTGATGCGGTGACTCTGAAAATATAGTCCAAAAGAGTGAGGTAGATGTACAAATGCAGTCAGCATAGCTGCGCAACTGCAAGCCCGCTATTATGGCACGCTTTAGGGGTTTTTACCAATCCCTTTGGTTACCCAAGGGTATTGCCGCCGCCGCCCAAGCCGCGCCGGGTCACTTCAGGAAATGCGTGCGGTAGTGTTCCAGCTCGTCAATCGACTCATGGACATCGGCCAGCGCCGTGTGCTTCTGGTGCTTTTTAAAAGCGCTGCAGACCTCGGGCTGCCAGCGCTTGGCCAGTTCCTTGAAGGTGCTGACATCAACGTTGCGGTAATGAAAAAATGCTTCCAGCTTGGGCATGTATTTGGCCAGAAAACGCCGATCCTGGCCGATGGTGTTACCGCACATAGGCGCCTTGCCTTTGTGGACATAGTGGGCCAGAAAGGCCAGCAGCTGCGCCTGGGCGTCTTCCTCGGTGACAGTGCTGGCCTTGACTTTTTCGATCAGGCCGCTGCGCCCGTGCGTGCCCTTGTTCCACTTGTCCATCTTGTCGAGCAGCTCGTCGGACTGGTGAATCACCAGCACCGGGCCTTCGATGCGCGGCGTCAGCTGCGGGCCGGTGACGACGACGGCAATTTCAATCACGCGTTCTTTTTCCGGTTCGAGGCCGGTCATTTCGCAGTCCAACCAGACGAGGTTCAGGTCTGATTTTTTAAGCAGGGGTTCAATTTCAGGCATCCGGGGATTCTCGCCGATAGCCTAAACTTGGCCGCATGACTGACTCTTCACTTGTTCTTACCCTGCTGTTCTCAGCCCTGCTTGTGGCAGGCCTGCTGACAAAGTTTTACCTGGCCTCGCGCCAGATCCGCCATGTGGCGCAGCACCGGGGCGCCGTGCCCGCCGCTTTTGCCGCCACCATCTCGCTGGACGCACACCAGAAAGCGGCCGACTACACGCTGGCCAAGACGCGCTTTGGCCTGCTGGAGATGGCCTTTGGCGCCGCCGCACTGCTGGGCTGGACGCTGCTGGGCGGGCTGGACCTGCTGAACCAGGCCATCGCGCATTCCGGCCTGAGCCGCTACGGCAGCCTGGTGCCGCAACTGGCGCTGCTGGCCGGTTTTGGCCTGATTGGCGGCCTGCTCGACCTGCCGTTCACGCTGTACAAAACCTTCCGGCTGGAAGAGCGCTTTGGCTTTAACAAAATGACACTCGGGCTCTGGCTCGGCGACCTGGTGAAATCGACGCTGGTCGGCGCCCTCGTCGGCCTGCCGATCATGGCGCTGATTTTGTGGCTGATGGGCAGCGCGGGCCACCTGTGGTGGCTCTGGACCTGGGGCGTGTGGATGGCGTTCAACCTGCTGGCGCTGGTGCTGTATCCGACGGTGATTGCACCGCTGTTCAACAAGTTCAAGCCGCTTGACGACGAAGCGCTGAAAGCCCGCGTCACCGCGCTGATGCAGCGCTGCGGCTTTTCCGCCAAAGGCCTGTTCGTGATGGACGGCAGCAAGCGCTCGGCCCACGCCAACGCCTATTTCACCGGTTTTGGCGCAGCCAAGCGCGTGGTGTTTTACGACACGCTGCTCAAGCAATTGAGCGCCGCCGAAGTCGATGCGGTGCTGGCCCACGAACTGGGCCACTTCAAGCACAAACACATCATCAAGCGCATCGTGCTGCTGTTTGCGATGAGCCTGGTCGGCTTTGCGCTGCTGGGCTGGCTGTCGTCGCAGGTCTGGTTTTACACCGGGCTGGGCGTGCGTCCGAACCTGAGCGGCGCCAATGACGCACTCGCGCTGCTGCTGTTCATGCTGGGCGTGCCGCTGCTCACCTTTTTTATCTCGCCGCTGCTGGCGCAACTGTCGCGCCAGCACGAGTTTGAAGCCGACGCCTACGCCATCGCCCACGCCGACGGCCGCGACTTGCAAAGCGCGCTGCTCAAGCTCTACAAAGACAACGCCAGCACGCTGACGCCAGACCCGGTGTTTGTCAAGTTCTACTACTCGCACCCGCCCGCCTCCGAGCGACTCGGACGCATGATTCCTTCTGTTGAAAGCGCCGCCGCATGAGCCACCCGATTCCCTTCCCGCAACGCGCGCTGAGCGCCACGGAACTGGCCGCCCAGCTCGGCCAGCTGAACGGCGCTGAAACGCCCGGCTGGCAACTGACACACGGCGCGCTGGAAAAAACGTTCAGCTTTGAAAATTACTACGAAACCCTCAGTTTCGTCAACGCCGTGGCCTTCATCGCCCACGCGCAAGACCATCACCCGGAGCTGACGCTGAGTTTTGGCGCCTGCACGGTGCGCTGGAATACGCACGATGTGCAGGGCATTTCGATCAAAGACTTTGTTTGCGCGTCCCACGTTGACGCCCTGCTGGCATGAGCAAACCGACGCGTACAGGCCGTGCGGGCGCCGCCCCGGTTGCAGGAACCCAGGCGGGTTTGGTGGTGGCCGGTTTTGGCCGCCATGTGCTGGTCGAAACCGAATCGGGCCAGCGGCTGATTTGCCACCCGCGCGGCAAGAAAAGCCAGGTCGTCGTCGGCGACCGCATCCGCTGGCTGCCGTCCGAGGACGAGGGCACGATTGAAAAAATCGAGGAGCGCAGCAACCTGTTTTACCGCCAGGACGAAATGCGCACCAAGTCCTTTGCCGCCAACCTAGACCAGGTTTTAATTCTGATTGCCGCCGAGCCGGAATTCTCCGAAAGCCAGCTGACGCGGGCGCTGATTGCCGCCGAAGCAGAGCACATCACGCCGATCATTGCGCTGAACAAAAGCGATTTAATCGAGCCTTTTGGCCGCGCCTGGGCCAAGCTGGCGCCCTACCGGACGATGGGCTACCGGATGCTGCCGCTGGCGATCAAGCCAAAAATCGCCACCGGCCCCGAAGACGAGGCACAAACCGCCGAACTGCAGGCGCTGCTGCACGGCAAAAAAACGCTGGTGCTCGGCCCCTCGGGCGCGGGCAAAAGCAGTTTGACCAACCTGCTGGTGCCGCAAGCCAAGGTGCTGACGGCAGAAATCTCGCAGGCGCTGAACTCGGGCAAGCACACCACCACCAGCACGACGCTGTACTGGGTCGATGCAGAGCGAACCACCGCGCTGATCGACTCGCCCGGCTTTCAGGAGTTCGGCCTGAACCACATCGTGGCTATGCATCTGGCCAACTACATGCCCGACTTCAAGAAACACGCACAAGACTGCAAGTTCTACAACTGCACCCATCTGCACGAGCCAGGCTGCGGCGTGATTGCCGAGGTGAAATCAAGCACCAGCAGCATCAGCACGAACCGCTACCGGCTCTACGGCGAGCTGTTTGAAGAGCTGTCGCAGACGCGCTACTGACGCCCTTCAGGCGGCAGCGGAAGTCAGGCGCCAGAGCGCCTGCGCCAGCGCATCGCATTGCTCCGGCGTGCCTATGCTGATGCGCAGGTACTGGTCAATGCGTGGCAGCTTGAAGTGGCGCACCAAAATGCCGCTGTCGCGCAGCCGCTGCGCCAGCATCAAGGCATCGTGCTGCGGGTGGCGGACAAACACAAAATTGGTCGCTGACGGCAGCACCTTGAACCCCTGCAGCTCCAGCGCCAGCGCCAGCGTTTCGCGGCTTTGCATCACCGCCTGGCGGGTCTGTTCAAAATACGCCGTGTCTTCATAAGCGGCCACCGCGCCCGCCTGGGCCAGCTTGTCCAGCGGATAGGAGTTGAAACTGTTTTTGACCCGCTCCAGCGCCTCGATCAGCTGACGCGAGCCAGCCGCAAAGCCCACCCGCAGCCCGGCCAGCGAGCGCGACTTGGACAGCGTCTGCACCACCAGCAGGTTCGGGTAGCGGTCGATCAGGCTGATCGCGCTTGCGCCGCCAAAGTCGATATAGGCCTCATCGACCAGCACCACCTGCTGCGGATGGCTTTGCAGCAGCTGCTCAATATCGGCCAGCGCCAGCAGCCGCCCGGTGGGCGCGTTCGGATTGGCCAGCACCACGCCGCCCGCCGCCACGCCGCTGTAGTCCGCCACGCAGACCTGCAGCGCATCGTCCAGCGGAATCAGCTGGACGCCAATGCCGTAGAGCTGGCAATAGACCTGGTAAAAACTGTAGGTCACATCCGGCATCAAAAGCGGCTGGTCTTGCTGGAAAAAGGCAAAAAAGGCATGCGCCAGCACCTCGTCCGAGCCGTTGCCGACAAACACCTGATCGGCGTCAATGCCGTGGTGCTGGGCGATGGCCTGGCGCAGCTGGGTGGATTCCGGGTCTGGGTACAGCTGCAGGCCCTGCTGCGCCGCCGCCGTCACCGCCTGCAGCACGCGCGGCGACGCCGGGTACGGGTTCTCGTTGGTGTTGAGCTTGACCAGATTGGCCACGCGCGGCTGCTCGCCGGGCACGTAAGGGGTGAGACCGGCAATCACCGGGCTCCAGAACGTCGTTTGAGTTGTCATGTCATCCAATTAAACGGGCCAGCGTCAGCAAGGCCAGCAGCACCATCCACAGCACCACCGAACGCCACACCAGGCCGACCACACTGCGCAAATGCGCCACTTCAGGCTCGCGGCCCGGCGTTGAATCGGTCATCGCCAGCTCTTCCACTGGCGCGCCAGCGGGCGGCACGCTCGGGGAAAACACCGGTTTGAGCACCTGTCCGCCGAGGCGCACATTCACCGCGCCCGAAGTAGCGGCCAGAATAATACCGTCGTTGTGCCGGGCCGTGACAGCCACCATTTCGTCGGGAAACTGCTGGCTGTAGTTGCGCCAGGCGTCAATCGCATCTTCAAAACTGCCCACCACCGCAAAACCCAGCGCGGTGGCGCGGGCCGGTACAAAATCAACGATGCCCCAGGAGCGGCTGGCCACCTGCTGCAGCGCCGGGCTGGCGCTGTCACCGGGCAGGCTTTTGCGGTAAGTCCAGTAACGGGCAACGAATTCGCTCATCCGGTACAGCACCGCGCCCGCTGGCCCCAAATTTAGCGCCGCCAACACCGAAAACCAGACCAGCACGCCAAACACATGGCGATGCGCCGCCAGCACCGAGTACTCAATCACATGGCGCACGATTTCGCTGCGCGGCAGTTCGCTGGCATCGACCTGGCGCCACTGGGCCAGCAGCTCGCGGGCCGTGTCTTCATTGCCGTCGTCGAGCGCGTTGCGGATCTCGGTGAAATAGTGGCTGAACTGGCGAAAGCCCAGCGTGACGTACAAAACCGCCACGCTCCAGGCAAAAGCCAGCAACCCATGAACCTGCCACAGCAGCCAGTGAACCAGCACCGTCAGCAGCGTCGGCGCCAGGACGGACAGGCTCCAGGCAAGCCAGCCGTGGTGCGGTTTTCCGGCATCGAGGCTGCGCCGCGCCCAGCGCGCCCAGCGTTGCAAAGCGGCATGCACCCAGTTGCCGCGTGCCAGCGGGCGGGCCTGTTCAAGAATGAGGGCAAACAAAACAGCAAAAAAACTCATGCCAAATCATAACGGGGTCTGTTGACGGTCTGCGGGCAGACTCGGCAGCGCCAGTTCAGGCGCTCAGAAAGCGGTAAAAATTGCGCAGCATGCCCGCCGTCGCGCCCCAGATGTAGCGCTCTTTGGCACCGCTGCCCGCCGTCTCCGGCACCGGGTCGGTATAGGGCATCGACAGCCACTGGCGCAGCACGCCCTCGAATTCCAGCTCATGGCGGCGGTGATGGGCCGGATTCATCAAAAACCGCAGCGGCACCTCAAACACATCGGCGACTTCGCCGGGATTGGGCTGCAACTGAAAGCCGGGCGTCACCAGCGCCACCACCGGCGTGATGATGAAAGCCGATCCGGTCACATAAGTCGGCAGCGTGCCCAGCACCTCGACATGCTGGCGCGGCAGCGCGATTTCTTCTTCCGCTTCGCGCAGCGCTGTTTCAATCGCATCGCGGTCTGCCGCGTCGGTGCGCCCGCCGGGAAAGGAAATCTGGCCGGAATGGTTGGACAGGTTGTGCGAGCGCTCGGTCAGCAGCAGCGTCAGCTCGTCGCGCATCACCAAGGGAATCAGCACGGCGGCCAGCGCGGGCGCGCGGTTGGTGAATTTCTTTTCGACGCTGTGCTCGGGCGTCCAGGCGGGCGGATGCCGGAAGCGTTCGCGCAGCGCCTGCGGCATCAAGCGCTCCAGCGCCACGCCGTCGAGATGATGGTCAATGCTGGAGACCGCAACGGTGCGCGGGTCAAAAGAAGGTAAGGATTTGATGACAGTCATACAGGCCGCAAGCCTAACAGAGGCCAAAAAAAAGCCGCTCCAAAGAGCGGCTTTTCAGGAAGTACAAACTGCTATTAAGCGGCTTGAACGGCCACGACAGCCTTGACCTTGTTGGCCTTGATGCCGAGCTTTTCCTTGATACGTGCCGACTTGCCGCTGCGTTCACGCAGGTAGTACAGCTTGGCGCGGCGCACATCGCCCTTGCGCTTGACTTCGATGTTGGCGATCAGCGGGCTGTACACCTGGAACGTACGCTCGACGCCTTCTCCGTTGGAGATTTTGCGCACGATGAAGCTGGAGTTCAGGCCGCGATTGCGCTTGGCAATCACAACGCCTTCAAATGCCTGCAAACGCTTGCGGGTGCCTTCAACCACGTTCACGCTCACGATGACGGTGTCACCAGGGGCATAGACGGGGATGGTTTTGTTCAGGCGAGCAATTTCTTCCTGCTCAAGGGTCTGGATCAGATTCATGATATTTCCGTTAACTTTTTTCGTTCATGCACGCGCTGCGCTAAAGAC
Organism: Polaromonas sp.; assembly: GCA_026400075.1. Lineage (GTDB taxonomy): Bacteria > Pseudomonadota > Gammaproteobacteria > Burkholderiales > Burkholderiaceae_C > Polaromonas. The sequence continues at coordinate 9,010 of JAPLPS010000127.1, forward strand.
CGCAAATCCAGCGCGCTTCATGCAAAAAAGAAACGGTGGTTGCAGTGGCCGCCAGAGGACCGAAAAGCCTTCGATTATAGCAATTCAGGTGTCTGGGTACTGATTTTTTGGCAGATCGGCCAAAAAGTCCTCGTCGCCGAGGCTCAGGTGACCGGCGCGGCGGGCGGCGCGCACCAGCTCAGGGCGCTCGTGGTAGGTCAGCGCCAAGCGCTGCTCGCGCCGCCATTTTTCAATATGCGCGTGGTTGCCCGACATCAGCACCGGCGGCACCGGCTGGCCGCGCCAGGCTTCGGGCCGGGTGTAATGCGGACAGTCGAGCAGGCCGTCGAGGGCCGGGTTAAAACTGTCCATCTGGTGGCTGCCCTCGTCGTTCAGCACGCCGGGCTGGAGCCGGGCCACCGCGTCGAGCAGTGCCATCGCAGCGATTTCACCGCCGGACAGCACAAAATCGCCCAGGCTGATCTGGTGATCGACGTAGCTGTCGATGAAGCGCAGGTCCAGCCCTTCATAGCGGCCGCAAATCAGCACCGCGCCGTCGCTGGCAGACCAGCGCTCAACACCCGTGTGATTCAAGGTCTGGCCAATCGGGGAAAACAGCACGGTGGGCGCCTTGTCGCGCGTACTGGGCACGCCGCAAGCGGCTCGGTCAGCGCGCAGGTGTTCCAGGCACAGTGTCAGCGGCTCGGCCAGCATCACCATGCCGGGGCCGCCGCCAAACGGGCGGTCATCGACGCGGCGGTATTTGCCATCGGCAAAATCGCGCGGATTCCACAGCTTGACATCGACCAGACCGGATTCGTAGGCGCGCCGCGTCACGCCGCTGGTCAAAAACGGCGCAAACAGCTCGGGAAACAGGGTGATGACGTCAA
>JAPLPS010000392.1 GCA_026400075.1 Polaromonas sp.
GGCCGCCGTGTTCAGCGACGTTTCATGAGATAACGCCGGTCAGCAGCAGGTAACCCGGCACCCAGCCGGTCAGCACGCCTTCGCCAATGGCCACCCAGGCGGCCAGGCGCGCCACCGGCTTGCGCAGCACCAGCTGCAGAAAAAAGAGCAGCCACAGCGCCGCCCAGGCAAGCCAGGACAGGCCAAGCCAGAGCCCCCAGGCACTGGCCGCCGTGCGCAGCGCGTCGGCCGCAACCGGCACAGCGGTGATGGCCACGAACAGGCTGAACCAGCCCAGGCCCCGGCCATCGGCCCCGCTCAGGCGATTCGCCGCCACCCACAAATAGGTCAGGGCAAACATCAGCGTCAGCGCGGCCGATTTGATGGATGCGGCGTCAGCGTCCGCACCGAAGGCCTGGCGCAAGGCCGTCAGCAGGCTGAGGGCACCGGCAAACAGGTTGATGACCCAGATTTCACGCTCGCCAATCAGGTCTAGCATCCACAGGCCGTTGAGAATCAGCACCGCCCCTACGTAAAAAAGCACCAGCCCGACAAGCATCCAGACTCCCGCATCCCGATAAACCGTTCTTGATGGACTGCCGACCGGCTTGTGGCCCGTCGGCAGACTCCGAAAAGCCCTCTGCACGACGCAGGGGGCAGCGCCGACCTCAGTGTTGCGCGGCCGCTGGCAGGATCATGAACTCCTGAATGTCCACATTGTTGTCGGCATGCGCGCCGCCGTTGATGATGTTCATCATCGGCACGGGCAGCGTGAATTGTTGCTGCAAGCCCAGGCTGTGGTACAGCGGCAGGCCCCGGCTGGCGGCCGTCGCCCTGGCGGCCGCCAGCGACACGGCCAGCAAGGCATTGGCGCCCAGGCGCGACTTGCCAGCGGTGCCGTCGTGCGCGATCAGACGCGCGTCCAGCGCCGCCTGATCGGCGCTGTCCGTGCCGAGCAGGGCGCTGCGCAGCGCGCCATTGACATGGCCGACGGCGCCGAGCACGCCCTTGCCGCCGTAGCGCCGGGCATCGCCGTCGCGCAGTTCAATGGCTTCGCGCGAGCCGGTGGAAGCGCCCGACGGGGCGCAGGCGTAGCCTTTGGCGCCGCAGGCCAGCGTGATTTCGGCGGCGACCGTGGGATTGCCGCGTGAATCGAGAATTTCCAGGCCGCGAAGGCCGGTGATCAGACTCATCAGAAAAATTCCTTGTGCTGGATGGCGCGTTAAACCGTGGCGATGCGGATCAGATTGGTGGTGCCGGGCGTGCCAAACGGCATGCCCGCAATCGTCACGATGGTCTGGCCGGGCTGGGCGAACTTTTCGCATCTAGCGATTTCGCAGGCCATCTCGGTGATCTGGGTGACATCGCAGGCGCCGCTGGCGCCGCCGGGCTCGGGCGTATGCACCGAATGCACGCCCCAGACCAGCGCCAGGCGGCGCGCCGTTGAAATATTCGGCGTCAGGCTCAGCACCGGGGACTCGGGCCGCTCGCGCGCCGCGCGCAGGCTGGTGTGGCCGGAGCTGGTGTAGCAGACGATGGCGGCGGCCTGGAGCAGCGAGACGGCGCGGCGCATGGCGCAGCACACCGCTTCGGCCACATCGCCGCCGGGACGGGCCGCCGTGTGCGACGCGTCAATCAGCTGGCGGTATTGCGGATCGCTTTCGACCTGCTCGATGATGCGGTTCATCATCAAGGCCGCTTCAATCGGGAACTTGCCCGAGGCGGACTCGGCCGACAGCATGACGGCATCGGCGCCGTCATAAATGGCGGTAGCCACATCGGACGCTTCGGCGCGGGTCGGCACCGGGCTTTCAATCATGGACTCCAGCATCTGCGTGGCCACAATCACGGGGCGGCCCAGGCGGCGGCAGCTGCGCACGATGCGTTTCTGGATGGCGGGCACGCGCTCGGCGGGCAGCTCCACGCCGAGGTCGCCACGCGCCACCATCACGGCGTCCGACAGCGCGACGATTTCGTCCAGGCGCTCGATGGCCGAGGGCTTTTCCAGCTTGGAGACAATCGCGGCGCGGTCACCGATCAGCGCGCGCGCTTCGCTCACGTCTTCGGGGCGCTGCACAAAGGACAGCGCAATCCAGTCCGCGCCTTCTTCGAGCGCCAGCGCCAGGTCGCGCCTGTCCTTGGCCGTCAGCGCGGTAATCGGCAGCACCACGTCGGGCACGTTGACGCCTTTGCGCTCGGACAGCTTGCCGCCCACGGCCACGCGGGTCTCGGCAAAGTCGGGGCCGCAGCGCTCGACGACCAGACGCAGCTTGCCATCGTCGAGCAGCAGTTCGGCGCCGGGCACCAGCGCGGCAAAGATTTCAGGGTGCGGCAGGTTGACCCGGCGTTGGTCGCCCGGCGTCGGGTCCAGATCCAGCCGGAAAGACTCACCCACCACCAGCATCACCGGGCCATTGGCAAAGGTGCCGACGCGCAGCTTGGGGCCTTGCAGGTCGGCCAGGATGCCGATGGGGCGGCCGGTTTCCTTTTCCAGCGCGCGCAGGATGGCAAAGCGGGCGCGGTGGTCATCGGCGCTGCCGTGGCTGAAGTTCAGCCTGAAAACAACCACACCGGCCATAAACAGCAGCCGGACGGTGTCCTTGTCCGAGCTGGCCGGGCCAAGGGTGGCCACAATTTTTGCATTTCTGGTTCTACGCATGGTTTAGTTTTCGGTAGTGGGGGAGTCGATCAGAATGGCGCGAAAGTCATTCACATTGGTCAGCGTCGGGCCGGTGATCACCGAGTCACCCAAGGCGCTAAAAAAGCCGTGTCCGTCGTTGTTGGCCAGGCTGTCGAGCGGGCGCAAGCCCAGCGCCCAGGCGCGCTCCAGGGAGTCTGGCGCCCAATAGCCGCCAGCAATTTCTTCCTGGCCGTCCACGCCGTCGGTGTCACCAGCCAGCGCATGAATATGGGGGTGGCCGTGCAGCGTGATGCCTGCGGACAGCAGCCATTCGACGTTGCGTCCGCCCCGGCCGTTGCCGCGCACGGTCACCGTGGTCTCGCCGCCCGACAGCAGCACGCAGGGCGCAGGCACCGGCTGGCCGCGACTGGCCACCTGCAGCGCGATACCGGCCAGCACCTTGCCCACGTCGCGCGCCTCGCCTTCGAGCGCGTCGCCCAGAATGTAGGGCGTGACGCCCGCCTCGCGGGCCACGGCGGCAGCGGCTTCGAGCGCCATTTGCGGCGTCGCGATCATGCGCACCTCGGTGCCCGCCAGGCGCGCATCGCCCGGCTTGATGGATTCGCCCTGGCCGCTTTGCAGCACTTCCAGCACTTGCGGTGGCACGTCAATGCCGTAGCGGCGGATGACGGCCAGCGCGTCTTCGCAACGGGTGGGGTCGGCCACCGTCGGGCCGGAGGCGATGTCCATCGGGTCGTCGCCCGGCACGTCGGAAATCAGCAGCGTCAGCACCCGCGCTGGATGGCAGGCAGCGGCCAGGCGCCCGCCCTTGATGGCCGACAGGTGGCGGCGCACGCAGTTCATCTCGCTGATGGTGGCGCCGGACTTGAGCAGCGCCCGGCTGACCGCCTGCTTGTGTTCCAGCGTCAGGCCGGGCGCGGGCAGCGGCAGCAGCGACGAGCCGCCGCCGGAGATCAGGCACAGCACCAGGTCATCGGCATTGAGGCCCTGCACGAACTGCAGCAGGCGCCCGGCCGCCGCCTGCCCGGCCGCATCGGGCACCGGGTGGGCGGCTTCGACGATCTCTATGCGCTCACAGGGAACGCCATAGCCGTAGCGCGTCACCACCAGACCGGTCAGCGGCCCCGGCCAGTTGTCTTCAACGGCGCGGGCCATCGCCGCCGAGGCCTTGCCCGCGCCGATCACGACCAGACGCCACTTGCCCAGGCTTTTCGGGTCCGGCAGGTGCGCTGGAATGCAGCGCGCCGGCTGGGCGCTGGCAATGGCCGCGTCGAACATGCGGCGCAGCAGCGCCTGCGGTGTCTCGGGGATCTGGTCGGAAGGGGTCATGATGCGCTTTGGGTTCTGATGGTTGCGGTGGGTTTAATCGGCTTTCTGGCCGATCTCGAAGTTGGCCATTTTCTCCAGCGCCTTGACCATCGCCGAGTGGTCCCAGGCCTTGCCGCCGTGGGCCACGCAGGAATTGAACAGCTCCTGCGCCATCGCCGTGTTCGGCAGCGACACGCCCAGTGCGCGGGCGCTGGACAGGGCCAGGTTCAGGTCTTTCTGGTGCAGCGCGATGCGGAAGCCCGGATCAAAGGTGCGCTTGACCATGCGCTCGCCATGCACTTCCAGGATTTTTGAGGAGGCAAAGCCGCCCATCAGCGCCTGGCGCACGCGCGCCGGATCAGCACCGGCGCGGGCGGCGAACAGCAGCGCCTCGGCCACCGCCTCGATGTTCAGCGCGACGATGATCTGGTTGGCGACCTTGGCGGTCTGGCCGTCCCCGTTGCCGCCGACCAGCGTGATGTTCTTGCCCATCAGCTCGAACAAAGGCTTGATGCGCTCGAATGCCGCATCGGGGCCGCCGACCATGATGGACAGCGTGGCGTTCTTGGCGCCGACTTCGCCGCCGGAGACGGGCGCGTCCAGGTAGTCGCAGCCCAGCGCATTGATTTTCTGGGCGAAGGTTTTGGTGGCAATCGGCGAGATCGAGCTCATGTCCACCACCACCTTGCCCGGCGTCAAGCCTGCGGCAATGCCTTTTTCCGAGAACAGCGCGGCGTCCACATCCGGCGTGTCCGGCACCATCAGGATGATGATGTCGGCGCGCTCGGCCACGCCGCGTGCGCTGACGCACTGGGTGGCGCTGCTGCTGGCAATGGCTTCAGGCATCTTGCCCAGCGTGTAGACAAACAGCTGGTGACCGGCATTGATCAGGTGGCTGGCCATAGGCGCGCCCATGATGCCGAGGCCGACGAAACCGATTTTGAGGGGTTGGGAAGTCATGTGGTGTTCTCCTTTTTTTCAGGTTAAATAATTACTGGGCGAGGCGCTGGCGCCAGTCGAGACCGGCCTCGGTGCTGGTGGCGGGCTTGTATTCGCAGCCGATCCAGCCTGCGTAGCCGATGCGCTCCAGGTGGGCAAACAGGAAGGGGTAGTTGATCTCGCCAGTGCCCGGCTCATTGCGGCCGGGGTTGTCCGCCAGCTGGATATGGCCGATGCGCGGCAGGAACTTCTGCATCGTCGCGGCCAGCTCGCCCTCCATGCGCTGGGCGTGGTAGATGTCGTACTGGACAAAGGCGTTGTCGGCACCGACCTGGTCCAGAATCGCCACCGCTTGCGCAGTGCGGTTGATATAAAAGCCGGGAATGTCAAAGGTGTTGATCGGCTCGACCAGCAGGCGCAGACCGGCTTTTTTCAGCTCTGCCGCGGCAAAGCGCAGGTTTTCCACCAGCGTCTGGCGCAGCAGCTCGTCGGGCACACCGGCGGGCGCCTTGCCGACCAGGCAGTTGAGCTGCTTGACGCCCAGCGCCTGGGCGTAAACGATGGCCTGGGCCACGCCGTCGCAGAATTCGGCCACGCGGCCCGGATGGCAGGCGATGCCGCGCTCGCCAGCGTCCCAGTCGCCAGCGGGCAGGTTGTGCAGCACCAGCGTCAGGCCGTTGGCGTCGAGCCGCTGGCGGATTTCCTCAGCCGGGTAGGCGTAGGGAAACAAAAACTCCACAGCGGTGAATCCGGCCTGGGCGGCGCGTTCAAAGCGGTCCAGAAAAGGCACTTCGGTGAAGAGCATCGTCAGGTTGGCGGCAAATTTAGGCATGGTTTTTCCTTCTTTTTGGCGAATGCTTACGCAAGCAGACCGGCCAGTTCCAGTCCCTTGCGGCCCTCGGGATGGCGGCAGTCGATGGCTTCAAACTCGTTGATGTTGTCGATTTCGGTGCCCATCGCAATGTTGGTGATCTTTTCCAGAATCACTTCCACCACCACCGGGACGCGGTACTCTTTGGCCATCGCCTGGGCCTTGACCAGCGCGGCACCGATCTGCTCGGGGTCCGTCACGCGCAGCGACTTGCAGCCCAGACCCTGCACCACGGCCTGGTGATCGACGCCGTAGCCGCGCAGATTGCCTTCGCCTTCGGGGACGTTCTGGTTGTCAAACGCCAGCTGGACGCAGAAATCCATGTCAAAGCCGCGCTGGCTCTGGCGGATCAGGCCCAGGTAGCTGTTGTTCACCAGCACCTGCACATAAGGCAGGCGGAACTGCGCGCCCACGGCCAGCTCTTCAATCATGAACTGGAAGTCATAGTCACCCGACAGGCCAACCACGGTGCGCGACGGATCGGCAGCGGCAACGCCCAGCGCGGCAGGAATCGTCCAGCCCAGCGGGCCAGCCTGGCCGCAGTTGATCCAGTTGCGCGGGCCGTACACATGCAGAAACTGTGCGCCAGCAATCTGGCTCAGGCCGATGGTCGAGACGTAGATGGTGTCGCGTGGGAACGCCTTGTTCATCTCCTCGTACACGCGCATCGGCTTGACCGGTGTTTCGGTGAAATGCGTCTTGCGGTGCATCAGCGCCTTGCGCTCGGCGCAGCGTCCCACCCAGTCGCTGAAGTCCTTGAGCTGCGCGGCGGCCTGGCGCTCGCGGGCCACCTGGACAAACATCTCCAGCGCCACCTTGGCGTCGCTGACGATACCCAGGTCGGGCGTGAAGACGCGGCCAATCTGGGTCGGCTCGATGTCCACATGGACAAAAGTGCGGCCCTTGCAGTACACCTCGGGCGAGCCGGTGTGGCGATTGGCCCAGCGGTTGCCAATGCCCAGCACAAAGTCGCTGGCCAGCAGGGTGGCATTGCCGTAGCGGTGGCTGGTCTGCAGGCCGACCATGCCCGCCATCAGCGGATGGTCGTCGGGAATCGTGCCCCAGCCCATCAGCGTGGGAATCACCGGCACGCCGGTCAGCTCGGCAAACTCGACCAGCAAGTCGGCGGCATCGGCATTGATGATGCCGCCACCGGCGACGATCAGCGGCTTGTTCGATGCCATCAGCATGTCAAACGCTTTTTCGATCTGCTTGCGCGAGGCGGCTGATTTGTAAACCGGCAGCGGCTCGTAGGTGTCGATGTCGAATTCGATTTCGGCCATCTGCACGTCAAACGGCAGGTCAATCAAGACCGGGCCGGGGCGGCCCGAGCGCATCAGGTGAAAGGCCTGCTGGAAAGCGCGTGGCACCAGGCCGGGTTCGCGCACCGTGACCGACCACTTCGTCACCGGCTTGGAAATGCTTTCGATGTCAACGGCCTGGAAGTCTTCCTTGTACAGCCGTGCGCGCGGCGCCTGGCCGGTGATGCACAAAATCGGGATGGAGTCGGCGCTGGCCGAATACAGCCCGGTGATCATGTCAGTGCCCGCCGGGCCGGAGGTGCCGATGCAGACGCCGATATTGCCCGCCTTGGCGCGGGTGTAACCCTCGGCCATGTGCGAGGCGCCTTCGACGTGACGCGCCAGGATGTGGGCAATCGAATTGCGCTCGCGCATTTGCGCATACAGCGGGTTGATGGCAGCGCCAGGCACGCCAAAAGCCTGCGTGACGCCTTCTTTTTCCATGACCAGCACTGCGGCCATTGCGGCCTTCATTTTTGCCATTACGTAGCTCCTTCGTTAGATGTGCCTATCATTCCTGCGCCGCGTCCGCTTGTGAACCTCATTGCGTCGATAAGATTTATTCCGTGCAGGAATAAAGGTAAAAACGCGATTACAGTCAAGCCTATGGATCGCGTCACTGGCATTGCACTTTTTATTCGCGTGGTTGAAACCGGCAGCTTTAGCAAAGCGGCGGCAGAAACCGGCATCACCCAGCCCACAGCCACCAAGGCCGTGGCGTCGATGGAGCTGCGCCTGGGCGCGCGGCTGCTGCACCGCTCAACCCGGGGCGTGACGCCGACCGAAGTCGGCGCGCTGTACTACGAAAAATGCAAGCTGATCGCCCGGAAAATCGACGAGGCGGACAACCTGGCCACGCTGCTGCAAAGCGGGGTCGGCGGCACGCTGCGCATCAGCACCTCGGTGGCGTTTGGCAGGCGTGTGCTGACGCCGCTGGTGCTGCGCTACATGCACGAGTACCCCGAGATGACGATAGACCTGAGTTTTGACGACCGCTATGTGAACCTGGTCGAGCAGGGCATTGACCTGGCCATCCGCATGGGGCCTATGGCCGACTCGTCGCTGGGGGCGCGCTACCTGGGCACCAATCCGTGGCTGATGGTGGCGGCGGCGTCTTATCTGAAGCAGCGCGGCACGCCGCGCAGCGCGGCCGATCTGCCCGCCCATGCCTGCGTGATTTACAGCAGCGTCCAGGGCGACGACCGCTGGAGCCTGACTACGGCCGCAGGCGAAAAACTGTCGGTTCCAGTCAAGGGGCCGCTGCGCTCGAACAACCTGTCAGCCGTTTTGGCGGCAGCGCGCGCCGGGATGGGCCTGGCGATACTGCCCTGGTATGTGGCCAGGGAATCGCTGCTGGACGGCACCGTTCAGCCGGTGCTGGGCGACTACAGCCTGCCCGAGCAGGAAGTGCATGCGGTGTTTCCCTCGCCCAAGCTGGTGCCGCTGAAGGTCACCAGCTTTAGCAGCTTTTTGCAGCAGTCGCTGGCCGGGGAGTGGTGGCGCTGAGCCGGTGAAAACCGCTGCGCCCCTGCCCGTCGCCGTCATGGCGCGCCGCTGGGCTGGCGCACCAGGCGGCGTTATGCCTCGGTGCCCAGCGCCAGGCTTTCATAGTTGCCTGTCAGAAGCGGTGACGCAGGCCCAGCGAGTAGCTGCTGCCCGCCGACAGCGGCTCTTTCTTGTCGTGCATCAGCGCGGCATACAGCTCGGTGCGCCTGGACAGGCTGTAGCTGTAGCCCAGCGATACGGTGCTGGTTTTGTCCCCGGCATCTGGTGCCAGGCGGCCATACTGCAGCAACACGCTGCCATTGCCAACGGGAATTTTGGCGCCGACATCGGCCAGGCGGTAAGTCTTGTCCGTCGTGCTGTTCTTGACCTCGCCCAGCTGCAGAAAAGTCTTGGCCACGCCGAAATCGTAGCTCCCGCCGAGCTGCCAGGTGCGCGTGTCGTCCACGGCGCTGGCCCCGTCTTTTTTCACGTCCTGAAACACCAGGGAGGCAGACAGCGGGCCAGCGCTGTAGCCCGCGTTGGCGCCCCAGTTGCCGCCGTTGCTGTTACCGCTCGCGCCGCTGGTGCCGGTTTTGGCAGCCGCAATCAGGCCAAACTTCAGGCCGCTGAAGTCAGGGCTGGCGTACAAAACAGAGTTGCTCCAGGCCGAATCGCCGGTGACCGTGCCGCTGGTGAAATAGTGGCGAATGCTGGGCGAATAGCCAAACGAGTCGCCAAAGGCATTGAAGGACAGGGTGGAGACAAACAGCGGCGTGGTGTTGCGGCCCAGCATCAGCGAACCCCAGTCTTTGCTCGACAGGCCAACGACGGCATTGCGCGAGAACTGGGCGTCGCCGGTAAAGCGCCCGGAGGCGCCCGTGTCAGCGCGGAAAAAACCTTCCAGCTTGAACACGACAGACAAACCGCCGCCCAGATCCTCGGCGCCGCGAAAGCCATAGTAGCTGGTCGTGAGCTTGCCGCTGTCCACGCTGGTCTGGGCGGTGCCGCCCACTGGCTTGGTCGAGCCGATGCTCACATCCACCAGGCCATAGACCGTGACCGAACTTTGCGCCTGCGCGCCCAGTGCCGTGACGGCGAGCAGGGTGGCGGCGCTGTATTTGGAAAAATTCTTCATGAGGATGCTGTCTCTTTTGAATTGAAAATGGTTTAAGTGTTATTTATGCGGCAACGCCATGCTCGGCCAGATGGCTCGCTTGCGCCTCGTCGCTTCCGGCGCCGTTGAAGAACAGATTGAGCGCCACTGCAGCAATGGCAGTGAGCAAAATGCCGGACTCCAGCAGCGGGTGCAACTCGTGGGCCATCTGCTGCATCCAGCGCGGCGCCACCAGCGGAATCAGGCCAAAGCCAATCGACAGCGCCACGATGTAGAGGTTGAAGCGGTTGCCTTTGTAGTCCACCGAGGCCAGGATGCGGATGCCGGTGGCCGCCACCATGCCGAACATCACCAGACCGGCGCCGCCCAGCACAAACTGCGGAATCGCTTCGACGAAGGCGGCCATCTTGGGCAGCATGCCCAGCACAATCATGATCGCGCCCCCGGCCACGCAACCCCAGCGGCTCTTGACGCCGGTGACGGCGACGAGTCCGACGTTTTGCGAAAAGCTGGTGTGCGGGAAGGTATTGAAAATGCCGCCAATCAAGGTGCCCAGGCCGTCGGTGCGCAGACCGGCGGCAAGGTCGCGGTGGCTCACCGGCTTGCCGGTCATGTCCGACAAGGCGAGGAACATGCCGGTCGATTCGATCATCACGACGACCATCACCACCGTGAAGGTCAAAATCTGCACGATGTCAAACGTCGGCATGCCGAAAGCAAACGGCGTGACCAGCTCGAACCAGTGCGCCTGCGCGACCTTGTCGAAATTCAACTTGCCCATCGCCATCGCCACCACGCAGCCAGCGGCCATTCCCAGCAGGACGGAAATGTTGGACACAAAGCCGCGTGTGAACTTGACCAGCAGCAAGATCAGCACCAGAACGAAGGCGGCAATGGCCATGTTGTCCAGCGCGCCGTAGCTCAGGCTGTCGAGCATCGGAATCGGCCCGGGCAGCTTCAATGCGGGCGCGGCAACGCCTGCGGG
>JAPLPS010000391.1 GCA_026400075.1 Polaromonas sp.
CAGTGGGAGCACATGGTGCTGGTCACGCCGACCGGCTACGAGGTGCTGACGCTGTCGGCGGGCAGCCCGCCGATTCCCGCGTTTGTATGATTGAACTGCCCCTTCTGCGCGAGCACTACCGGGCAGGTAAAACCGCGCTGCTGTCGTCACTGGCAACCAGCGGCGCCTCGACGCGCGGCATTCACGCCATGCTGAAAAAGCTGGCCCGGCACACCGACGCCACGCTGCAGCAGCTCTGGCAGGCGGCCGACTTTTCAGCCGACACCTGCCTGATCGCCGTCGGCGGCTTTGGCCGGGGCGAGCTGTTTCCGCATTCCGATGTCGATGTACTGCTGCTGCTGCCCGATGGCGTCCAGGCCGAAAACGACCCCGCGCTGAAGGAAAAAATCGAGCGTTTTATCAGCAGCTGCTGGGATTGCGGCCTGGAAATCGGCTCCAGCGTGCGCACCGCCGCCGACTGCGTCGAAGAAGCCGCCAAGGACGTGACGGTGCAGACCTCGCTGCTCGAAGCGCGCCTGATCGCAGGCCCGCTGGCCAACTTTGAGCGCCTGAAAAGCCAGCTCGATGCGGCCATCGACCCGAAAGCGTTTTTTGTCGCCAAGACGCTCGAATTGCGCCAGCGCCACAACAAGTTTGAAAACACCCCTTACGCCTTAGAACCGAACTGCAAGGAGTCGCCCGGCGGCCTGCGCGATTTGCAAGTCGTGCTGTGGGTGGCGGGCGCCGCCGGTCTGGGCAAATCCTGGGACGAGCTGGCCAAAAACGGCCTGGTCACCACCTTTGAAGCGCAGCAGATCAAAACCAATGAAGCCTTGATCAGCCTGATCCGCGCCCGGCTGCACCTGATTTCAAGGCGGCGCGAAGACCGGCTGGTGTTCGACCTGCAAACCGCCGTCGCCGAGTCCTTCGGCTACGCGGCCGAGAACGATGGCAAGCTGCCGCGCCGCGCCAGCGAAGCGCTGATGCGCCGCTACTACTGGGCCGCCAAGGCCGTCACGCAGCTGAACCAGATCCTGCTGCTCAACATTGAAGAGCGGCTCAACCCCTGCACCTACTCGCTGCGCCCGATCAACAAGCGGTTTTTTGACAAGTCCGGCATGCTGGAAGTCACCAGCGACGACCTGTACCTGCGCGAGCCGCACGCGATCCTGGAAACCTTCCTGCTGTACGAGGCCACGCACGGCATCAACGGCCTGTCGGCGCGCACGCTGCGTGCGCTCTACCACGCGCGCGGCGTGATGAACGCGCAGTTCCGCCGCGACCCGGTGAACCAGCAAAATTTCCTGCGCATCCTGCAGCAGCCCGAGGGCATCACCCACGCGCTGCGGCTGATGAACCAGACCTCGGTGCTGGGGCGCTACCTGTGGGCGTTTCGCAACATCGTCGGCCAGATGCAGCACGACCTGTTCCACGTCTATACCGTCGATCAGCACATCCTGATGGTGGTGCGCAACATGCGGCGCTTTTTCATTCCCGAGCACTCGCATGAATACCCGATGTGCTCGCAGCTGGCCGCAGGCTGGGACAAGCCCTGGATTCTCTACATCGCCGCGCTGTTCCACGACATCGCCAAAGGGCGCGGCGGCGACCATTCCGACCTGGGCCGCAGGGAAGTGCGCGTGTTCTGCCGCCAGCACGGCATTGCCAGCGAAGACGCCGAGCTGATCGAGTTCCTCGTCGGCGAGCACCTGAGCATGAGCCACAGCGCCCAGAAGGAAGACCTGAGCGACCCGGAGGTGATTGCCGCTTTTGCCAAGCGCGTCGGCAACGAGCGCTACCTGACCGCGCTGTACCTGCTGACCGTGGCCGACATTCGCGGCACCAGCCCCAAGGTCTGGAACGCCTGGAAAGGCAAGCTGCTCGAAGACCTGTACCGCTACACGCTGCGCGTGCTCGGCGGGCGCGCCCCAGACCCAGCCGCCGAAGTCGAAGCCCGCAAGCGCGACGCGCTGGCCCTGCTGGCGCTGCATGCCGAGCCGTTTCAAGCCTACAAGGCGCTGTGGAACACGCTGGACATCAGCTACTTCATGCGCCACGAAGCGGTCGATATTGCCTGGCATGCGCGCCACCTGTCGCGCTACATCCACAAAACCAAAGTCACGGTGCGCGTGCGCAACTCCTCCGAGGGCGAAGGCATGCAGGTGCTGGTCTATACGCCCGATGTGCCGGATTTGTTCATGCGGATTTGTGGCTTTTTCGAGCAGGCCGGTTTCAGCATTCTGGACGCCAAGGTTCACACGACGAACAACGGCTTTGCGCTCGACACCTTTCAGGTGGCCAGCCAGCCCGATGAGGAACATTACCGCGAACTGGCCACGATGGTCGAAGCCAATCTGGGCCGCATCCTCGAAGAGCGCGGGCCGCTGCCGCCGCCCGGCAAGGGCCGCGTCTCGCGCCGGGTCAAGAGCTTTCCGGTCACGCCCCGCGTCGATCTGCGCCCGGATGAAAAAGCCCAGCGCTGGCTGCTCGGCGTCTCGGCCAGCGACCGGCCCGGCCTGCTTTACATGATTGCCAGAGTGCTGGCGCACCACCACATCAACATCCAGCTGGCCAAAATCACCACGCTCGGCGAGCGCGTCGAAGACACCTTTTTGATCGACGGCCCCGAGCTGCAGCACAACAAGGCGCAAATCGCCATCGAAACGGAACTGTTGCAGGCGTTGAATGACTGAATTGACGACTCAGTCGTCCGCCGCGTCCAGCCCCGGAAACAGCACCTCGGTGTAGCCGAACTGGCTCAAGTCCCGGATGCGCATCGGGTACAGCTTTCCGATCAGATGGTCGCACTCGTGCTGCACGACGCGGGCATGAAAGCCCTCGACGGTGCGGTCAATCGGGTCGCCGTACTGGTCAAAGCCGGTGTAGCGGATCTTTGTAAAACGCGGCACCATGCCGCGAAGGCCGGGCACGGACAGGCAGCCTTCCCAGGCGCTGTCTTCTTCGTCGCCGAGCGGCGTGATGACCGGGTTGATCAGCACGGTTTGCGGCACCAGCGGCGCGTCCGGGTAGCGCTCGTTGCGCTGGTCGGAGCCGAAAATCACCAGCT
>JAPLPS010000406.1 GCA_026400075.1 Polaromonas sp.
TGGCGGCGCAGGCGCAGGTGCGGGCGCTGCAGGCGCAGGCGGGCGCGGCGCGCACGCAGTCGGGATTTTTCACACTGAACGCGCCTTATGCGGGCGGCGTCAGCGAGGTGGCGGTGACGCTGGGCGACATGGCGATGCCGGGGCACCCGCTGCTCACGATGCACGATCCGTCGGCGCTGCGCGTGACGGCGGCAGTGCCGCAAAGCGCGCTGGCCGGTTTGAGCGACAGCGCCGCCGTGCGCTTGGAACTGCCCGGTCTGGCAACAGGCTTGCTGCAACCGACGCAAATTCAATTGCTGCCGGTGGTCGATGCGGCCACGCACACGGCGCAGGTTCGCCTGAGCCTGCCCGCCGATGTCAAAGGCGCAGCGCCCGGCGCTTTTGCCCGTGTCTGGCTGCCGCTGGGCGCCGGAGCCAACGCCGCTGCGGGCAAGAGTCAGCGCCTGTATGTGCCCGCCAGCGCCGTCGTGCGGCGCGGCGAAATGACCGGACTGTACGTCGTCAACGCGCAAGGGCTGGCGCTGCTGCGCCAAGTGCGCCTGGGCGCGGCCAAAGGCGAACTGGTGGAAATCCTCAGCGGCGTCAGTCTGGGCGAAAAAGTCGCCGCCGACCCGCAAGCCGCCAGCCGGGGCCGTTGAGATGAGCGCCACTTCCAACAAAAGCCAGATGGGCGTTTCCGGGCGCATTGCCGCCGCTTTCCAGAGCGCGCAAATCACCCCGCTGCTGGCGCTGGTCGCGCTGCTGCTGGGCATCTTCGCCGTGCTGGTCACGCCGCGCGAAGAAGAGCCGCAAATCAACGTCACGATGGCCAATGTGCTGGTGCCGTTTCCCGGCGCCTCGGTGCGTGATGTCGAGCAGATGGTGGCTACGCCGGGCGAGCAGGTGCTGTCGCAAATGGCGGGCGTCGAGCATGTGATGTCGGTCTCGCGCCCCGGCATGGCGGTGCTGACGGTGCAATTCAAAGTGGGCGTGGCGCGCACCGAAGCGCTGGTGCGCCTGCACGACACGATCAAGGACAACGCCGACTGGCTGCCTGCCGCTCTGGGCGTGATGGCGCCCATCATCAAGCCCAAGGGCATTGACGACGTGCCCATCGTCACGCTGACGCTGTACAGCAAGGACGCATCCACCAGCGCCTATGACCTAGAGCGCGTGGCGCACAGCATAGAAGCCGACATCAAGCGCGTGCCCGGCACCCGCGAAGTACAGACGCTGGGCGGCCCCGGCCGCGCCGTGCTGGTCGAACTCGACCCGGCGCGCATGAACGGCTCGGGCGTGACCGTGCCTATGTTGCGCCAGGCGCTGCAATCGGCCAATCTGGGCCTGCCGGTCGGCGAGCTGATTGGCGGCAACACAAGCTTGGCGATTGAAGCCGGGCCGTATTTGTCGCAGGCCAGCGAGGTCGCCGATTTGATGGTCAGCGTGCAGGGCGGCCACCCGGTGTTCCTGAAAGACGTGGCCACGGTGCGCGACGGCCCGCTGCCCGCCAGCCGCTACGTCTGGCACGGTTTGTCCGCCAAGGACGGCGGCGGCGACTACGCGGCGGTGACGCTGGCCATCACGAAAAAACCCGGCGAAAACGCCATCGACGTGGCCAACGCGGTGATGGCGCGGGTCGCGCAGCTGCACAACAGCGTGATTCCCGACGCGGTGCAGGTGGCAGAGACGCGCAACTACGGCGCCTCGGCCAACGACAAGGCGAAAAAGCTGATTCAAAAACTGCTGTTTGCCACTGCCTCCGTGGTCGCGCTGGTGTTTCTCGCGCTGGGGCGGCGCGAAGCGGCCATCGTCGGCACGGCGGTCATCCTGACGCTGACAGTGACGCTGTTTGCCTCCTGGGCCTGGGGCTTCACGCTGAACCGCGTGTCGCTGTTTGCGCTGATTTTTTCGATTGGCATTCTGGTCGATGACGCCATCGTCGTCGTCGAAAACATCCACCGGCACCAGCAGCTGTTCCCGGATAAAAAGCTCGCCGAGATCATTCCCGGCGCC
>JAPLPS010000194.1 GCA_026400075.1 Polaromonas sp.
GCCCATCACCAGCATCAGGCCGAAATCGGAAAAATGCAGAAAGCTCAGCACGACTTCGGGCCGGATCATGCCGGACACCGACAGCCCAAAGCCAAACAGCGCGCCCGCCGCCAGCGTGGCCAGCGATTTCAGCGATTTGGCCAGCGTTGAAGCTGCCGCGCTCATGCCAGCCACCTCGCGGCCAGATTGGCGGTCAAAAATGCCGTTGCCATGAACGTCAGCACCGCCAGCAGCGACGGCAACTGCAGCGAACCCAGCCCGCAAATGCCGTGGCCCGAGGTGCAGCCGTTGCCCAGCCGCGCCCCGTAGCCGACAAAAAAGCCGCCGACGAGCAACTGCCACGCAGGCACCGCCGTGGCTTCGTACACGCCGCCCGCAAAACCCAGCCACCAGACCAGCGCGCCCAGAATCAGCCCAGCCGCATACACCAGCCGCCAGCCGCGCGAATCGACAAAGCGCGGCTGCTGGAAAAACGCCCGCCGCACGACAAACGACCAGCTGGACGAAAACACCGTGCTCATGCCGCCAATGCGGCCCGTCAGCACAAACAGCAGCGCCGTGCCTGCGCCGATCAGCACGCCGCCGAGCAGGTAATGCTGCCAGCCGTGAGGAAAAAAAGAGGAAAGAGTCATGGGCGTGGATTATCGGCACTTGAGCGGGCAAAGCGCGCCGGAATCAGCCGCCGCATCGGGCGGCCCACGGCGTCGCGAAAGCGCGGGCTGTGCAGGCACACGCCGCCCGCCAGCCCGACCAGGCAGCCCAGCACGGTATCGACAAAGCGCGCCTGAATCAGCGGCGCGGGCGAGCCCTGACCCAGCGTCAGCGCCTCGGCCAGCAAAATCGTCATCGGCGTGATGAAGACGGCGGCCAGCGCGTAGTGGCGCAGCACCGTCATTTCGACGACAAATGTCAGCGCCATCATGGTCAGCGACATCGTCCAGTTGTCCAGCGGCAGCAACAGCAACCCCCAGGCCAGCAGCAGGCCGATGCTGGTGCCCAGCACGCGGTGCAACTGCTTGGTCCAGACGGCGCGCAGCGAGGCGCCCTGAATCACCGCCAGGCAGCTGACCGGCACCCAGTAGGATTTTTCCAACTGCAGCAGCTGCGCCAGCGCCAGCGAAATGCCGACAAACACGCCGATGACCACCGAGTCGAACACGACAAAATCAAACGTCGGCGCGGGCAGCGGCGCGACCGGCTGCGGGGCGCGCAGGCGCAGCGCGTACAGGCTGTAGAAAAACGCAATCAGGCCCGCCAGCAGCGCGCCCAGCGTGAGCAGGCCCACCATCAGCGGCAACTGCAGCAGCGTCAGCGGCGTGTAGGCGCCGACGGCGGCCACCATGATGAAAAACAGGCTGCCCGGCGGCCCCAGCGCATAAAAGCGGCACACCATAGACACCAAAATGGCGGTGAAGATCAGCACCGGCATCATCAGCAGCGGGAAAAAGTGGCTCATCAGCCCCAGCGCGTAGCAGGCGGCCAGGGCAAAGGCGCTGGCCATCAGCGACACCATGCGGTGGTAGAGCGGCGTCTCGGGCAGGTACAAAAACACCAGCCCGCCCAGCGAGGACACCAGCCCGAAATCGAGCCGGTTGAAATACGCCCCGACCAGTAGCGGCAAGCCCGTGGCCAGCGCGGCGGCGAAGGGCATGTGCCAGCGCCGCTCGCTGGGCTTGATGGTGGCGAGCTGGCGCAGCTCTTCGCGGATCAGGCGCTGGAGTTCAGCCCATCGGCTTGTGCGGGCCATGTGATCGCCCCATCTTTTAGACATCGAATCAGGTCAGAGTAAATAAAAATCATGCGGCCACAAAAAGTAAGGGCCAAAGCGCGACTTGGCCACAAACTCCACGCCGACTTTTTCGCCTCGGGGACTGATGAAATACTGGCCGTTGTCAAACACCAGATAGCCTTGCTGGGTGGCGCGGTCGATAAATTCACCCGTTTTCAGCCCCAGCTTTTGCGCGATTTTTGAGGAACTCAGCTTGCCTTCTGCGTGCGGGGCGCTGTCTGCGCTCCTGTCGTCGTCCCGGCTCGGGGCGGATGTGGCGGGCGCCGGTGCGGCTGCTGGTGCGGGCATGGGCGCCTTGGTTTCGCTGCTGACCCGCTCCAGCGTCACCCGTATTTCTTCGCTGATGCGGATGATGCGCTGGGCTTCGTCGTGGGCGTCCTTGTACAGCTGGCCATCCTCGCCGCGATGAATGAGGATACCCATTTCATTGTTGTTGATCTGGCTGAACTCATAGAGGTTCAGGCTGGTGACGATGCACGTTTCCTCGTTCATATAGCACTTGGCATGCAGATTTTTGCAAAAGCTGGTGCGAATAAAAGTCAGACTGCGCAGCCATTCGATTTCCTGCGGCTGCAATTCGCTCTTGCCATACACAATGCGAACGTCGATTTTTAGCCGGTTCTTGTCTGCCAGCAGTTCCTTCATCCGGTCGTTGAGCTTGAGGAAAGGGCTGATCAGGATTAATCGCTCTGAGGCACCTTTGATCAGTTCTTCGAGGTAGTAGTTGGTTGCGGTGGTGTTTAGAAACTTGGCCATTTTAATATTTTCCCTAAATATTTATTTGGTATTTTATTGAATTTAGGTGGTCTCTAGATTTTTTGGTTGATCCGCATCTGTGCATTCATTTATAGTTGGATTTGGAAGTTTTGGTTTGATGATGAGAATTTGTTCGTTGAATATAAAGGGTTTAAAATTTGCAAACGCATCTAATACTGTGCCGCGTAAGTGACGTGATATTTCTAGGTCGCTTAAATTTTTTGTAGCAAGATTTAACGGGTCTGTGATGATAAAAAGCTCAATTTTATTGAATTTTCCAAGCTCTGGGTTTTTGAAAATAGTAGGAAATTTTTTTTCAAAAAAATCAAAAAATACGGTTTGGAATTTTTCGTAAATTTCATGTTGTTTTACGCCTCTTGTGCTTTTAACATTACTTAGTTCTATTACGTATAAATTATAGTTATTGTCGCAGCATTTAACAATAACTATATAATCCACTGATTTTGGTGGATTTGGCATGCGATCTGAGCAATAATAGGCGTCAATTTTT
>JAPLPS010000416.1 GCA_026400075.1 Polaromonas sp.
CCGGCGCCGCCCAGCACTACCGCGACGCCCGCATCCTGACGATTTACGAAGGCACGACCGCCATCCAGGCCAACGACCTCGTCGGCCGCAAGACGCTGCGCGACAAGGGCGCCGTCGCCAAGGCGCTGTGTACGCAAATCGCCGCCACCGAGCAGGACTTGGCCGCGCATGACAGCGAAGACTGCGCCGCGATGGCCCAGGCGCTCAAGCAAGGCCGACTGGCACTCGAAAGCGCCATCGACTTCATCGTCGCCAACGGCAAGAGCGAGCCAAAAACGGTGTATGCCGGTGCGGTCAATTACCTGAAGCTGGCCGGCATCGTGCTGTGCGGCTGGCAAATGGCTAGAGCGCTGATGGTGGCGCTGGACAAGATGGACAGCGACCCGGCGTTTTACAGCGCCAAGCAGGTCACTGCCCGCTTTTACGCCGAGTCGGTGCTGACCCAGGCCGAAGGTCTGGCGCAAAGCATCCGCCAGTCCGGCGCGACCATCAACCGCATGGGCGTCGAGATGTTCTGAGCCCCGGCGCCGCAGCAGCAGCCTGCCGGTGGCAGGCTGCGCTAACGATTCAAATTGTTTTTTTAAATGGAGGATGAAGCATGAGCTCTGAGATGTATGCGCGGATTCAAAAGAATCCCAAATTCACCGAACTGGTGAGCAAACGCGAGCGCCTGGCCTGGACGCTGACCGGCATTGTGCTGGTGCTGTTTTTCGGCCTCTTTATGACGGTGGCCTTTAACCCGGCGGTGCTGGCAATCCGGCTCGGCGACAGCTTTGTCACCACCGGCTTGCTGATTGGCCTGGCACAGTTCATTTTGTTCTGGGTTTTCACGGCGGTGTATGTCACCCGCGCCAATTCCGAATTTGACACACTGACCGAGCAGCTGCTCTACGAATCGGCCAAGGCGAAATAAGCATGAACAAAACATTTCTGAAACTAGCCGCCGGATTCGTTTCCTGCGCGGCGGCCAGCGCGGCGCTGGCCGGTGGCGCCATTGAAGCCACCCAGAAGCAGCCGCTGAACGTCCCGGCGATCATCATGTTTGCGATTTTTGTCGGCATGACACTGGCGATTACCTACTGGGCGGCCAGCCGCACCAAGAGCGCGTCTGACTTCTACACCGCTGGCGGGGGCATCACCGGCTTTCAAAACGGCCTGGCGATGGCGGGCGACTACATGTCGGCAGCCACGCTGCTGGGTCTGACGGCGATGGTTTACACCAACGGCTACGACGCTTATCTGTTCATGATCGCCTTCTTCGTCGGCTGGCCCATCATCTTGTTTTTGATGGCCGAGCGCCTGCGCAATCTGGGCAAGTTCACCTTTGCCGACATCACCTCTTACCGCCTCGACCAGGGCAGCGTGCGCACGATGGCGGCCATCGGCTCGCTGACCGTGGTGTGCTTTTACCTGATCGTGCAAATGGTGGGCGCGGGCCAGCTGATCAAGCTGCTGTTCGGGCTGGACTACCACATTGCCGTGATCGTCGTCGGCTGCCTGATGGTGGTGTATGTGACCTTCGGCGGCATGGTCGCCACCACCTGGGTGCAGATCATCAAGGCGTGCCTGCTGCTGTTTGGCGGCACGGTCATCACGCTGCTGGCGTTTTCACAGTTCGGTTTCAACTTCAACACGCTGGCGGCCAAAACCATTGAGCTGCACAAGCTCAAGGGCGCGCTGTTTGCCCCCGGCAAGCTGCTGCAGGATCCGGTCAACGCGATTTCGCTGGCGATGGGCCTGATGTTTGGTCTGGCCGGTCTGCCGCACATCCTGATGCGCTTTTTCACCGTCAACAACGCCAAGGAAGCGCGTAAATCGGTGCTGTACGCCGCCGGTTTTGTCGGTTTCTTCTTCAACGTGATTCTCTTGATGGGCCTGTGCGCCATCGTCATCGTCGGCACCAACCCTGAGTTTTTTGAAGGTGGCGACCTGACCGGCAAGATCATCGGCGGCGGCAACATGGTGGCAATGCACCTGGCCAAGGCGGTCGGCGGCAACCTGCTGCTGGGTTTCCTGGCAGCCGTGGCTTTTGCGACGATTCTGGCCGTCGTGTCGGGCCTGGCTTTGGCCGGTGCTTCGGCCATCTCGCATGACCTGTACGCCCGCGTGATCAAAAAGGGCAATGTCTCCGAAGCGCAGGAAATCAAGGTTTCCAAAATGGCGTCGTTCGGCATTGGCCTGATCGCGGTGATTCTGGGCATTGCGTTTGAAAAGCAGAACGTGGCCTTCATGGCGGCGCTGGCTTTCGGCATTGCGGCGGCGGGCAACTTCCCGGTGCTGTTCCTGTCGATGTACTGGAAAGACCTGACCACGCGCGGCGCGCTGGCTGCTGGTTACGGCGGCCTGACGGCTGCGGTCGTGCTGGTGGTGCTGTCCAAGTCGGTCTGGGTGACGGTGCTGGGTTATGCCACGCCAATCTTCCCGTATGACCAGCCTGCGCTGTTCGCGATGCCTTTGGCCTTCCTGCTCGGTTATGTGTTCTCCATCACCGACAAGAGCCCACGCGCTGCCAAAGAGCGTCTGGCCTTTACCGACCAGTGGGTTCGCGCCCAGACCGGCTTTGGCGCCGACGGCGCTGTCAGCCACTAACGAGGAATGGGCGTGGCGCTCAAGCTGAGCGTCACGCCGACAGGTGCAGGGTCACGCGCAGGCCCTGGGGCACCACCGGCACCACCTGGGCATCGCCGTGGTGGTGGCGCGCAATTTCCTGCACAATCGCCAGCCCGAGGCCGCAGCCGCCCGGCAGCTCGCTGCCGCGCCAAAAGCGCTCAAACACATGTTCGCGCTGCGCCTCGCTCAGGCCGGGGCCGTTGTCTTCCACGACCAGCGTCACCTGATCGCCCTGCTGCTGCACCGACACCGTCACCGTCGGCTCATGACTGGCCTCGCGGCTGACGCCGTAGCGCAAGGCGTTGTCAATCAGGTTGCTGACGGCTTCGCGCAGCAAAATCGCCGAGCCCTGCACCCAGGCGTGTTCCAGCCCTTCGTAACCCAGATCGACCTTCAAGGCGACCGCTCTCGGGCTGAGTTCGCGCGCCACGTCCTGCGCCAGCTGCGCCAGATCGAGGCGTGCCATCGGCACTTCGGAGCTGCTGCGCGCCAGGGCCAGCAGCTGGTT
>JAPLPS010000423.1 GCA_026400075.1 Polaromonas sp.
CCTCGAAATTCTCCTGCAGCGCCGCATCCTTGGGCACGCAATCCCCACTGTGGGCCGGTTTGGAAAGCGTTTCAATCGCCTTCCAGAGCAGCGCAATCTGGTGCTCTTGCCCGCTGGCGTTGTCGATCAGGCCGCGCAGCGCCTGGCTTAGCGGGTCGTCGCTTTGCGTGATGCCGTAGGCGGAAAAACCCATCTGGCTGGCGGTCTGCTCGCGCTTGACATCGGCGTCGGCCTGGATGATGCGCGCCGGGTTGCCGACTGCGGTGGCGCCAGCAGGCACGGGCTTGACGACCACAGCGTTTGAGCCAATCTTGGCCCCGTCGCCGACGGTAAAGCCGCCCAGCACTTTCGCGCCCGCGCCGACGACGACGTTTTTGCCCAGCGTCGGGTGGCGCTTGGCGCCTTTGTACAGCGAGGTGCCGCCCAGCGTCACGCCGTGGTAAATCGTGCAGCCTTCGCCGATTTCAGCCGTTTCGCCAATCACCACGCCCATGCCGTGGTCGATAAAGACGCCGCCTGAAATCTGCGCGCCGGGGTGAATCTCAACGCCGGTCAGCCAGCGCCCGATGTGCGAAATAAAGCGCCCTGGCCATTTCAGGCCGTGCGTCCAGCACCAGTGCGCGCCCCGGTGCCAGATCAGCGCGTGCAGGCCGGGGTAGCAGGTCAGCACTTCCCAAGCCGAGCGGGCGGCGGGGTCGCGTTCAAGAATGCACTGGATGTCGGAGCGGAGTCTGGAGAACATGCGGCAAGTTTAGGCGCTGGCAGGCGTATCGGCGGGCGCGGGCGCTTTATCCTCAGCGGGCAAAACCTTCTGCAGCGGCGCCGGGCTGGGCGGCGCGTTTTTCAGCATGGCCTTGGCCACGCCGCGCAGGATGTGGATTTCCTCGGGGCTGAGCTGGGCGCGGTTAAATAACTGGTTCAGGCGCGGCATCAGCTTTTTCGGCGCGGCCGGGTCGAGAAAGCCGATGCCGGTCAGCGCCTCTTCCCAGTGCTTGAGCATGCCGCTGACCGCCGCCGCGTCGGCCAGTTTCGGCTCGGCGGTGGCGGACTCAACCGCGTAGCCGCCCAGCGCCTCGCGCCAGTCGTAGGCGATCAATTGCACCGCCGCGCCCAGATTGAGCGAGCCGAATTTCGGATTCGTCGGAATGCTCAGCGCGACATGGCAGCGGTAAACGTCTTCGTTTTGCATGCCAAAACGCTCGGAGCCGCACAGAAAGGCGACCGAGCCGGGGCGCTGGGCTGGTGGCGCCTGAACCGGCAGCGGCTCGCTGGCCAGCGCCTCAGTTCGCCCCAGCAGTTCGGCGAAATGCGTGCGCGGCGTTTGCGTCGGCGGGCCGAAGTCGCGCGGTGTCATGGCGGTGGCGCACAGGTGTTCCATGCCGTCGAGCGCCTCGTCGAGCGTTTCGACGATGCGGGCGTTGTTCAGCACGTCGAGCGCGCCGCTGGAGCGCTGGATGGTTTCTTCGCGGCGCAGCACGTTGGCCCAGCGCGGCGCGACCAGCACCAGATCATCGAAGCCCATGGTTTTCATGGCGCGGGCGGCGGCGCCTACATTGCCAGCGTGGCTGGTGTTGATCAGGATAAAACGGGTTTTCATGGGTAAAAGCATTCGGCCAGCGTGTTTGAAAGCCCGCAGCGCGGGACTATTTTGCGGTTCAGGGCGGGCGAAGCCGTTGACATCCTCTCCCGCCTGAAGGCAGGGATTCCTACGGTGCTAAGCATGAGCTGCCTCGTGCATAGTCACTTCGGTGGGTTCCTGCTTCGCTGAGGCTGGTTTCGTCTTGCGCTTGCGCACAAGGCCAGAGCCGTCCTCTCCACAGGCTGCTGCGCGGTGTCCCCGCGCCAATATATTTATTGCGCCGACGACATCGGCGTTGTTCTCATAGCCGCATTCCACACACGCGAATTGGGCTTGCGTTTTCCGGTTTGCCTTGGCGACATGGCCGCAGCATGGGCAGGTCTGGCTGGTGTATTGGGGCGGCACGGCTATCAATATCCCGCCATTCCACTCCAGCTTGTACTCCAGTTGCCGCCGGAACTCGAACCAGCCTTGATCCAGGATAGCTTTGTTCAGCCCGGACTTGGCAGCGACGTTTTTGCCCGGTTTTTCTGCATTGCCCGCTGCCGACTTGCTCATGTTGCGCACCTGCAAATCTTCGACAGCCACCATCGCGTGGTTTTTGCTGATTTCAGCTGTCTTTTTGTGCAGAAAGTCTTTGCGGGTGTTGGCTATTGTCGTGTGGATTTTCTGAACCTTTCTCTTGGCTTTGTGCCAGTTTTTGCTGAATTTGGTTTTGCGGCTCATGCGCCGCTGGTATTTCGCCAGGCGTTTTTCATGCTTTTTGAAGCTGTTCAGCGGTTTAATAAAACTGCTGTCGCTCATCGTGGCAAAACGGGCTATTCCAACATCAATGCCGATGGCGCTGGTGGCCGTGGGTACGGCTTGTTCCACTTCCTGCTCGGTCTGGATGCTGGCAAACCACTTGCCACCCGCTTGGCTGATGGTGATGTTTTTGGCAACGCCCAAAATATCCCGACTGTTGCGAAAGCGCATCCAGCCCAGCTTGGGCAGGAAGATGCGGCTGTTGGGTTGATCAATCTTGAAGCCTTGCGGAAAGCGAAAACTCTCGCCACGGCCTTTCTTTTTCGGCTGCGGAAAGTCGGCGCGTCCGGCAAAGAAGTTTTGGTAGGCACTGTCCAGGTCTTTGAGCGATTGCTGCAAGGCTTGGGAAGGGGATTCCTTGAGCCAGGGGAACTCCTGCTTCCAGGCGATCAGGTGCTTGTCCATCGAAAAATAGCTGATGAACTTGCCGCCACTGGCGTGGTTGGCCTGTTGCAAGGCCAGTCCCTTGTTGAACACAAAGCGGCGCGCTCCGGCAAAGCGGCGCATATCGCGCATTTGCTCGCCGTTGGGCATGAGTTCGTATTTGAAAGCCTGGAGTCGCTTCATGCTGATATTTTAGGCAGTTGTTATCCTGAAAGGACGGTGCGTTCCGCGCAATCCCGGTAAAATCGGCTATTGTCGCCTGCCGCCGGTTCCCGGATTTTCAGGTTTTGCAGTTCCTGCCCCCGCTCTTTCTTAACTCTATATGTCCAGCAATCTCCACCCCATGCTCAACGTGGCCGTCAAGGCTGCGCGCGCCGCCGGCGCCCTCATCAACCGCGCCGCTCTTGACGTTGAGGCGGTTCGCGTCTCGCTCAAGCAGACCAACGACTTCGTCACCGAAGTCGATCAGGCCGCCGAAGCCGCGATCATTGAAACGCTGCTGACGGCCTACCCCGGCCACGGCATTCTGGCCGAAGAGTCGGGCAGCGAGCATGGCGCGAAAGATTCAGAATTCATCTGGATCATTGATCCGCTGGACGGCACGACCAATTTCATCCACGGCTTTCCGTTTTACTGCGTCAGCATCGCCTTGTCGGTGCGCGGCAAGATCGAGCAAGCCGTCGTTTATGACCCAATCCGCAACGATATTTACAGCGCCAGCAAAGGCCGTGGCGCTTACGTCAACGACCGCCGCCTGCGCGTCGGCAAGCGCACACGCCTGCAGGACTGCCTGATTTCGACCGGCTTTCCGTACCGCCCCGGCGACAAGCTCAAGCCTTACCTGAACATGCTCGGCGAAGTGATGAGCCAGTGCGCGGGCGTGCGTCGCCCCGGCGCTGCCGCGCTGGATCTGGCCCACATCGCCGCTGGCCTGACCGACGGCTTTTTTGAAACCGGCCTGCAGCCCTGGGACGTGGCAGCCGGTTCGCTGTTGATTACCGAAGCGGGCGGCCTGATCGGCAATTACACCGGCGAAGCCGATTTTCTGGAGCACGGCGAATGCGTCGCGGGCAACCCGCGCATTTACGGCCAGCTGGTGACCACGCTGAGCAAGTACAGCAAATTCGCCGGTGCGGGCGACAAGGCCAGCGTGCGCCAGTCGCTGCAGGGCGACGCGCCAGCGGCCAGCCCCGCCGAAGAAGGCCAGCCAGACGGTGAAGCCGCTCCCGCCGCCAAGCCGACAACGCTGAAATCCAAGCGCATCAAGGCCGCCAGCGCTAGCGCGCCAGACGCGCCGTTCTAAGCCACACGCTGCAGCTTCATGGCTGACATGAAGCATGCACGAACGGGCAAGGCTATGGCATCATTTGTAA
>JAPLPS010000338.1 GCA_026400075.1 Polaromonas sp.
GGCCTCGTCAATCAAAATGCCGTCGGCCTCGTCGATGATGACGGCGGAGAGGCCGCGCATCACGGGTTTTTTTTCAGCGTTGGCGTTTTGCAGGTGCCACAGCCGCCGCCGCACCGGGTCGCGCGCGCCGCCGAGCAGCAAATCGTCGCGCAAATAGTCGGCCAAAAACTGCTTGGCGGTCGCATACACCATCGAATGCCGGTAGCAGGCGGCGAGCGCGTGCGGCGGCGTTTCGCCGGTGATGCTGCCGACGCTCAGGCCGCAGGCGCTGTAGAGCGGCGCCATCAGCTCGGCATCGCGCTCGGCGAGGTAGTCGTTGGCGGTGACGATGTGCAGCGGCTTGCCCGTCCAGGCAATCAGCACGGCGGCAATGGCGACGGCCAGCGTTTTGCCTTCGCCGGGCGCGAGCTGGATTAGATAGCCCTGCGTCATGGCCAGCGCGGCGAGCAACTGGGGCAGGGAGGCGCGCTGGCCTTGCGTGACGCAGGCCATTTTGGCGACGACTTCGAGCGCCTGCAGCGTCGCGTCCAGCGTTTGCGCCGATGGGCTGACCATTTGCAGGCTGTGCAGGCGGCGCCGTGCTGATTCGAGTTCGGCGCTGCCGGGCGCGCTCACGTCAGCGGGGTCCGGTGGCAGGCGGGCGTGCAGCGCGGCGGTGGCGTGCAGCAGCTGGCGGCGGCTGATGCCGGCGTTGTGACTGCCCAGGCCCAGCCAGCCGCGCAGACTGTACCAGGGGGTTTGCGCCGCATCGCGTGGCGCATGCCAGGCGGCGTTGCGTGAAGTCATAAGGCGTAGCGCTTTTGCACCAGCTGCTCCAGGGCGCGCCAGCCTTGCCGATACAGCGGCTGCGCTGGCAATTGCAGGCGCAGCGTGCCGGACAGGCCATGCAGCACCATGCTCTGGCCCAGTTCGGGGGCCGGAACTTCGGCGCGCAGGATAAAGAAGCTTTCCTTGGCCTTGTCGCCGCCCGGCTCGCTGGTGTTGACGGCAATGTCGCCGCCGCCCATCCAGCCCAGCGCGACCGAGGGCAGGCGCTGGCTCTGGTAGGGGTTGATGAACACCTGGGGCAGTGCCAGCCTGATGTCGGCCTGGCCGCTCAGGCGCAACTCGGCCTGGTGAAAAGTCTGCTTGAACAGGAAA
Organism: Polaromonas sp.; assembly: GCA_026400075.1. Taxonomy (GTDB): domain Bacteria; phylum Pseudomonadota; class Gammaproteobacteria; order Burkholderiales; family Burkholderiaceae_C; genus Polaromonas. Next base: position 1,141 of record JAPLPS010000338.1, read on the forward strand.
TCAGCCTGTTCCTGGGGGATCACGGCGATAAAGCGAAAGCGGCTTCTATCGACGATTTCGCCCAGCGCGTAGCCGCGCTGCAGCCAGGCACCGTTGAATTCATGCAGCTCCGGCGCCACCCATTCGCCATCCTGGTTGGCGCGCACTTCAAGCTGGCCCAGTTGCTGGTGCAGGTCGCGGTTGCGCACTTCCAGGCTGGTGAGTTTTTGCGCCAGCGCGTCGAGTTCGCCGTGGGTTTTGTGCAGCGCCTGGCGGTATTGGGCATCGGCTTCGGTTTTTCCCGCTTCAATCATGCTGATTTCGGACAGCAGATCAGGGTTTTCCATCACGGCAAGCAGCTGGCCTTTTTGCACCCGGTCGCCGTGGCGCACCAGCAGGGTTTTGAGTTTTCCCGGCGCCTGCATGTAGAGCTTGCCGGAATTGTGGGCTTCCAGAACGCCGTGGTTTTTCACCGAATCGGGAAAGGGCACGACAAAAAGCAACAGCAGCAGCA
>JAPLPS010000247.1 GCA_026400075.1 Polaromonas sp.
GGCTGCAACTGAGTCATCCCCCAACACGCTGGAAGCTCGCCCGACGATTAGCTGCGGCATTCTGCTCGCCGCGCTGGCGCTGCCCACACTGCAAACCGCCCGCGCCGACACCCCGCCAGACCGCGCACAAATCAGCTACAAATATCTCGACTATCTCGACTTCCAGCCCGGCTGGGACCGCATTGGCGTGCAGGCGAATGCCATTTCCGCGCTGCTGCCCATCGCGGGGAAGTGGTCGGTGGAAGGCACCATTACGGTGGACTCCATCTCCGGCGCCTCGCCCTACTACCACAGCCAACGCCTGCGGTCCGCAGCCTTGAAGGACCAGCGCATCGGCACGGACTTCGCGATTTCGCGCTATTTCGATCGCGGCAGTTTCACCTTTGGAGTGTCGAACTCGAGCGAGAGCGACTACGAATCGAACGCCTACTCCGCCACCGGCTCGATGAGCACGGAGAGCAAAAACACCACGCTCACGCTGGGCGTGGGGAAAACCGACGACGAGGTCAACGTGCCGCGCGTTGGCGTGAACCGTCGGCCGAAAGTGATTTACCAGCGCTTGCTGGGGCTCACGCAGGTGCTGGGGCCGCGCGACATCGCGCAGCTCACGCTCACCTATTCCTCCGGCGACGGAGAGTTCTCCGATCCCTACAAGTTCAACGACAACCGACCCAACACCAAAAACCAGACCACGCTGCTGGCGCGCTGGAATCACTATTTTCTGGCCACCAAAGGCACGGCGCGCATGAGCTATCGCTACTACAGCGATACCTTCGACATCCACGCCCACACCGCCGCCGTGGAATACGTGCAGCCGCTGCCGGGTCGCTGGACGCTCACGCCCTTCGTGCGCCTGTACGCGCAAAACGCCGCGAGCTGTTATGTGGAGGCGCTTAACGATCCCTCGCCCGAACGTTTGCCGCTCGATGTCATTCAATCGCAGGACCAGCGCCTGTCGAGCTTTGGCGGTGCCTCTTTGGGCATGAAGGTGAGCAAGCTGGTAACGCCAGACGTGCTGGTGGATTTTCGCTACGAGCGCTACGAGCAGCACACCGACTGGTATCCCTTTGGCGACGGCAGCGTGAACCTTGAACCTTTCAAGGCGAACATTTTTCAGGTCGGCATGACCTGGTATTTTTGAGCGCCGCAATGCCCGTCTACCGCAGCTACTTCAAGGCCATGGCCTGCGACAACGAGGTCGTGACGGTGGCCGCAACGCCGGCGCAAGCGCAGCGGCAAATGGCCGCCGCCGTGGAAGAAGTGCTGCGCATCGAAGGCAAGTTCTCGCGCTACCGCGACGACAGCGTGGTGAGCCACATCAATCGCGAGGCTGGCAGCGGCACGCCCGTGGCCTGCGATGAAGAAACTGGCGCGCTGCTCGATTTTGCCGCCGCGCTGTTCAAGGAAAGCGGCGGGTTGTTTGATATCACCGCCGGCGTGCTCCGGCAGGCCTGGGATTTCCGCACGCCGCGCGTGCCAGACGAAAGCACCCTCGCAGTACTGCTAGCGCGCGTGGGATTTGCCCATCTGCAGCGCGAGCACCACACGGCGCGGCTGCCATTCGCTGGCATGGAGATCGACTTCGGCGGCTTTGGCAAAGAGTACGCGGCCGACCGCGCGGCGCAGGCGCTGCGCGAACGCGGCGCCATCGGCGGCTATGTGAACCTGGGCGGGGATATTGCGGCGATCGGCCCGCAGGAAGACGGCACGCCCTGGCAGATTGGCATTAACGATCCGCGCGACCTGGGCCAGCTCATCGCCACCATTCCGCTGACCCGCGGCGGCCTTGCCACCAGCGGCGACTACGAACGCTATTTCGATCTCGACGGCCAGCGCTATTGCCACATTCTCAACGCGCACACCGGGCAGCCGGTGCGCTACTGGCGCTCGGTCAGTGTGCTGGCGCCGATGTGTATCGCCGCCGGCGCGCTCAGCACTATTGCCATGCTGAAGGAACGCGCGGGCGAAAGTTTTTTGCAGGAGCGGCGGGTGACTTTTCTCGCCGTAGATCCCAACGGTCTCATTGTTAATGCGGTGGGCGGATCGCCCTCTGCAAAGGAAACCCCATGACTACCTTTACGCTCACTTCCGGCAACGACACCGTCTCCACCGACTCCGACCTGTTTGGCACGGTCAACGGCGGCGGCAGCCCCCTCGATCTGCTGAACAACATCGTGAACGGCGAAGCCGGCATCGACACCTTTGCCTACG
>JAPLPS010000181.1 GCA_026400075.1 Polaromonas sp.
CGTACAGCATGCCTTTGTTTGACATCAAAGGCGCCACCATGACGCCCGCCTTGTCTACCTCGACCGCCAAGCTCAGCCTGACTGGCGCAAAAACGCAAGAAACGTCGTTCCGCCTGCGTTTTAACTACGCTTTCTAAGCCATGCCGGGAGGCAAATCAACAAGCGTCACGCCAGGCTTGAACATACTTGGCGGCTTGGTCGCGCACGTCAGACACGGCCTTGCCCGCCGTGTACAGCTGACTGCCAATCCCAAAGCCCGTGGCGCCCACGGCTTTCCAGGGCTGGATATTTTCTGGGGTTATGCCGCCCACTGGCCATACTTCAGCCCCGACAGGCAGGATAGACAGCAGCGCTTTAAGCCCCTGATAACCGACCATTTCCGCTGGAAACACTTTCAATGCATGCGCCCCGGCCTCCAGTGCCACAAAAGCTTCGGTAGGGGTTGCCACGCCAGGCGCGCAGAACATGCCCAACGCTACGGCGTGTGCAATCACACGGGCATTGCAATTCGGCGCCACCATCAAGCGGCCACCGACCCGATGCACAGCGTCAACATCGGCAAGCGTCAACATGGTTCCGCCACCCACCAGCACATCTTTCGGTAGCGCTTGGGCCAGAAGTTCGATGCACTCCAGCGCACCCGCGCGGTTCAGCGGAACCTCTATGGCACAAAATCCACTCTCGACCAACGCTTCGCCGATGGCCACCGCATGCGACACCTCAAGGCCTCGCAGAATCGCCACCAGGGGCATACGGCGGGTTTGCTGCAATAATTCGAGCGCAGTTTTCATAGGTTTTTCCTGTTGGTTTGAATATGGGACATGGCCCCGATGAAGGCTGCCTGGGCGTCAACCAGCTCAATGGCCACGCCCAGTTGATCGGCTGCGGACTGGTAGCGTTTGGCCAGCCCCACAGAGCCAATGAGTTTGAACACGGAATCCTGCGACGTTGCACCGGGCTTGCGCACCACGTCAGCCAACTCTGCGCCAATCAGCAAGCCGCTGAGGTAAGACTGGGTACTGCTGGCTGGCATATCGCCACACACGACCCGGGCACGGCAACCAAAAATTTGATGACTGAGCGCGCCCTGACGTGAAGCCTTCACACCATCGCGAAAGGCCGCGTTATCCCACACCGGATCCACCGAGCCTGCAGCCGCCGCCACCGTACCGTGGCGGCTCAAAAGGTCAAACAACTCACCGGTCATGTAGGTGCGCAGTTGCACAATGCGCCCGGCATCGAGTTCCACCCACTTGCTGTGGGTGCCCGGCAATAAAAACCAGCCACTGTGATGACCCAGCGTCAATGCCCCCAGCAGTTGGGTTTCTTCACCGCGCATCACGTCGGGCTGCCCCTGCCCGTTGCGAACGCAGTAACCGGGAACAATGAACGCCTCACAGCAGGCGGGCGCATCGCGCACGGGCACCAAGTGCCTGGGAAGATCAAAAAGAGAAACGTGGGCATCCAGATAGGGCGCTTCCTGCCACCCCAGCGCGCTGCCCACCATGCCGGTCATCACAACAAGCGTCGGATTGCCATGCAGCGCTTGCAGGGCACTTTTCAACGCCGACGAAAAGCGGCCCTTGCAAGCCAGCGCCCCCTCGTCGTCCGCCTCCATCTGGAGGCAGTTGCCGATGGCATCGAGCGCATAGGTGCGTCGATTCGTGGTGCCCCAATCAATCCCGACAAAAGAAATTTCGTCATGCGTGTGCATTGTGATTCCTCCCGCCTTTAGCCCATCACATAGGCAGTCTTCACCGTGGTGAAAAACTCCTGCGCATGGTGCCCTTGTTCACGCGAGCCGTAACTGGAGCCTTTGCGCCCGCCAAAGGGAACGTGATAATCCACCCCCGCCGTAGGCAGGTTCACCATCACCATGCCCGCTTGTGAATGCCGCTTGAAGTGGGTCGCGTATTTCAGCGAGGTCGTTGCGATGCCTGCGGACAGCCCAAAGGGCGTGTCATTGGCGATCAGCAGCGCCTCGTCGTAGTCCTTCACCCGGATGACACTGGCGACCGGGCCAAAAATCTCTTCCCGGTTAATCCGCATCGCCGGACTGCTGTCCAAAAACAAGGCCGGGGCCATGTAAAAACCTTGCGTGGCTCGGGCAAGCCGCTCCCCGCCCATGACCAGGTGGGCGCCTTCGGCCTTGCCAATTTCCACATAGGCCAGGTTTTGTTCGAGCTGGGCCTGGGAGGCCACCGGCCCGATATCGATCCCGGCCTGGCATGCGTCGCCCACCTGAATACCCGCCATGCGTTGCTGCAATGCGGCAATGAACTCTGGATAAATCCGGTCGGTCACAATCAGCCTGCTCGACGCGGTGCAACGCTGCCCGGTGGCGTAAAAACAGCTTTGCACACTGAGCTCGACGGCCACGGCCAGGTCTGCATCATCGAGCACGATCTGGGGATTCTTTCCGCCCATCTCCAGCTGCATTTTTTTCAGGGTGAGTGCGCAGGCCTGGGCAATACGCTGCCCCACCCCCACCGAACCGGTAAAGCTGATGGCCGCAATACCTGGGTGCTTTACCAGTGCATCACCGATCACACGGCCCTGCCCCATCACCAGATTGAACACCCCGGCCGGAATGCCGCTGCGACTGATGATCTCTGCCAGCACCCAGGCGCAGCCGGGCACCAGGTCTGCAGGCTTGAGCACCACACAGTTGCCGTAGGCCAAGGCTGGCGCGATTTTCCAGGCCGGAATCGCCATCGGAAAATTCCAGGGCGTAATCAGGCCGATCACCCCGAGCGGTTCGCGTGTCACTTCGATGCCAATGCCCGGACGGACTGACGGCAAGACTTCTCCCGTCAAGCGCAAACATTCACCGGCAAAATATTTGAAAATATTGCCCGCCCGCGCAGCTTCGCCTATGCCTTCTGCTTTGGTTTTACCTTCTTCGCGGGCGAGCAAGGTGCCCAGTTCTTCCTTGCGCGCCAAAATTTCGTTGCCGATTTTGTCCAGCGCATCGGCGCGGGCCTGGATGCCGCTGACAGACCAGGCCGGAAAAGCCTGTTGCGCAGCGTCCACGGCTGCATTCAGTTGCGCGACATCGGCCTGGGCATAGTCCCCGATGACATCGGCCAGATTCGAGGGGTTAACGTTGGGGGCATAGGTGGCGCAAGCCACCCATTCACCGTTGATCAGGTTGTTGTATTGAGGTGTTGTCATGACGGTGTGGGGGGTTAAAGAGGCGTCCAGGCGCCCTGGTTCTGGCTGGAGGCCACAGCAGCCGTTACAAAACGGATGCCGTGCAAACCATCGGTGGCATTGGGAAAGTGCAAGGACAACGGATCTGCCAGCTGCCCCACGCGGCGCGCGGCAATGGCGTCTGCGGCATCGGTGTACAGATTGGCAAAAGCCTCGTGAAACCCTTCCGGGTGGCCCGCCACAATGCGCGAAGCACGGGCGGCCAGCGGCAAGGTGCCGGGCCCGTTCGGCGTGTACACCTGAGCGGGAGCATCCAGTGGTTTGAAGTGCAAAACCTGGGGGTGCTCCTGCGCCCATTCCAGACTGCCCAAGGAGCCGCTGACACGGATGCGCAAACCATTTTCGACACCGGCCGCCGCTTGCGTCACCCAGAAGCTGCCACGCGCGCCATTGCTCAAGCGCAGCAGGGCACCGGCATAGTCATGGGTCGTGCGCTCTGGCACGATGCAGCCCACATCGGCTGCCACCTGGGCGACTTCCAGTCCTGTGACAAAGCGCAGCAGGTTGTGCGCGTGGGTTCCGATGTCACCCAAGACCAGCGACGGGCCACCGCGCACGGGATCCTCTTTCCAGGCCTTGCGACCGGGGCCCGCTTTGGCACGCCCCCCTTGGACATACTCCACCTGCACCAAGCGGATCTCACCGAGTTGGCCAGCCAGCACCATAGCTTTGGCCTGGCGCACCAGGGGGTAGCCGGTGTAGTTGTGCGTCAAACAAAATACCAGTCCCGTGTCTTGCACCTTCTGGTGCAGGATCAAGGCCTCCTGCAGCGTATTGGTCATCGGCTTGTCGCAAATAACGTCAAACCCGGCATCCAGCGCCTGCATTGCAAACCCAAAATGGCTGTCATTGGGCGTCATGATGGCGACCACGTCAGCACCATCCGCACGCAACGCTTCTGATTGAATCAGCGCCTGGCCGCCGGGATAACAGCGATCTTGCGCAAGCCCAAGGCCGCTTCCGGCAACGCGAGAGCGTTCTGGGTCACCCGACAACGCAGCAGCCACGAGTTCATAGCAGTCGTCGAGGCGCGCGGCCTGCCGGTGCATGGCGCCAATGAAAGAGCCTGGCCCTCCGCCGATGACGGCCAGGCGCAGGCGGCGACCAAGCCGCCTGTAAACGGTGTTGTCTGACATGGTGTTAACGCCCCCAGCGCAAAACCAAAGGATCCAGGCGGCGCGCCACCTCTATCAAGCCCGCGCGCGTGTCCGGGTGCATGGCGGGGAAGGGGTGGCGCGGTGCCTCGCAGCTGATCACGCCACCCTCCTTCATAAGAGACTTGGCTGCCAGCAAGCCAGTTTGGCGATTTTCGTAATTGATAAGCGGCAACCACTGCTGGTACAAGGCGGCAGCCTCCTCGCGACGGCCAGCCGCATGGGCATCCACAATTTTGCGAATGCCGTCGGGGTAGGCGCCACCGGTCATGGCGCCAGTCGCGCCTGCATCCAGATCAGGCATCAGGGTAATAGCCTCTTCACCATCCCACGGGCCTTCAATGGCATCGCCGCCCAGTCGTATGAGTTCGCGCAATTTGGACGCTGCACCGGGTGTTTCTATCTTGAAGTAGGACACCTGGGGAATTTCTTGCGCCATGCGCGCCAGGAAAGCGGCAGAGAGCGCCACCCCACTCACTGGCGCATCCTGAATCATGATGGGAATGTCCAATGCATCCGACAGTTGCCGGAAGAATTCATAGGTCTGCGCCTCGGGCACCCGGATGGTTGCCCCGTGGTAGGGCGGCATCACCATCACCATAGCGGCACCTTGCTGCTGGGCGCTCACGCTGCGGGCACTGCAGACCTGTGTACTGAAGTGTGTGGTGGTCACAATCACCGGCACGCGCCCTGCCACATGGTCGAGCATGGTGCGGGTCAGCGCCTCGCGCTCGGCATCTGACAGCACGAACTGCTCGGAAAAATTCGCCAAAATGCACAGGCCTGTTGACCCCGCATCAATCATGAAATCAACACAGCGCTTCTGGCTGGCCAGATCCAGAGCGCCGGACTCGGTGAACGTGGTCGGAACGACCGGGAATACGCCCTTGAAGCGGGCCGTCTTTGTCATCGTCATGGCCAGGCCTTATTTCTTTTTGTTGTAAACATCCACGCACACAGCAGCCAACAGCACCAGGCCCTTGATCACCTGCTGGTAGTCGATACCGATGCCCATGATGGACATGCCATTGTTCATCACCCCCATGATGAAGGCACCAATCACGGCGCCCAAAACCCTGCCCACGCCACCGGACGCCGATGCGCCCCCGATAAAGCAGGCTGCAATCACGTCCAGTTCAAAACCCAGACCGGCCTTGGGCGTCGCCGTGTTCAAGCGGGCCGCAAAAATAAGGCCTGCCAGCGCGGCCAGCACGCCCATGTTGACAAATGTGTAAAACGTCAGGCGTTCCGTGTTGATGCCCGATAAGCGTGCGGCCTTTTCGTTGCCACCCAGCGCATAAATGCGTCGTCCAATCGTGGTTTTGGCCGTAATGAAGTCATACACCAGCATCAGCAGCAACATGACAATCAGCACATTGGGCAGGCCACGGTACGAAGACAGGAGATAACTGAACGCAGCGATCATGGCGGCGAAAATCAAATTCTTCACCAGGAAAAAAACATACGGCTCGTTGTCCATGCCGTGTTTAGTCCGACCGGCACGGCCTCTTACCTTGAAGATGAGCAATGCCAGTGCCATAGCCAGGCCAATGACCAGTGACAAAACGCGCAGCCCTTCACCCGCAAAGGGGTCGGGAATAAAGCCGGTACTCAAAAGCTGAAACTCAGGTGGAAACGGCCCCACCGATGCCCCCTGCAAGATAACCAGTGCCAGACCCTTGAAAACCAGCATGCCTGCAAGCGTCACAATGAACGACGGTATTTTGAAAAATGCCACCCAATAGCCTTGTGCAGCGCCAATAAGAGCGCCCGCAAGCAGACAAAGAAAGGCTGCAGGTACGAAGTGCATGTGGTATTCCACCATCAACACCGCCGCGAGGGCGCCTATAAACCCACTGACCGATCCCACCGACAGGTCAATATGGCCCGCCACAATGACCAGCAGCATGCCCAACGCCATCACGACGATATAGCTGTTCTGCAAAATCAGGTTGGTCAGATTCAAAGGTTGAAGCAGCGTCCCGTTGGTCATGACCTGGAAAAATGCCATGATCGCGACCAATGAAATCAACAGGCCATATTCGCGTAAATTATTTTTGATAAAACTGATACCCGCTGGCGGCCGGGGTTTTTCTGTGGTGTTGAGGGTTGCCATATCAATTAACTCCTGATGTCACGATAGATCGCATAATTTTTTCCTGGGTCGCTTCTGCGGCGAGAAACTCCGCCACAAAACGCCCCTCATTCAACACATAGATTCGGTCACACATGCCCAGCAACTCGGGCATCTCGGATGAAATCATCAGCACACATTTCCCCTCGGCGGCTAACTGGGCAATGATGGTGTAGATCTCGTACTTCGCACCCACATCAATACCCCGGGTCGGCTCATCCAGAATCAACACCTCTGGATTGGAAAACAGCCATTTGCTCAGAACCACCTTCTGCTGGTTACCGCCCGACAGATTGACGGTGCGCGCAAACACATCAGGACTGCGGATATTGAGCTTGCGCCGGTACTCTTCAGCAATGCCGAATTCACGCCCCTCGTCAATCACCATGTTGTGCGAGACCCCATCCAGGTTGGCCAGGGTCGTGTTCCAGGCAATCGTTTCATCCAGCACCAAGCCATAGCCCTTGCGGTCTTCGGTCACGTAGGCAATGCCGTGATTGATGGATTTTTGAACCGTACTGGTGTCAATTTCCTGGCCGTGCATCAGCACTTTTCCGCTGATCCCCTGGCCGTAGGTGCGTCCAAAAATGCTCATCGCCAGCTCCGTGCGGCCCGCGCCCATCAGTCCCGCAATGCCGACAATCTCGCCACTGTTCACATGCAGATCGACGCCATTGATGATCTGCCGATCCGCATGCTCTGCATGGTGGACTTTCCAGTTCTGGATCTCAAAGACCTTCTCGCCGATATGCGGCGTGCGCTTGGGATAGCGGTCTGCCATTTCGCGCCCGACCATATGCTTGATCACCGTGTCTTCACTGACGGCTTGCGTTTTGCATTCCAGCGTGGCGACAGTGACGCCGTCACGCAATACCGTGATGGCATCGGCCACCTTGGAAATTTCATTGAGTTTGTGCGAAATCAAGATGCAGGCAATGCCCTGCTTCTTCAGCTCCAGCAGCAGCTCCATCAAGGCATCGCTGTCGGTTTCGTTCAAGCTGGCAGTAGGCTCGTCCAGAATCAAAAGTTTGACCTCTTTGGACAAGGCTTTGGCAATCTCGACGAGCTGCTGCTTGCCAACACCCAGATTGGTAATCAAGGTGTTAGAAGATTCCTTCAGGCCCACTTTATCCAACAATGCCTGTGTTTTTACATGCGAGACATTCCAGTCAATCACGCCATAACGGGCCTGCTCATTACCCAGAAAAATATTCTCGGTAATCGACAGCAAGGGCACCAGCGCCAACTCCTGGTGAATGATGATGATGCCGATGTGCTCGCTATCGGCAATCCCCTTGAAGCGACACTCCTGCCCCAAAAATCGGATCTCGCCCTCGTACTCCCCATACGGATACACACCACTGAGCACCTTCATCAGAGTCGATTTACCCGCCCCGTTTTCACCCACGATGGCGTGAATCTGACCCGTATGGACTGTCAGATTGACATCACTCAACGCCTTCACGCCATGAAATGATTTTTTCATTCCGCGCATTTCAAGAATGGGATCTGCCATATTGCCTCTAATAAAATAAAAGGCCCTGTCCATCCCGGCACAGGGCCTTGCGTTAAACCTTGAGCGCTTACTTCAGCTGCTCTTCCTTGATGTAGCCACTGCCCACCAACACTGTTTTGTAGTTGGACAAGTCCACACTGACCGGCTTGAGCAAATAGGATGGAACCACTTTGACCTTGTTGTTATAGGTCTTGGTGTCATTGATCTCCACTTTCTTGCCACCCATCATGGCGTCCACCATGCCGGCGGTTACTTTGGCCAGCTCACGGGTATCCTTGAACACGGTGGAATACTGCTCTTTGCGGATGATCGATTTGACCGAGGGCACTTCGGCATCCTGGCCGCTCACATACGCCATGGCCTGCGCACCGCTGCCATAACCCACGCCCTTGAGGGCGGAGAGAATGCCGATGCTGATGCCGTCATAAGGAGACAACACGGCGTCCAGATGGCTCTTGCCGTAGTAGGCGCTCAACAGGTTCTCCATGCGCGCCTGGGCAACCGCGCCATCCCAGCGCAAGGTGGAAACCTTGGCCATGCCCAGTTGCTTGCTTTGTACTACCAGCTTGCCTTTGTCGATGTAGGGCTGGAGCACGGACATGGCGCCGTCATAGAAGAAAAAGGCATTGTTGTCGTCAGAAGAACCACCGAAGAGTTCGATGTTGAAAGGGCCTTTGCCTTCCTTCAGCCCCAGCGCCTTTTCCAGTGACTGCGCCTGCAGGACACCGACTTGAAAATTGTCGAACGTGGCGTAATAGTCAACGTTTTTGCTTCCCACAATCAGGCGGTCATAAGACACGATTTTGATTCCGTTGTCGGCGGCTTTTTGCAATACGTTGGTCAGCGTCGTGCCATCAATCGCGGCAATCACCAGCACCTTCACGCCTTTGGTGATCATGTTCTCGATTTGCGCCAACTGATTCGGAATGTCGTCATCCGCGAATTGCAAATCCGCCTTGTAGCCCTTGGCGGCCAAAGCACTCACCATGCTTTTGCCATCGCTGATCCAGCGCGTGGAACTTTTGGTAGGCATGGACACCCCCACGGAGCCTTTGTCCTGTGCATGTGCAAAAGGCGTCATCACGGAAAAACCGAGTAGCATGCCAGCGGCCACCGTTTTCAACGCAGTTCTACGTGTCTTCATCATTTGTCTCCTGTAATTGATCCACTTTGATTTCATTCGTCTTTGCCGTGGTAGCGCAGATGCAGGATGATATGGAAAATATAGATACTTATCCAATATAGATTAGACTGTATTTGATATGAAAACAGAGATCAGTAAAAACCCTAACATGACGAATTACACACACTGGCTAATCCGCGCACGTCTCAAAACACGACAACTCCTGCTGGTGGTCGCCTTGTCAGAAGAAGGCAACATTCACCGTGCCGCGCAGGTACTCAACATGACCCAGCCAGCCGCCTCCAAACTCCTGAAGGATCTGGAGGATGTGCTGGGCGTACAACTCTTTGAGCGGCTGCCGCGCGGCATGCGCCCGACTTGGTATGGCGATACCCTGATCCGCCATGCACGGGCAGCACTCTCCAGCCTGAACCAGGCGCATGATGAATTGCAGGCAGGCAAAAATGGGCAGTTCGGCCAGGTCAATATCGGCTCCATCACCGCGCCCGGTTTAACCTTGCTACCCCCCACCGTGGCAGCGGTCAAGCAAGCCCATCCGAACTTGCACATCACAATTCATATTGATCCCAGCAATGTGCTCATAGAACGGCTCAACCGCAACACGCTGGACTTGGTGGTAGGTCGGCTTTCTGCTGAGCACGACAAAGCCGACCTGCGCTACGAAGTCATTACCGAGGAGCCCGTGTGTGCCGTGGTGCGACCCGGCCACCCCCTGCTGACGCACACCCAATTGAGCGTGGCCAATGTGCTGGATTTTGGCTGGATTGTTCCCCCCAGCGGCAGCGTTCTACGCCATCGGTTTGACCTGATGTTTCAGGAAATGGATCTGCAACAACCCGCCAACAGTGTGGAAACCAGCTCCTTGCTGTTCATCACCAAAATGATGCAGCAAAGCGATATGGTCAGCCTGATGTCGGCAGACGTTGCACGCTACTATGCAAGCCACGGCCTGCTGGCGATTTTGCCCCTGGTGCTGCCCTGTGAAATGGAGCCTTTTGGCTTCATTTCACGGCGTGACCGTCTGCTGTCGCCCGCCGCCACCGTGCTGTTGCGGGCGCTCAAAGCATCGGCCATGACCGTGTACGGCAAGCAGTTCGACATGAACGCGGCGTAGAACCTCAATTCCAGCCCGCATCCACCTTGAACTCTTGCGCGGTACACATGGCACCATCGGCAGACGCCAAAAAGAGCACCATGCGCGCCACATCGGAGGGCTGCAACTTGTCGGGCAAACACTGGTTGCGCTGGATGTCGGCCTCCCCCTCATCGTTCAGCCACATCGTGATCTGACGCTGTGTCATCACCCAGCCGGGCGACACCGTGTTGATCCGGATACGGTCGGCGCCCAGGGTGTCGGCCAGGCCACGCGTCAGCCCATTGACCGAAGATTTCGCCACCGCATAGCAAGGATAGCCACTGCCCTTGGACTGCCATCCGGTAGAGCCCAAATTGACGATAGAGCCGCCGCCCAGCAGGCGCATCCCCGGCACGACCGACTGGATGGCAAAAAATGCCGGCCGCTGGTTCACGGCCATGCGTTCATCCCAGTATTCCGGGGTGACGGATTCCAGCGTATGCCGGTCATCACGGGCCACGTTATTGACAAGGGTTGAAAAGGCACCCAACTCTTTTTCCGCTTCCGCAATGAAGTGCTGCAAGGCCGCTACATCGCGCACATCACAGCAGCGCCACCATACCGGGCCATAGCCAAGAGACTCAATATGCCCGGCCAATGCGGCGCTCTCAGGCGCGGCCACATCGACAAAAGCAACCTGTGCCCCCTGCTCGGCAAACGCGGTCACGATGGCCGCGCCAATTCCAGTCCCGCCTCCTGTCACAAACACACGTTGACCACGCAGGCTTGGAAATACGGCCAAGGTTTGGCGTTCACTCATTTTTTGTTTCCTTTAGATGTATTGCAATTTTGATATGGTAAATGCTATTAAATTCATTTTCCATTATTACTATGCATTGTTAGCATCTGTTTTGTCAAGAACCGGAGAGTAAAACTCCAACACACAAGGCAATACCCTCATGGACAATCCCAAGAACCCCATCCGCCGCAGCCAAGCCTGGTTTGGCCGGCAAGACCGCGACGGCTTTGTGCATCGCAGCTGGATCAAAAATCAGGGCTATCCGCACGATGAGCTTGACGGTCGGCCCGTCATCGGCATCTGTAATACCTGGAGCGAACTCACCCCCTGCAATGGACATTTCCGCGAGCTGGCCGAATTCGTCAAGCGTGGCGTTTACGAGGCGGGCGGCTTTCCGCTGGAGTTCCCGGTGATGTCACTGGGGGAAACCCAGTTGCGCCCGACCGCCATGCTGTTTCGCAACCTGGCCAGCATGGATGTCGAAGAAAGCATTCGCGGCAACCCGATTGACGGCGTGGTGCTGCTCATGGGCTGCGACAAGACGACGCCCTCCTTGCTGATGGGGGCGGCCAGTTGCGATCTGCCGACCATCGGTGTGTCCGGCGGCCCGATGCTCAACGGCAAGTTCCGGGGCAAAGATGTGGGTTCGGGCACCGGCGTATGGCAAATGTCCGAGATGGTGCGCGCGGGCGAAATGACGATGCAGGAATTCACTTCGTGCGAAAGCGATATGCACCGCTCCAAAGGCAGCTGCATGACGATGGGCACCGCCAGCACCATGGCCTGCATGGTCGAAGCCCTGGGCATGTCCTTGCCTGAAAACGCCGCCTTTCCCGCCGCCGACACGCGCCGTAACCGCCTGGCCCAAATGACCGGACGACGCATCGTCGAAATGGTCAAACAAGACATCAAAATGTCGCAGATTTTGACGCGTGAGGCGTTTGAAAATGCCATTCGCACCAACGCGGCGATTGGCGGCTCCACCAACGCGGTCATCCACCTGCTGGCGATTGCCGGGCGCATGGGCATACAGCTCAACCTGGACGATTGGGACAAGCTGGGCTCCCAGGTCAACTGCCTGCTGAACTTGCAACCCTCGGGCAAATACCTGATGGAAGACTTCTGCTACGCCGGTGGCCTGCCCGCCGTGCAGCGCGAAATCTTGTCCTTGCTGCACGGCGATGCCCTGACCGTAAACGGTAAAACGGTCAAGGAAAACGTCAGTGAAGCGCCTTGCTACAACCGCGAAGTCATCAAGACCCTGGACGAGCCCTTCATTGCCGCCGCCGGTATTGCGGTGGTGCGGGGCAACCTGGCACCGGACGGCGCGGTGATCAAGCCCTCGGCAGCCTCCCCCCATTTGCTGACACACCGGGGCCGGGCCGTAGTGTTTGTGTCCATCGAAGACTTCCACGCCCGCATTGATGACCCTGAACTTGACATCGACGAAAACTGCGTCATGGTGTTGCAAAACTGTGGGCCACGCGGCTATCCTGGCATGGCCGAAGTCGGCAATATGCCGTTGCCGCCCAAAGTGTTGAAGAAAGGTATCACCGACATGGTCAGAATTTCGGATGCCCGCATGAGTGGCACCGCTTACGGCACCGTCGTGCTGCACACCAGCCCCGAAGCGGCGGCTGGTGGCCCCCTGGCGCTGGTGCGCAACGGCGACATGATTGAGCTCAATGTGCCCGAGCGCAAACTGCATCTGGAAGTATCGGATGAAGAGCTGGCCGTGCGGCGCGCCGCCTGGGTGTCGCCAGAAAAACCCGCTCGCGGCTACTACAAGCTGTATGTAGACCATGTGCAGCAAGCTCACCTCGGGGCAGATCTTGACTTTCTGGTCGGCAAAAGCGGGGCCGCTGTCCCTCGGGATTCGCACTGATGTCAAACCCCCAGTCTCCGGCTACTGTCTGTGCCGCTCCCACCGTGCGCGGCGCGGTGCGCAGCGTGTGGTCTGCCCAAGCCCTGCTGGGCGAGGGCACGCTGTGGTCTGTGCGTGAACAGGCGCTGTACTGGGTTGACATCCTGGGGCACCAGCTGCACCGTTACCATCCGGCCAGCCAACAGCGCGACAGCTGGTCGTTTGACGAGGAAATCAGCGCCGTGGCAGAACGGGCCAAGGATCCAGGCTTGCTGCTGACCTTGCGCCACGACTTTGCGCTGTTTGACCCCGACACCGGCCAGCTGCAGCGCCTGCACCGCCCCGAGCCCACGCTGGCAGGCAACCGCTTCAACGATGGTAAATGTGATGCACGGGGCCGCTTCTGGGCGGGCACCATGGACTTTGCCTGCGCAGCACCCACGGGCGCCTTGTACCGCTACGGCGGCGGCAGCCACTGCACCCGCATGCACGGCGACATTGCGGTGACCAACGGCCCCACCTGGTCGCTTGACGGACGCACCCTGTACTTCAACGACACCGTGCGAGGCCAGGTTCTCGCCTTTGATTTTGAGCCCGACACAGGCGCCCTTGGCGTAGCACGCCCGTGGTTGCAGCTGGAGGCCGACGACGGCTACCCGGACGGAATGACCACCGATGCCGCCGGGCGCATCTGGATTGCCCACTGGGGCGCCGCCTGCGTGAGCTGTCACGACCCGGTGAGCGCTGCAGAACTGCTGCGCATCCCTCTGCCCACCAGCCACATCACCAACTGCGCCTTCGGGGGGGCCGATTTACGAACCTTGTTCATCACCAGCGCCTGCAGTGGCCTGAGCGCGGAGCAACTGCTTGAGCAACCCCTGGCCGGAGCCCTGTTTTGCGTAGACCTGGACAGCCCCGGACTGCCCGCCCATTACTTTGCAGGATGACTATGCCGACCACAGACCACCCCATTCACTGGCTACACCACGCGGGCCAGCGTTTGGGACTGGTTCCCAGTCTGGGCGGCGGTGTTGCAGCCTGGCAACTAGCCACTAGACCCGGCGCGCCGGACGGGCTCGATTTGTGGCGCCCCTGGAACGGCAGCCCAGACCGCTACACCCTGGCATCGCTCCCGCTGATTCCGTGGTCTAACCGCATCAGCGCTGGCGGCTTTGAGCACGATGGACAACACCACCCCATCGCGCCGAACCGGGCCGGAGAGCCTTACCCGATTCATGGCGATGGCTGGCTGCAACCCTGGAGCCTGCACCAGCCCGCACAGGACACGCTGGAAATGGTGCTGCATTCGCATGAATTCAATGGAAATCCCTACGCCTACCACGCCGTTCAGCGCTTTGTACTGCGCGAGGAGGGCATGAATCAGACGCTGACAGTCACCCACAGCGGCCCCACCCCTCTGCCTTACGGCTTGGGCCAGCACCCCTGGTTTTTACGCTCAGCCTCTACCCGGCTTAGCGCGCAGGTTCAAGGCGTCTGGCTGAGCGGGACAGCCCCGCTGCCCACCCGGCACACCACCGAGTTGCCACCCGACTGGGATCCCCGTCAAAGCCTGAATGTCAACGGGACGCTGGTGGACAACGCCTATACCGGTTGGTCTGGCCTGGCCTGCATTGCCTGGCCAGATCACGGCCTGGAACTGACGCTGCAAGTGCCTGAGCTGCTTGAATCCAGCCGCAACGACGGCTACTGCCTGCTGTACCGCCCCCCCGAGGGGCCGACCTTTTGCTTTGAGCCTGTCACGCATCCGATTGACGCGTTCCATATGCCGGGGCGTCCAGGCTTGCGCACCTTGCGCACAGGAGAAAGCCTGACGCTGCACATGGAATGGCGCTTCCAGCAGCGCCACGCTGCCCGACTCTAAAACAAAGCCATCAAGGAAAAAAGTGACTAAATTTAAATGTTTCATCATGGCTTTGGTATGGGGCCTGATGGTCTGTGCCGCACCGGCCTCGGCTCAGACCACGGGCCTCATTGGGCTGTCCATGCCGACCAAATCGTCGCAGCGCTGGGTCACGGAGGGCTTGATCATGGTGCGCCTGCTTGCCGCCAAGGGTTATAAACCCAGCCTTGAGTTTGCCGACGACGATATTGCCCTGCAGATCAAACAGCTTGACGCGATGATTTCCAGCGGCGCCAAGGTTCTGGTGATCGGCGCCATTGACGGAACCGCGCTGACCGCTGTGCTGGAGCGGGCGGCCAAAAAGGGCGTAAAAATCATCTCCTATGACCGCTTGATCAGACAGTCTGCCCATGTTGATGTTTATGCCACCTTCGACAACTTTCAGGTCGGTGTGCTGCAGGCCCGCGACATCGAGCAGCGCCTGGCGCTCAAAAAGGGCAAGGGGAAATTCAATATCGAGCTTTTCGCCGGTTCGCTGGATGACAACAATGCCTTCTTTTTCTTCAATGGCGCCATGTCCGTTCTCAAGCCCTACATTGATCAGGGTGTGCTGACGATAGCTTCAGAAGAAAACACCATTGAGCAAGTCGCCACCAAGCGCTGGAACGGAAAGTTGGCCCGCATCCGCATGAGCCAGTTGCTGGGCAGCGTTTATGCCAAAAAACGCGTTGATGCCGTCTTGTCACCTTACGATGGCATGAGTGTTGAAATTGTGGCCGCACTCAAGGCTGCAGGCTACGGCGCCACTCAGCCGCTGCCCGTTGTCACGGGACAGGATGCCGAGCCTGCGTCAATCCGCTCCATCATCCGCAACGAACAGAGCTCCACCATATTCAAGGACACAGGAGAGCTGGCAAAGGTCACCACCGCTCTCGTGGAGGCGCTTATGTCCGGCCAGCCACCGCTCATCAACGATCAGACAACTTACAACAACGGCATCAAGGTGGTGCCCTCTTTCTTGCTCAAACCGGTGCTTGTGGACAAGACCAACTGGCACGAACTCCTGGTGACGAGCGGCTACTATAAGGACGCACTGTTCAAATGAGTCGCCAACAGCGACAAACACGCCGCATCATTCCCTCCAGGTGGCGGTAGCTGAGCGGATAGGCCGCGTACCAACGGTACGCCCACAAAAATGGTGCCGATAGGAAAGCGCATTCCTTTGGCAGCCAGCATCGCATTTCACACCGGCGCAAAAAATAGTTCAGGATAAACGAGAAGGTGGCTCGCACCGCTAATGCGACAGAAGCGCAGAAAGTACGGCATAAAATCATTCGCCAAACTGACAGCTTTTTCAAAAACCATTAGCAGCGAGCGACCCCTTTAATGACACCTCAAGAAATTCTGGCCCAGTTCGGCCCCAGCGAGTCTATGGACTACGACGTGGTGATCGTCGGCGGCGGCCCCGGCGGCCTGGCCACTGCCATCCGCTTGAAGCAGCTGGCCGCTGAAAAAGGCAGCGAATTGTCGGTCGTCGTGCTGGAAAAAGGCTCGGAGCCGGGCGCGCACATCCTGTCCGGCGCCGTGATGGATCCGCGCGCGTTGACCGAGCTGATTCCAGACTGGAAAGCGCTGGGCGCGCCGCTCAACCAGCCCGTCACCGCCGACGAGGTGCTGTTTTTAAGCGAAACCGACGCCACCAAGACGCCCGATTTTCTGGTGCCCGGCTGCTTTCACAACGACGGTAATTACGTCATCAGCCTGGGCAACGTCACGCGCTGGCTGGCGACGCAGGCCGAAAATTTGGGCGTGGAAATCTTCCCCGGCTTTGCCGCCGCCGAAGTGCTTTACAACGACGATGGCTCGGTCAAAGGCGTGGCCACCGGCAACATGGGCATTGGCAAAGACGGCGAGCCGACCGACAATTTTCAGCTCGGCATGGAGTTGCTCGGGAAATACACGGTGTTTTCCGAAGGCGCACGCGGCCATCTGGGCCGCCAGCTGATTGCCAAATTCAAGCTCGATGAAGGAAAAGACCCGCAGGCTTACGCGCTCGGCATCAAGGAACTCTGGGAAATCGACCCGGCCAAGCACAAACCCGGTCACGTCGTTCACACCGCTGGCTGGCCGATGGACAGCAGCACTTACGGCGGCGGTTTTCTGTACCACCTCGAAAACAACCAGGTCACGCTGGGCTTTGTCACCGGTCTCGACTACGCCAACCCGTATTTGAGCCCGTTTGAGGAAATGCAGCGCTGGAAAACGCACCCGTCGATTCGCCAGTATCTGGAAGGCGGCAAGCGCCTCAGCTACGGCGCACGGGCGATTACCGCTGGCGGCGCGCTGAGTCTGCCAAAAACCGTCTTCCCCGGCGGCGCGCTGATTGGCTGCGAGGCCGGTTATTTAAATGCCAGCCGCATCAAAGGCAGCCACGCCGCCATCAAAACCGGCATGCTCGCCGCTGACGCCGCCTATGAAGCGGTGACGGCCGGCCGCCAGCACGACGAGCTCAGCGCCTATCCAAAAGCCTACGAAACCAGCTGGCTCGCCGAGGAACTGAACCAGGCCAAAAACTTCAAAGGCTGGTTCAAAAAAGGCATGTACATCGGCACCTTGATGACCGGCGTCGAGCAGTGGCTGCTGCCAAAACTCGGCATCAAAAGCCCGCCGTGGACGATTCACCGCCACCAGCCGGACTACGCGATGCTGAAACCAGCGTCCGAGTGCCAGCCCATCATTTACCCGAAACCCGACAACAAGCTGACCTTCGACCGCCTGACCTCGGTGTTCATCAGCAACACCAACCACGAAGAGCACCAGCCCGCGCACTTGACGTTGAAAGACGCCAGCGTCCCCGTCAGCATCAACCTGGCGAAATACGCCGGGCCGGAAACGCGCTA
>JAPLPS010000409.1 GCA_026400075.1 Polaromonas sp.
TGGCAGGCCTTGGCACGCCCCGGCCAGACGCGGGTGTTTTACATGGGCCTGCAGCGGCTGGCGCAGATTGCCCAGCAGCTGATCGCCCACGGCCTGGCGCCGGAAACGCCAGCGGCCATCGTCTATGACGGCGCCCGCCCCAGCCAGACGGTGCTGGCGACCCAGCTGCGCCATCTGGTGGCGCGCGCACCTGGTTACGGCCCCCGGCCCGGCCTGCTGATCATCGGCGAGACGGTGCAGCTCAGTCCCGATTACCGGGCCGATTGACAGCTGGGGGTCAGCTGAGTTGGTTAGACTGGCGTTCACTATTCTGAATGTCAGGATCAAACGTGCAAGCCAGCAGCCTTCCTTCCCGTGTTCCGCTTCCCTCATGGCAGTCCCTGCTCATACGGTATGGGAACAATCCGCATGCGCTGGTGCAAATCCTGAGCGAACTGCAGGCCGCCGAAGGCTGGCTGCCGCGCGAGCAGCTGGGCCAGATCGCCGAGGCGCTGGGCTTGACGCTGGCCCATGTGCAGGGCGTGGCCGGTTTCTACCGCTTTTTTCACACCCAGCCGGTGGGCAGTTACCGCGTGCTGTTCAGTGACAACATCACCGACCGCATGGCGGGCAGCGAGGCGCTGCTGCAGCAGCTGTGCCGCCTGCTGCACGTCGAGCCGGGCCAGCTGCGCGCCGATGGCCGGGTCAGCGTCGCCACCACCTCCTGCACCGGGCTGTGCGACCAGGGCCCGGCGCTGCTGGTCAACCACCACCAGGTCGTCACCCGGCTGACGCCTGCGCGCATCAACCACATCGCCGCGCTGATTGAGCAAAATATCCCGCCCGAGCAGTGGCCCGCCGACTGGTTCCGCGTCGATGACCAGATCCGGCTGGCCGATGTCAAGCTCGGCGCGCAGCCAGCGCCCGGCCAGGGCATTGCGGCCGCGCTGGCACGCGGGCCGCAGGCCCTGCTGGACGACATCAAACACTCCAAGCTGCGCGGACGCGGCGGCGCCGGTTACGCCACTGGCACCAAGTGGCAGCTGTGCCGCAACGCGCCCGGCCAGGCCCACTATGTGGTCTGCAACGCCGACGAGGGCGAGCCCGGCACTTTCAAGGACCGGGTGCTACTCACCAGCTACGCCGACACGCTGTTTGAAGGCATGACCATAGGCGCTTTCGTCGTCGGCGCGAAGCGCGGGCTGGTCTATCTGCGCGGCGAATACCGCTATTTATTAGAGCCACTGCAAGCCGTGCTGCAACGCCGCCGCGAGCAGGGTTTGCTGGGCGTGGCGATTCAAGGCCGGGCCGGTTTTGACTTCGACATCGAGATTCACATCGGCGCGGGCGCTTACGTCTGCGGCGAGGAATCGGCGCTGATTGAGTCGCTCGAAGGCAAACGCGGCACGCCGCGCATACGCCCGCCCGTCCCGGTCGAGCACGGCTACTTGGGCCAGCCCACCACCGTCAACAACGTCGAAACCTTTTGCGCCGTGACGCACATCGCGGTCAATGGCGGCGCCTGGTGGGCCGCCATCGGCACGGCGCAATCGACGGGCACGAAAATCCATTCCGTCTCCGGCGACTGCGAGCGCCCCGGCCTGTACGAATACCCGTTCGGCACCCGCATTGGCCGGATTCTGGAAGACTGCGGCGCCCGCAATACGCAGGCCGTGCAGGTCGGCGGGCCGTCGGGCGTGTGCCTGTCGGTGTCGGAATTTAATCGGCGCATCGCCTTTGAAGACGTGCCGACGGCGGGCGCTTTCATGGTGTTTGACCGCTCGCGCGACATGTTCGAGGTGGCGCGCAACTTTGCCCAGTTTTTTGCCCACGAGAGCTGCGGCTTTTGCACGCCGTGCCGCGTCGGCACCGAGCTGGTCGTGCGCCGCATGGACAAGCTGGCCAAAGGCTACGGCTCCAGCGACGACGTGCAGGTGCTGTACGAATTGGACAAGCTGATGCACGGCGCCACCCACTGCGGCCTGGGCGCCGCCGCCTGCAACCCGCTGCGCGACACCATCGCCAAATTCCGCCCCGCTTACGAGCGGCATCTGACCTCGCTGCATTTCGTCCCCGGCTTCGACATGGACGCAGAGCTGTCGCAGGCGCGTCTGGCCACAGGCCGCGACGACACCGGCGCGCATTTGGCGAATCTGGAGAATTGATGAACTGCTTTCATGACTGTTTTTACGCAACCGATTTCCCCGCAGGAGTTCCGGCATGAGCAATGACCGCATTGACGCGCTGAGTCCGGGCGTCTTCTCGCTCGATGGCAAGGAGGTCGAATTCGGCCCCGGCGAGACGCTTTTACAAGCCGCCACCCGCGCCGGGCATTACATTCCGCACCTGTGCTGGAAGTCCGGTTTTCACGCCAACGGCTCGTGCCGCCTGTGTACCGTCAAGGTCAATGGCCGCACCGGCGCCGCCTGCACCGTGCAGGCAGCGGCCGGACAAACCGTCGAGAGCAACACCGACGAGCTGAACGGCCAGCGCAAAACGCTGGTGCAAATGCTGTTTGTCGAAGGCAACCATTTCTGCCCGTCCTGCGAAAAAAGCGGCGACTGCCTGCTGCAAGCCACCGCCTACGAAATGCGCATGGACGGCCCGCATTTTGAAGAGTTCTACCCGGATCGCCCGGTGGACGCCAGCCACCCGGACTTGCTGCTGGACTTGAACCGCTGCATTTTGTGCGGCCTGTGCGTGCGCGCCAGCGCCGAGGTCGATGGCAAAAACGTCTTCGCCTTTGACGGCCACGGCATTCACACGCATCTGGTGGTTGACAGCGCCAGCGGCCTGCTGGGCGACAGCACGATGGCCGCGAGCGACTGCGCCGCGCACATTTGCCCGGTCGGCGCGATTTTGCCCAAGCGGCGCGGTTTTGCTGTGCCGATTGGCCAGCGCCGTTTTGACATCAAGCCGGTGTCGCAGCAGGTCGAGGAGGACGCCCCATGATGATTTCCCCGGACGGCGCCGCGCCGCTGCACGCGCCGCGCAAACTCAAACTCGCCACCGTGTCGCTGGCGGGGTGCTTCGGCTGCCACATGTCCTTCTTGGACATTGACGAGCGGCTGCTGCAGCTGATCGAGCTGGTCGAGTTTGACCGCTCGCCGCTGACCGACATCAAGGAAATCGGCCGCTGCGACATCGGCCTGATCGAAGGCGGCCTGTGCAACGCCGAAAACGTCCATGTGCTGCGCGACTTTCGCGCCCACTGCAAGACGCTGGTGGCCGTCGGCGCCTGCGCCATCAACGGCGGCCTGCCCGCACTGCGCAACCACCTCAACGTCGGCCAGATGCTGCGCGACGTGTATTGCGACCAGACCGGCATCAGCGCCAACAGCCAGATTCCGAACGACCCGGAGCTGCCGCTGCCGCTGAACCAGGTGCATCCGATTCACGAGGTCGTGCATGTCGATTATTTCCTGCCCGGCTGCCCGCCCTCGGGCGACGCCATCTGGGCTTTTCTGACCGACCTGCTGGCCGGGCGCACGCCCGAGTTAGGCCACGGCCTGATGCACTACGACTGAACAAGGATTTCCCATGACTTTTGCGCTGGAAACTGCCGCCCACCCCGAAGGACTGCGCCGCGTGGCGATTGACCCGGTCTCTCGCGTCGAGGGCCACGGCAAGGTGACGCTGCTGCTGGACGCCGACAACCGCATCGAGCAGGTGCGCCTGCACATCGTCGAGTTTCGCGGTTTTGAAAAATTCATCGAAGGCCGCCCTTACTGGGAAGTGCCGGTGATGGTGCAGCGCCTGTGCGGTATCTGCCCGGTCTCGCACCACTTGGCAGCGGCCAAGGCCTTTGACCGCGTGCTGCTGGGCGACGCGCCGATTAGCGCCAGCGCCGAAACCGTGCGCCGCCTGATGCACTACGGCCAGATGCTGCAGTCACACGCGCTGCATTTTTTCCATCTGTCCTCGCCCGACCTGCTGTTTGGTTTTGACTCCGACGTGGCGCAGCGCAACATCGTCGGCGTCGCGCAGGCGCATCCTGAGATTGCCAAAAAAGGCATTTTGCTGCGCAAATTTGGCCAGGAAATCATCCGCATCACCTCCGGCAAGCGCGTGCATGGCACGGGCGCTGTGCCTGCGGGCATCAACAAGCTGGTCACGCCCGAAGAGCGCGACGCCCTCAAGCGCGAGCTGCC
>JAPLPS010000169.1 GCA_026400075.1 Polaromonas sp.
GGTGATGGTCGGCGTGCCAGCCTGAGATTGAGCGGGCGAGTCCGGCTCGGCGGCGTGCTGGCGGTGTCGTTTTTTTCATCTGAAAAGGCGGCGTTAACGCGGCATGCTGTCGCGCAGCGACAGTCGGCTCTGGAACTCGCCCCGGTCGGCGCTGCCGGTGGTCGTGTGGCAGACCAGCCAGCGGTCATCGGGCAGGCGCCAGGAACTCAGCGTCTCGGTGTACACCGGCGCTTCATAAAACACCTCGTCATCGTCTGAGCGGAGCTGCGTCAGCACATAGCGAAAGACGCAAAAGCACGGCTGGTGCGCGCTGTCATAGCCTTGGGTGCGGTCGGCGGCCATCTCGTAGTCTTGCCGCACCTCAAACTGAACCGGCGCCACCACCAGCGCTCTGAGCGGCGACGGCAAATGCTGCCACCACATCACCGGCAGCGCCTGCGCATGGAGCCATTGGCCCTGATTCTCGCTGGGCGATTGTCTATATAACGCTGTACACATCCGAACCTCCTTTTGGTTTGACGCTCAGGCTGGCCATGCGTTATGTGTTTGTTTATATAGCGACAAACAGCACAAAACATTCACTGGTCAGATGGCAGGGGCGGCAGCGATTGGCTGTTTAACGACAATCCGGGACGTTGGCCTGACACGCTGTATAGGTTTGCAAACAGCGTGCCAACGGCAGCGGCGATGTGGCGGCCCGCTGGCGGGCGCGTTTCCCGACGGCACTTCAGCCGGGTTCGGCTTGCATTTTTTCAGATGCGGCCAGCCAGCCCTCGGCCCAGTGCAGCGCGGCGGCCAGATGCGCCAGCGCGTCGGCACCGGGTGGCTCGCCGAGTTCAAACTGCTCGCCGCGAATGGCCAGCAGCGTGCAGGGCGGCGGCGCCTGGCCGTGCAGGTCGTGAAACACCTGCATCAAGGCCTGCGGCGACATCGCGTGCGTGGTGAAACTGGCGTCCTGCTGCGGCTGCAACGCCGTCACCTCGAAGGGCGCGGCGCAGTTCAGACTGGCATCGACAAACAGCACGCGCTGGCGGCCTACCAAATCGAGCGCATGTTCGATTTGCAACTGGTAGTCGTCGAGAAAATCAATTTTTTCCGTCAGCCCGCGCCCGTCGCACAGCGCTTGCAGGTGCTCGACAAACAACGGCCCGAGCGCGTCGTCGCCCCGGCTCAGATTGCCCCAGCCAAAGACCAGCAGCGGCGCGGCCGAGGTTTCAGCGGCGGATTCAGTCGCAGGTTCAGTCGCTGATTCAGCCGCTGATTCAGCCGCTGGCGCTGGCGCGGAAACAGGCCTCACGCGGGCAGGCCCACCGGCGCGTTCAGGTCGTGCAGCAACTCGCCCTGCGGCGAGCGCAGCACCCGGTCAATCAGCGCGCCGTCGGGGCCGACGAGGGCCACATCGAGCGGCATCTGGCCCAGCGCGTGGGTGGCGCAGGACAGACAAGGGTCGTAAGCGCGAATGGCCACTTCGATGTGGTTCAGCAGCCCTTCGGTCAGCTCGCGGCCGTCCAGGTAGTCGCGGGCCACGGCGCGCACGGCCTCGTTCATCGCCTGGTTGTTGTGCGTCGTCGAGACAATCAGGTTGCAGCGCGTGACCAGATCGTCATCGGCCACGTCGTAGTCGTGAATCAAGGTGCCGCGTGGCGCTTCGATGATGCCAACGCCGCTGCGCTGGCGCACGCCGGTCGTCAGCAAATCGCCGCTGACCAGCGCCGGGTGGTCGAGCAGCTCGGCAATCACTTCCACCGAATGCAGCAGCTCGATCATGCGCGCCCAGTGGTAGGCCAGCGTGGCGTGAACCAGCCCGCCCTTGCCCCAGGCCATGAAAGCCTGGCGCTCGATTTCGGCGCGTGGCGTCGGGATGAAATCGCAGTTCTGCACCCGCGCCAGCGGGCCGACGCGGTACCAGCCCTGCTCGCGCCCGAGGCTGCGCAGGTGCGGGAACTTCATGTAGCTCCACGAGCGCACTTCTTCTTCGATCAGCGTCAGGTAGCTTTGGTCGCTGACGCCGTCAAACAAAATCTTGCCGTCCGCATCCCGGGCGCGCAGCACGCCGTCGTAAAAATCCAGCGCGCCGTCAGCGCGCACCAAGGAGAGCATGTTCGAGCGGAAAGTGCCGAACTGGTTGTACAGCGCCGGGTTCTGCGCGTGCAGTTGTTTAGCAATATCGACCGAGTCCTGCGCCCAGGCCAGCATCTGCGGCAGCTCGCGCTTGAGGGCGTCGCGCTCTTCGGGCGTGACCAGCTTGTTGATGCCCGCAGGCACAGCGCCCGTGCCATGCACGCGCTTGCCGGAGGTGATGCGGATGATTTCCTGGCCAAATTTG
>JAPLPS010000050.1 GCA_026400075.1 Polaromonas sp.
CGACACCTTGAGCGGCGGTGACGGCAGCGACACCTACTACGTGGACAACGCAGGCGATGTCGTCAGCGAAACCAATGCAGTCCTCAGCACCGGCGGCAACGACCTGGTTTTCAGTTCGCTGAGCGCCTACACGCTGAGCGCGAATGTCGAGAACGGCCGCATCAACACCACCGGCACGGCCAGCCTGACCGGCAACGCCCTGAACAACAGCCTGTACGCTGGCGCGGGCAGCAACGTTCTTGACGGCGCAGCGGGCACCGACACCGTGTCTTACCAGTACGCCACGGCGGGCGTGACCGTCAGCCTGGCAATCACTGCCGCCCAAGCCACCGGTGGCTCGGGCAGCGATACGCTGCTGAACATTGAAAACCTGACTGGCGGCAACTACGCCGACAAGCTGACCGGCAGCACAGGCAACAACTACCTGAACGGTGGAGCAGGCAATGACATCCTGAACGGCGGGGCCGGTAACGATATTTTGACTGGTGGACTGGGCGCCGACCAACTGACCGGCGGCACCGGCGCCGACCGGTTCGACTTCAACCTGCTGACCGAAACCGGCTTGACCAGCACCACCTGGGACACCATCACCGACTTCAAGACCAGCGAGGGCGACAAAATCGACCTGCTGGGCGTGGACGCCAACACCGCCTTGACCGGCGATCAGGCCTTCACTTTTCTCGGATCGGTCTCGGCGTTTACCGGCGACGCCACGGGCAAGCTGCGCTTTGATGCGGTCACGCACACGCTGTACGGCAGCACCGATGCCGATACAGCGGCCGAGTTCGCCATCGTGCTGACCGGTGTGAATAGCCTGAGCACTACAGACTTCCTGCTGTAAAACCCATCCGCCCGTACCCAGTACAACGCTGGGTGCGGACGCCTAAAGCGCCTGAGCGGCACAGCCTCTTACAAGAGGCCTGTGCCCGCTCGGAAACTTGCTTCCAGGCTTTGAACAGCGCGCCATTCATGCCAGAATCCGCTGATGATTACCCTCTACGGCATTCCCAACTGCGACACGGTTAAAAAGGCCAGAGCCTGGCTCACGGCGCATGACCAGTCCCATGTCTTTCATGACTTCAAAAAGCAAGGCGTTCCGCCAGAGCAGCTAGCGTCATGGGCTCACGCCCCCGGCTGGGAAAAGCTGCTGAACCGCAAAGGCACGACCTGGCGCAAGCTCGACGCCGCCGCGCAAGCCGCCGTCACCGATGCGGCCAGCGCCCAGGCGCTGATGCTGGCCCACCCCAGCGTCATCAAGCGCCCCGTGGTGGATTGGGGCCAGGGAGAAGTCACGGTGGGCTTCGATGCAGCCGACTGGAGCGAAAAACTCTCACAGACAGAGCCCCTCTCGGGCTGAATGCCCCGCGCCTGAAGCTGCAGCAGCGGGCCTCGTCAGCGCAAACCAGCCTCTCAGCCTCTCAGCCGCGCAAGCCGTCCGTCACGCCCGGATAGCGCAGCGCCAGCCGTAATTCCCGCTTCATGCGCTGGTTGTCCAGCCGGCGCGATTCGCTCATGAAACTCAGCAGCATCGCAGGCAGTTGCGCTGCGGCTTGGCTGCGCGCCACGCGGGGCGGACGTGGCAACTGGTACAGATCAGCGGCCAGATCAAAGTAGTCGCCCATCAGCAGCCGAGTGTCGTCGCAGACGTTGCTGATGCGCTGGGGTTTTCCGCGCCACAGCGCCGCCAAGCAAGCCCGAGCCAAATCGTCGGCGTGGATGTGGCTGGTGTACACGTCGTCTTCACGGCGCAGAACCGGCGTGCCCTTGAGCAGGCGCCCTTGCGGCGTCCCGCCTTCGCGGTCGGGCGCGTAAATGCCGGGAATGCGCAGGATATGCACAGGCACGCCGGTGGCGCGGCCCAGCAGCCGGACCTGCGCTTCGGCATCGACGCGGCGCTGCGCGCGTGGCGTGTACGGGTTCAGCAGCCGGGTTTCATCGACCAGCGCACCACCGCAGTCGCCATACACGCCGCTGGTCGAGCCATAAACCAGCGACTGCGGCAGGCCGCGCAGGCGCAGCACGCGCATCAGCGCCAGCGTGCGCGGGTCGCTGCGCCAGTCGGGGTTGTGGCTGGGCGGCGGCGCCAGATGCACGACCCGCGTCGCCAGCCCGGCCAGGCGGCGCAGCGTGGCAGGCTGGTCCAGATTGCCCTGCAGCGGCGTGATCTGGTGCTGGCGCAGCGCCGCGACGCGCTCGGGCGACGAGGTCAGGGCGAGGCGCTGGATGTGCGGCGGCAGCAGGTCGGCCACACGCAGGCCAACATCGCCGCAGCCGACAATCAACACGCGCTGGCGGCGAAAACGCGCAGGCAGCGCGCCAAGGGGAGTCTGGTTTGAAGGCAAAATTGGGTGTTGCTGGAAAACCAGCCCCGTCAAGTTAAAGAACCCCCAAGGATACCCAATGAGTTTTAACGTCAGCATCCAACCCAGCGGCCGCAGCTTTAGCGCCAACGCCAACGAAACCCTGCTGGCCGCCGCCATCCGCCAGGGCATCGGCCTGCCCTACGGCTGCAAGGACGGCGCCTGCGGCTCGTGCAAATGCAAAAAGCTCGAAGGCGAGGTGACGCATGGCGCGCACCAGCTCAAGGCGCTGTCGCCCGAGGAAGAAGCCATCGGTTTTATTCTGAGCTGCTGCGCCGTCGCGCACAGCGATGTGGTGATCGAGTCGCGCCAGGTGACCGACGAAAGCGCCTTTCCGGTCAAAAAAATGCCGGTGCGCGTGGCCAGCTTGAACCGGCTCTCGCCGGACGTGATGGCGCTGCGCCTGCAACTGCCCGCCAGCGATGTGTTCAAGTACCACGCGGGCCAGTATGTCGAATTCCTGCTGGCAGGCGGCGACCGCCGCGCCTACTCGATGGCGAATGCGCCGCATACGCAAACCAGCGCGCCGGGCGTGGAACTGCACATCCGCCACATGCCGGGCGGCAAGTTCACCGACCATGTTTTTGGCGCGATGAAGGAAAAGGAAATTTTGCGCATCGAAGGGCCGTTTGGCAGCTTTTTCCTGCGCGAAGAGAGCGACAAACCGATGGTGCTGCTGGCCTCGGGCACGGGCTTTGCGCCCCTCAAGGCGCTGATCGAGCACATGCAGCACAAGGGCATCACGCGCCCGGCCGTGCTGTACTGGGGCGCGCGCCGCCCGGCGGATCTGTACATGAACGACTGGGTGCTGGCCAAACTGGCCGAAATGCCTAATCTGCGCTACGTGCCGGTGGTCTCGGATGCCTTGAGCGAAGACGGCTGGACGGGCCGCACCGGTTTTGTTCACAAGGCGGTGCTGGAAGACCAGCCCGACCTGTCCGGCTACCAGGTCTATGCCTGCGGCGCGCCGATTGTGGTCGAATCGGCCAGAACCGAATACAGCGCCGTAGCAGGCCTGCCCGACGAAGAGTTCTTCGCCGACTCATTCACCACCGAAGCCGACAAGGCCAAAGCGGCAGCCTGAAACAGAAAACGGGCACGGCGCGCTATTTTTTCAATAGCCGCCCTGCCCGTGCCCCTTGCGCCAGCGCGCAACAAGCCCTGAAATTATTCGCCTAAATAAGCGGCCCGCACGCGCGGGTCGTCCAGCAGCGCCTTGGCGTCGCCGTTCATCGTGACGTTGCCCGACTCCATCACATAGCCGCGATTGGCAATGCCCAGCGCGCGGCTGGCGTTCTGCTCGACCAGCAAGACCGTCATGCCCAGCGCCGACACGTCGCGCACGACTTCAAAAATCTTGTCCACCATGATCGGCGACAGGCCCATGGACGGCTCGTCGAGCAGCAACACCTTGGGCTGGCTCATCAAGGCCCGGCCCATTGCCAGCATCTGCTGCTCGCCGCCGGACATCGTGCCCGACAGCTGATCCTTGCGCTCGCGCAGGCGCGGAAACAGCTCGAACATCTTTTCAATGTCGGCGGCAATCCCGGCGGTGTCACTGCGGATGTAAGCACCCCTCTGCAGGTTCTCAAGAATCGTCATGCGCGTGAACACGCCCCGCCCTTCGGGCACCATGACCAGCCCATCTTTCACCAAGTCCCAGGCGCCGCGCCCCTTGATGCTTTTGCCCAGGTATTCGATGTCGCCGCCGAGCATCGGCAGGCCGCCGGTGATGGCTTTCATCGTCGTGGTTTTGCCCGCGCCGTTCGAGCCGATCAGCGTGACCAGTTCGCCTTCATGCACTTCCAGATCCACGCCCTTGACGGCCTGAATGCCGCCGTAAGCCACTTTCAGGCCGCTGACTTTGAGTAAGGTGGTTGCCATGATCCTGCTGTCCTTCAATGTCCGGCGCCGAGATAGGCGGTGATGACTTTTTCGTTTTTCTGCACCTCGGAAGGCGGGCCTTCGGCAATTTGTTTGCCGTAGTCGAGCACCGTGACGCGGTCGCACAGGCCCATGACCAGCTTCACGTCGTGCTCGATCAGCAAAATCGTGCGGTTGTCCTTGCGGATCTGGTCGATCAGCTCGCGCAATTGCACTTTTTCAGTGGCGTTCATGCCAGCGGCCGGCTCGTCGAGCGCAATCAGCTGCGGGTCGGTGGCGAGGGCGCGGGCGATTTCCAGGCGGCGCTGGTCGCCGTAACTGAGCGTGCGCGCCTTGAAACCGGCGTATTTGCCAATGCCGACATAGTCGAGCAACTCGCGGGCGCGCTGGGCAATTTCGGCCTCTTCGCGCTTGAAGCCGGGCGTGCGAAACACCGCGCCAAGCAGCCCCGAATGCGTGCGGATGTGGCGGCCCACCATCACGTTTTCCAGCGCCGTCATCTCGGCAAACAGCCGGATGTTCTGAAACGTGCGCGCAATCCCGGCCCTGGCCACTTCATGCACCGCCGTGGGTTGATAAGGCTTGCCAGCCAGCTCAAAGCTGCCGCTGTCGGGCGTGTACAGGCCGGTCAGCACGTTGAAAAACGTCGTTTTTCCCGCGCCGTTCGGGCCGATCAGGCCATACACCTGGCCGCGCTGAATGTGGATGCCGACATCGCTCAGCGCCTGCAGCCCGCCAAAGCGCTTGGACACGCCGGAGACTTTCAAAATGGTTTCGCTCATGGCCGTCTTCCTTAAACTTTGGTAGTTTCGGCCAGCGACTTGCCGTGCTCGGGCGAGGGCCACAGGCCGCGCGGGCGCGCCAGCATGATGCCGATCATCGCCAGCGCAATCAACAGCTGGCGCAGGATGGACGCGTCCAGCCGCCCGTCAGTCAGCGCCTGCAGCGGCCCGGCGACATGGCGCAGCACCTCGGGCAGCGCAGCGAGCAGCAGCGCGCCCAGAATCACGCCCGGCAGGTGGCCAATGCCGCCCAGCACCACCATCGCGACGATCATCACCGACTCCATCAGGCTGAACGACTCGGGCGAGACAAAGCCCTGAAAGGCCGCGAACATCGCGCCGGACACGCCGCCAAAGGTCGCGCCCATGCCGAAAGCGAGCAGTTTTAAATTGCGGGTGTTGATGCCCATCGCCTTGGCTGCGATTTCGTCCTCGCGGATCGCCATCCAGGCGCGGCCGATGCGCGAGTTCTGCAGCCGGTGGCAGATGATGATGGAGACAATCACCAGCGCCAAAAACAGGTAGTAATACATCGACACCGAATTGACTTCGAAGCCAAAAAATTCGTGGTTTTTGCCTAAATCAAAGCCGAAGAACTTGATCGAGTCGATTTCGCTGATGCCTTTCGGGCCGTTGGTCAGGTTGTAAGGGCGGTCCAAATTGTTCAGAAACACGCGGATGATTTCGCCAAAACCGAGCGTGACGATGGCCAGGTAGTCGCCGCGCAGTTTCAGCGTCGGCGCGCCCAGCAGCATGCCGAACAGCCCGGCCAGCGCGGCCGCCAGCGGAATCACCGCCCAGATCGGCAGGTGCAGCCCGGCAGGAAAAGCCGCCGCAATCCACGGAAAAGCCTCGGCCAGGTGCGGCGAACCGAGCAGCGCCGCCAGATAAGCGCCGACGGCAAAAAACGCCACATAACCCAAGTCGAGCAGGCCCGCGTAACCGACAACGATGTTCAGGCCGAGGGCCAGCAGCACGTAGAGCAGCGCCATATCCAGAATACGCACCCAGGCGTTGCCGCCCTGCTGCAGCAGCAGCGGCAGCACCAGCAGGCCAACGGCCATCAGGAAAAATTTGATCAGTTGATTGGTTTTCATCAAGGTTTCTCCTTCAGGCCCGGTCGGCCACGCGCTCGCCGAGCAGGCCCGAGGGCCGCAGCGTCAGCACAAAAATCAACACGATAAAGGCAAAGATGTCGGAATACTGGCTGCCCAGCACGCCGCCAGTCAGCGGGCCGATGTAGCCCGCGCCAATCGACTCGATCAGCCCGAGCAGGATGCCGCCCAGCACCGCGCCACCCAGGTTGCCGATGCCGCCGAACACGGCGGCCGTAAACGCTTTCAGGCCGGGCAAAAAGCCCATCGTGTGCTGCACCGTGCCGTAGTTGGAGGCATACATCACGCCCGCCAGCGCCGCCAGAATCGCGCCGATGATGAAGGTGGCGGAAATCACCATGTCGGGGCGCACGCCCATCAGCGCGGCCACGCGGGGGTTTTCGGCGGTGGCGCGCATCGCGCGGCCCAGTTTTGTGTAATGCACCAGCCACATCAGCACCGACAGCGAGACCGCCGTCGCGCCCAGAATGAAAATCTGCGTCACCGTGATGACCGCGCCGCCAAACTCAAACGGCTCGGACGGCAACAGCGTCGGATACGACTTGTAGTTGGGCTTCCAGATAATCATCGCCAGCGTCTGCAGCAGCAGCGACATGCCGATGGCGGTGATCAACGGCGCCAACTTGGGCGAATTGCGCAGCGGCCGGTACGCGATTTTTTCAATC
Organism: Polaromonas sp.; assembly: GCA_026400075.1. GTDB lineage: Bacteria > Pseudomonadota > Gammaproteobacteria > Burkholderiales > Burkholderiaceae_C > Polaromonas. The sequence continues at coordinate 6,807 of JAPLPS010000050.1, forward strand.
GCAAAGTTCAGCGCCGCGCACACGACAAAGGAAATCAAGAGCGCCACCAGCAGAATCACCCAGCCGGGCGCGCCCGGCATGGCTTCCTGCATCCAGCCGATGATCGACCAGCTGGTCAGCGCGCCGACCATCAGCACCTCGCCGTGGGCGAAATTGATCAAATTGATGATGCCGTACACCATCGTGTAGCCCAGGGCGATCAAGGCATACATGCTGCCCAAAACCAGGCCATTGATGATCTGTTGAAGCAATATGTCCATCGCACTCTTTCTTTGATTTAAACCTGCCAGCGGGGCCGGTGCCGCACGCTGACAAAAAACCCGCCGCTCACAGCCGGACGACTGGTGAACATGGCGGGCTTACTGCGCAAATTGTACCCACAGGTCTCAAGCGAGAATCGGGCCAGCGCAGCGGGTTTTCCGGGGTTAACCCTTGCTATTTTTCAGCTTCAGCTCGTCGAGCTTGTCGGCGATCTTGATTTCCAGACCGCGCCTGACCGGCCGGTAAAACACAGGCGCCGCCATGCCATCGGGAAAATAGTTCTCGCCCGCCGCAAAACCGTCCGCTTCGTCGTGGGCGTAGCGGTAGTTTTTGCCGTAATCGAGCGCCTTCATCAGCTTTGTTGGCGCATTGCGTAAATGCAGCGGCACAGGCCGCGTACCGTCTTTTTTGACCAGCGCCCTGGCCTCGTTGAAAGCCTGATAGACCGCATTCGACTTGGGCGCCACCGCCAGATAGACCACGCATTGCGCCAGCGCCAGCTCGCCCTCGGGCGAACCGAGGCGCTCATAGACTTCGGTAGCATCCAGCGCCAGCCGCAGCGCGCGCGGATCGGCCAGGCCGATGTCTTCGCTGGCCATGCGGATCAGGCGCCGCGCCAGGTAGCGCGGCTCGGCACCGCCATCGAGCATGCGCGTGAGCCAATACAGGGCGGCGTCCGGATCCGAGCCGCGCACCGATTTGTGCAGCGCCGACATCGTGTCGTAAAACTGCTCGCCGCCTTTGTCATAACGGCGCAGCTGCTGACCCAGCACCTTGAGCAGCCAGGCGTCGGTGATGGCGCTGATCTTTTCAGCGCGGGCCGCCACGCTCAGCGTCTCTAACGTGTTCAGCAGGCGCCGGGCGTCGCCATCGGCGTGGGCGACGAGCCGCTCAACGGCGTCGCTGGCGATGCTTTCGATAGCAGGCAGCGCCTGCCCGGCCAGCACCTTGGCGACGATTTGTTTCAAATCGGCCCCGGCCAGCGGCTGCAGCACATAGACCACGGCGCGCGACAGCAGTGCCGAATTCACCTCGAACGACGGGTTTTCCGTCGTCGCGCCGATAAAGATGAACAGGCCGCTTTCAACATGCGGCAAAAACGCATCCTGCTGGCTTTTGTTGAAGCGATGCACTTCATCGACAAACACCAGCGTGCGTTTGCCGCCCTGCCCTTGCCCTTGTCCCTGCCAGATGCTGGCCTGCTCGACGGCTTCGCGGATTTCCTTGACGCCGCCGAGAACGGCGGAAATGGTGATGAAATGCGCGTCAAAACTGCTGGCCATCAAGCGGGCAATAGTGGTTTTGCCGACGCCGGGCGGCCCCCACAAAATGCAGCTGTGCGGCTGGCCCGATTCAAAAGCGATGCGCAGCGGCATGCCGGGGCCGAGCAAATGCTGCTGGCCGATGACCTCGCCCAGATGCTGCGGGCGCAGGCGCTCGGCCAGCGGGGAATGGGAAGAGGAAGTCACCATGACGTTGTTGCGCTTGCGCGGCAAGAAAAAGCACCGTGCGCCGATGTTTTTCCTTGGGCGCGACCCTTGCTATTGCCGGATCACATCCGCGCCCTTGGGCGGGTGAAACTGGAAACTGTCTTTGGGCAGCGCTGGATTGACCTCGACCTTGCTAAAACTCAGCACCGAGCGCTGGCCGAAACTGTCGAGGATTTCAAGAGCGGCCAGACCGGCCGGTTTCTCGCCAGCGCGAAAGCCGACGCGCACGCTCTGCAACTGGCCGTCTTTGCTTTTCGGCGTGGACTGCACCCATTGCAAGCCGTCCTTGTCGGGCGCGCTGGCGAGGGTGAAATCGGCGCGCAGCGCGCGCAGGTCGGGCGCTGCCGCGATCAGCGCGGCGGGCGTGCTGCCGAGCACGGCGGCCTGTTTGCGGGCGGTGACCTGGTTCAGGTCGGCGTCGTACAGCCACAGCGTCTGGCCGTCGGCGACGATGGTCTGCTCGAACGGCTTTTTGTAGAGAAATTTGAAATGGCCGGGCCGGGAAAATTCAAACGTGCCGCTGGAGGTCTTGCTGCGCACGCTCTGGCCTTCGCGGGCGGGCGCGGTCACCACCTGGGTGAAGTCGGCGCGGCCGCTGCTGACGGTTTTGACAAAGGTTTCCAGGCTTTCCAGCCCGTCGGCCCACACCGCATGGCTGCAGACGGCCAGCAACGCTGCCGCAAAAAACTTTTTCATGTCAACGATCACTCCGCCCTGGCGGGCACCAAAATTTCACGCTGGCCGCTGCCACTCATGGCGCTGACCAGACCGGCTTTTTCCATGTCTTCGACCAGACGGGCGGCGCGGTTGTAGCCAATTTTCAGATGGCGCTGTACCAGCGAAATGCTGGCGCGGCGGTTTTTCAGAACCACTTCGACGGCCTGGTCGTACATCGGGTCTTTCTCGCCGCCAGCGTCGCCGCCCGCTTCGGCGCCGTCACCATCGACGGTGCCGCCTTCGAGCACGCCTTCGATGTAATTGGGCTCGCCGCCCTGCTTTTTCAAGTAGGCGACAACGCGATGCACCTCGTCGTCGCTGACAAAAGCGCCATGCACGCGGATCGGAAAACCGGTGCCGCTGGGCATGTAGAGCATGTCGCCCATGCCCAGCAGCGCCTCGGCGCCCATCTGATCCAGAATGGTGCGGCTGTCGATCTTGCTGCTGACCTGAAACGACAGGCGCGTCGGAATGTTGGCCTTGATAAGGCCGGTAATCACATCGACGCTGGGGCGCTGGGTGGCCAGCACCAGGTGGATACCGGCGGCTCTGGCTTTTTGCGCCAGCCGGGCAATCAGCTCTTCGATTTTTTTGCCGACGACCATCATCAGGTCGGCCAGCTCGTCAATCACCACGACGATGTAGGGCAGGCGCTGCAGCGGCTCGGGCTCGTCGGGCGTCAGGCTGAACGGGTTGTAGATGAATTCGCCGCGCTCCCTGGCCTCGTCGATCTTGGCGTTGTAGCCCGCCAGATTGCGCACGCCCATTTTGCTCATCAGCTTGTAGCGTTTTTCCATCTCAGCCACGCACCAGTTCAGGCCGTGCGCGGCCTGCTTCATGTCGGTGACGACGGGCGCCAGCAGGTGCGGAATGCCTTCATAAACGCTCATTTCGAGCATCTTGGGGTCAATCAGCAGCAGGCGCACATCCTTGGCATCGGCT
>JAPLPS010000062.1 GCA_026400075.1 Polaromonas sp.
GACTACTTCCAGCACTGGCTCAACATGGGCGAAAAGCTGCAGGCCGCTGGCGCCACGCTGCCAAAAATCTACACGACCAACTGGTTCCGCAAGGGCGCCGACGGCAAGTTCACCTGGCCCGGCTACGGCGAAAACATGCGCGTGCTGGCCTGGATGATTGACCGCCTCGAAGGCAAGGAAGGCCAGGGCCAGGAAAACCTGATCGGCGTCAGCCCCAGCTATGGCGATTTGAACTGGAACGGCTTGGACTTCAGCGCCGAGCAGTTCGACACCGTCACCAGCATCGACAAAGACGCCTGGGTCAAGGAACTGGAACTGCACGCCGAGCTGTTCAAGCAGCTCGAACACCACCTGCCCCAAGCGCTGATCGAGACCAAAGCCGCGCTGGAAGCCCGTCTGGCTGCCTGAGTCCGTTAAGCATCAATGCCTCAAGCCCCGGCCTGTGCCGGGGCCAGGCGCAAAAAAGCCACCGCATGCGGTGGCTTTTTTTATGCGCCGCCGCACGTTTAGGTTTAGCGGGCTGAGTCGATGGCCCGCTGGGCCCGGCTGGCCTGGGCCGGGTTTTTCGTGATCGCCATTTGCAGATCGGCCATCACGCGCTCGTCCTGCTGGGCCAGCGCCCACAGACGGCGGTCGGCGCGGCGCTGGGCCAGGCTGTGCGACCAGCTATCCAGCGGCTTTTTCAGCGCGGCCGCGATGCGGAAAGCGAGCCCCGTCAGCAGTGTCATCACCATCAGCAGGACGGCCCACAAGCCTATCCACAGCACCAGCAGGTGGCCTTCGGTGATGCTGTCCATGACCTGGTAGACCAAGGTGGCCATCAGCGCCGCCATTGCCGACAGCACGATCAGCGTCAGGCCGCGCTGGCTGGACGAGTCCGCCACCGACTGGCTGGCGTGTTCGACTGCCGATGCGGCATAGCCGACGCCATGTTGCTGGGCGGCGTATTTGAGGTTGACGAAATGGCGCATGGGAATTTCCTTGAATGGTGGCGGCTATTTTTTGGCCGAATAGGGGCGTGATCCTAGGGTTTTTACTTATATTGTTCAACTTTATATCTGTGATGTTATTCATTCACAATGGTAATGAATGAACCCACCCAATTTCCGCACCCTGGACTTGAACCTGCTGCGCGTCTTTGACGAGGTGATGGCCGAGCGCAGCCTGACGCGGGCGGCGCGCAACCTGTCGCTGACCCAGCCCGCCGTCAGCAACGCGCTGCGCCGCCTGCGCGAGACGCTGGGCGACGAGCTGGTGCAGCGCAGCGGCCAGGGCATGGCGCCGACGCCGCGCGCCGTGGCGATCTGGCCAGCGGTGCGCGAAGCGCTGCGCCAGCTGCAGGCCTCGCTGATTCCCGACCAGTTTGTGCCCGCCCAGGCCAGCACCGCCTTTGTGCTGGCGATGGCGGACGCGACCGCCGCCGAACTGATTCCCGGCCTGAACGACATTCTGGAGCGCGAAGCGCCCGGCGTCAGCATCCGCGTGGTGCCGCTGACGACGCGCGACCCCCGGCGCCTGCTCGACGAGGAAAGCTGCGACCTGGCGATTGGCTACTTCCCCGCCGTCGCGCCGGATCTGACGGCCAAGGCCCAGAGCGGCGCGCCGGTGCCGTTTTTGTTCCAGCGCCTGTACCACGGCGAATATGTCTGCGTGATGCGTAAAGATCATCCGCTGGCCAGCGCGCCGCTGACGCTGGAGCGCTACTGCGCGGCGCGCCACATGCTGGTGAGCTTTTCCGGTCGGCCTTACGGCTTCGTCGATGAATCGCTGGCCGTCCTCGGGCGCGAGCGGCGCATCGTGCTGACGGTGAACCAGTTTTTCACCGCCGGGCGGGTGGTGGCGCATTCCAACTTGCTGACCGTGCTGCCGCGCCATTTCGTGCGCGTCACCGGGCTGGCGAGCGAGCTGGCACTGCGGCCGCTGCCGTTTGCGGTGGCGCCGGTGCATGTCGATGCGCTGTGGCACCGGCGCTCACAGCAGCGCAGCGACCATCTGTGGCTGCGCCAGGCGGTGGCGCGCGTGGCCCAGCATTCACTGACGCCCTGAGCGCTGGCGCTCCATGTCAGCGCTACGAGGGCGCTTTCCCGCACAATCGGCGGGTGAACAGCCAGCTCCTCTCCGACCTTCATATAGAGTCCACCCCCCACTTCAAGCCCAGGCCCGCGCCTGGCGCTGACCTCCTGGTGCTGGCGGGCGATATTGGCTCCTACCAGAGCGGCTCGCTGCTGACCGAGTTGGGCATTGTTGGGCATTGCCGACTTCGGGCTGGCGCGCTTTTCGCCGCTGCCGGTTGAGCGCGGCGGCGCGGCCTGGCCGACGCCGGTGCTGTTCGTGCCCGGCAACCACGAATTTGACGGCCTGGAGTTTGACGAAGCCGCCGTGCGGCTGCGCGAAACCTGTGAGCGCCTGGGCATCATCTGGCTGGAGCGCCAGAGCCTGGTGCTGGACGGCGTGCGCTTTGTCGGCTGCACGCTGTGGACTGATTTTGACGCGCTGACCAACGAGCAGGCGCTCAGCAGCGGCGCCGCCTTGAGCCTGGGCGCGCAATTGAAAGCGCGTGAAAAAGCCTTCCGCGCCGCCAATTTTTACCTGAAGAAAAACCATTCGCTGCGCCAGGGCCAGCCGATGCTGTCGGACGCGCTGCGCGAGGAAAGCCTGCAAAGCCAGGCCTGGCTGCGCCAGGCGCTGGCTGTGCCGTTTGACGGCGCGACCGTGGTTGTCACGCATTTCGCGCCCAGCCTGCGCAGCGCCGACCCGCGCTACGGCTTGACGCCGGGCACGGCGGGCTTTTGCAACACGCTCGACGACCTGCTGCCGCAGGCCAAATTGTGGCTGCACGGCCACCTGCACTGCCCCAACGACTATGTCCGGCACGGCTGCCGCGTGGTCGCCAATCCGCTCGGCTATGCGCGCAAGGGCGAGCAGGCGGCATTTCACGAAGCGCAATGCATTGCGCTGGCCGCCTGAGCTGACGGACGCTCTTGCCAAGCTGGTTGAGGCGCGTCAGGGAATTTGGCGATCAAAGCCGCAAATTTTTCCCTTAATTTGCTTACCTGCCGTAACATCAGTTTCAGGTGGCGCCTGAAAGCGCCAGTCCGCGCGGGGATTGACCGATCCTCTGACCTCATCAATTTTCAAAAAGGGACGGGATGCTCGCCACAGAACCAACCAGCAGCGCATCCGGCCTGCCTGCGCAACCTGCCGCGACACCGCTCCCGGCGCTGAAAACCGCTGCCAGCCTGGCGGCGGCTACGGCGCTGCTGGCGGCCTGCGGCGGTGGCGACGGCCCCGATGCCAGCGCCAGCGCTGATGCCGAAACCAGCCAGATCATGGCCGATCTGGCCCTGGACGCCAAACCCGCCAGCGACGCCGAGGATGCGCGCTTTCTGCAGCAGGCGCAGTTTTCCTCGACCAAGGCCGAGATTGCCAATTTGCGCCTGGGCAGCTATGCCCAGTGGCTGACCCAGCAGTTCACGGCCGTCCAGGGTCAGAGCGGCTGGGACTGGCTCGAAGCCCGTGGCTACGGAAAAATGGACCTGAACGGCTATCACGGCAGCACCTACCCGGCCGACTTCATGCTCTGGAAGCAGCTGATGAGTGGCCCGGACATGATGCGCAAGCGCATCGCGCTGGCCTTGTCCGAGCAGTTTGTCGTGGCGATGACGGGCGACTATTTCAGCTGGCGCAGCCACGCCTTTGCCCACTACTGGGACACGCTGGTGAAAAACGCCTTTGGCAATTTCCGCCAGCTGCTGCAGGACGTTGCGCTGCACCCGGTGATGGGGTTTTACCTGAACACCAAGGGCAACCAGAAGGAAAACCCCAGCACCGGGCGCCTGCCCGATGAAAACTTTGCCCGCGAGCTGATGCAGCTGTTCACCATCGGCCTGTACCAGCTCAACCTTGACGGCAGCCTCAAGCTCGACGCTAGCGGCAACCCGATGGATACCTACACCCAGTCGGATGTCTCGAATCTGGCGCGGGTGTTCACCGGCTACGACTTTGATACCTCCGACGGCGTGCGCTTGCTGGTCACGGGCCAGACCTGGAGCGTTGAGTCGCGTGACTTCGCGCGCAAGCCTATGGCTTTTGACGCGGCCAAGCATTCGACGCTGGCGGCAACTTTTCTGGGCGTCACGATTCCCGCCAACACCCCCGGCCCGGCGGCGCTGAAAACGGCGCTGGACACGCTGTTCAAGCACCCGAATGTTGGGCCGTTTTTTGCCCGGCAGATGATCCAGCGCCTGGTCACCAGCAATCCGAGCGCCGCCTATGTGGGCCGCGTGGCCGCCAAATTCAACAACAACGGCGCGGGCGTGCGCGGCGACCTCAGAGCCGTGTGGGCGGCCATTCTGCTCGACGACGAGGCACGCGGCGCGGCCAGCCTGACGAATAACCGCTCCGGCAAGCTGCGCGAGCCGATGCTGCGCCTGATCCAGTGGGCGCGCACCTTTGGCGCGAGCTCGGCGGCGGGAAGCTGGAAGATTTTTGACACCAACAATGTGGACTCCAAGCTGGGCCAGAGCCCGCTGCGCGCGCCCTCGGTGTTCAACTATTTCCGGCCCGGCTTTATTCCGCCCGGCACCGTGATGGCCACAGAAAAGGCCACGGCGCCTGAGTTTCAGCTGGTCAATGAAATCACCGTCGGGGTTTACCTGAACTACATGCAGGGCGTGATTCGCTACGGCATTTCCTGCCCGAAACCGACCGTGCCGGAGGCCGCCTACGCCAGCCCCTATGTGCCCGATGTCGTGGCCAGTTACGCCCAGGAGCAGCTGCTGGTCACCAATGCCGCCGCGCTGGTGGCGCATCTGGGCCTGGTGCTGTGCGCGGGCCAGCTCTCGGCCACCACGCAGACCCTGATCGTCAAGGCGCTGAACGCCACGCCGGTCACGACGGCCAGCACCAGCACCGTGAAGCTCGAACGGATTGCTGGCGCCGTGCTGATGGTCATGGCCTCGGCCGAATACCTGATCCAGAAATAAGAGGCGCACCATGCATTTGACCCAGCCTGAAGACCTCAGCCGCCGCGCCTTCCTGCGCCGCGCCAGCCAGCTGGCCATGACCGGCGCCGCCCTGCCAATGGCGCTGAACCTTGCCGCGATGGGCGAGGCCGCCGCCTTTGACGCGACCGATTACAAGGCGCTGGTGTGCGTCTTTCTCTACGGCGGCAACGACTGCGCCAACACCGTCGTCACCTACGACGACCCGAGCTACAACGCCTACAGCACCATCCGGGGCGGCGGCGCGGGCCAGAGCGCGGGCGGCATTGCGCTGGCCAAGGCGGATCTGGCGGCGACGCTGCTCAAACCGGCCACGGCGCTGGCGGGCGCTCGCCAGTTTGCGCTGCATCCGGCCATGAGCGGACTCGCCGGGCTGTTCAACACCGGCCATGCGGCCGTGCAGTTCAATGTCGGGCCGCTGGTCAAGCCGCTGACCCGCGCCCAGTACAACAGCACCGACCGCAACGCTTACCCGGTGCCGCCCAAGCTGTTTTCACACAACGACCAGCAGTCGGTCTGGCAGTCTTTGGCCCCGGAAGGCGCCAAGGTCGGCTGGGGCGGCAAGCTCGGCGACCTGGCGCTGTCAAGCAACGGCAGCTCGATGTTTACCGCGATGTCGCTGACCGGCAACGCGGTATTTCTGGCCGGTAACTCGACGCTGGCCTACCAGATGAGTCCGGCCGGCGCCCCCATCGTCAGCAGCCTGGCCTACAACGTGTTCGGTTCACCCGCCGTTAACCAGGCGATGGTCCAGCTGGTGCAGCAGCCGCGCAGCCATGTGCTGGAAAATGAATACAACCGGGTCATGAAGCGCGCCATCAGCGCGGGCAGCACCATCGCCAACGCGCTGGCGCCGTTTCCTGCCAGCAGCGCGCCGTTCAACAGCTTCCCGTCCAGCAACAGTCTCGCCGACAAGCTCAAGATGGTGGCGCGCCTGATTGCCGCGCGCGGCACGCTGGGCGTCAAGCGCCAGGTGTTTTTTGTCGGCCTGGGCGGCTTTGACCTGCACGACAACCTGATGTCCCAGCACGCCACGCAACTGGGCATGGTCAGCAAGGCGATGACGGCGTTTTACAACGCCACCGCCGCGCTCGGCGTGGCCAGTCAGGTGACGGCTTTTACCGCTTCCGACTTTGGCCGGGCGCTGGCCTCCAACGGCAACGGCTCAGACCACGGCTGGGGCGGCCACCAGTTCATGGTCGGTGGCGCGGTCAAGGGCAATGCTTTTTATGGCACGCCGCCGCCGGTCAGCGTTGGCAACACCAGCGCCGCCGAAGACCAGTGGCATGTCGGCCAGGGCCGACTGCTGCCCAGCACCTCGGTCGATCAGTACGCCGCGACGCTGGCCAAGTGGTTTGGCGTGGCCGACACAGAACTGGCCGCGATCCTGCCGAACCTGAAAAACTTTGGCGTCGCCGCAGGCCGCGCCGACTACCCGAGCAACCTGGGCTTCATGGCTTGACAGCTTGACCGCTTGACGGCGCCGCAGCCTACTTGCGCTGGATAAACAGGCTGCGCTTGGCGTCCTCGGGATGCGCGTAGGTCACGGCGCCGTCCTTGACCACGCCCATCACCAGCATGTTTTGCGTGACCGCATCCTTGTTTTGCTTGGTGAACGGCTGCTCGTAGGTGGCGATGACGCCGTAATAGGTGCGGATCTTGTTTTCCAGCGCCGACTTGATCGCCGCGCCGCTCAGGTTGCTGTCGCGGATGCCAAACATCGAATAGACCAGGATATACACCGCGTCATAGCCCTGCGCGGCGGCCATAGGCACCGGAACTTTCTTGACCTTGAACTTGCCCATGTAGCTGCTCAGGAAAGAGCGGCGGCGCTCGTTGTTGGCCTCGCCGATAAAGGTCTGGGCCATCAGGGCGCCCTCGGCTGCCTGTCCGGCGCCGTCCAGAAAATAGGGGAAAGACAGCGTCCAGGGGCCGACCTGCGGCACTTTCCAGCCCAGCGCCTGGCGGCCCTTGGCAATCACGGCATTTTCCTGGCCGACCGTGTAGCTGAAAACCACATTCGCGCCAGCGGTTCGGGCCGCGCTCAATTCGGCGCCCAGGTCTTTGACGCCAAGGCCAAAGCGCGCCACATGCACCGGCTTGAGGTTTTTGGCCGCCAGCGCTTTTTCGACTTCCAGCAAACCGGCGTTGCCGTAGCCGGTGCTGTCGGCAAACACCGCCACCTTGTCCCAGCCGCGCGCCAGGATGTCATCGACGACAAACGGCGCCTGGATCGAATCGCGGGGCGCCGTGTGAAAAATGTAGCTGTCCGGGCCGGGGTATTTGGCCGTCAGTGGTGTGCCGGTCGCGCAGGGAATGATCAGCGGAATCTGACTCGACTGGTACACCTCCAGCGACTTGGCGGCCACGCCGGTATTGCAAAAACCGATGGTGGCGCTGACTTTTTCGCTGGCCAGTTCCTGCGACAGCTTCAGGCCCAGCGCCGGGTCGGACTGGTCGTCTTTGCGCACCATCTCCAGTTTGCGGCCCAGATAGCCGCCGCCCGCATTGATCTCGTCAAAGGCCTGCTGGATGCCGTTGAGCATAGGCACGCCAAAGTCTGCCGACGGGCCGGTGAACGGGCCAATGACGCCGATTTTCAGCGGCGCAGCGCCGCTTTGCGCCGCTGCTGGCAGCGAAAAAGCCAGCGTCACGGCCGTGGCTGCAGCGAGACGAACAAGGGCGCGTGCGCCGCGAAAGGGTAAAGCTGTCATGGGTTTTCCTGTGGACTCAAGGCAAGTATAGGAAGCAGTGCCGCAGGCGGCCAGTGAAATCTTTTCCTGAAAAACCCTCATCGCTAAGCCCGCACTTGGGCGCGTCAGGCGGGCTGGGCGCCCAGCGTGAAATAAAACCGGGCGCCCTGCCCCGGCGCCGATTCGGCCCAGATGCGCCCGCCGTGGCGCGCCACAATCCGCGCCACCGTGGCCAGACCAATGCCGGTGCCAGCAAATTCAGACTGCGGATGCAGCCGCTCGAAAGCGCCGAACAGCCGGGCGGCATGCGCCATGTCAAAGCCCGCGCCGTTGTCGCGCACGACATAGACGGTTTCGCCGCACGGGCTGGTTTCATGCGCCAGCGTGATTTCGGCGCAGGCTTGAGCGGCGCTGAACTTCCAGGCATTGCCCAGCAGGTTGTCCAGCACCTGCTGGAGCAGGCGCGTATCGCCCAGCGCCTGCAGGCCGGGCTCGATATGGCAGCGGGCGAGTCGGCCGGGCTCGCGCTCCTGGCAGGCTGTCAGCAGGCCGTGGGCCAGCGCGCTGAGGTCTACCGCCTCCCAGCGCAGGCTGGTGCGCGAGACCTGCGCCAGCGACAGCAGCGCGTCGATCAGCTCGCCCATCTGCACCACGCTGGCGCGGATGCGCGCCAGGTAATGCCCGCTGCGCTCGGCCAGCGCATCGCTCAGGTCGGCCTTGGCCATCGTTTTTTGCAGCAGATGGCTAAAGCCGTCAATCGTGCTCAGCGGCGTGCGCAGGTCGTGCGACACCGAGTAGGAAAAGGCTTCGAGCTGCTGGTTGGCCAGCTCCAACTGCGCGGTGCGCTGCTGCACCCGCTCTTCGAGGCTGGCGTTGAGGCTGAGGATGGCTTCGTGGGCGCGCTTGCGCTCGCGGATGTCGGTGTGGATGCTCAGGAAGCCGTTGATCTGGCCCTGTTCGTCGCAGACCACGGTGCAGCGCACCGTCACATCGACCACGGCGCCATTGCGCGCCTGCAGCGTCAGTTCGCCGCTCCAGTCGCTGTTGCTGTTGCTGTTGCTGTTGCTGTTGCTGTTGCTGCTGTTCACGGCCCAGTCGATCAGGGTCTTGAGCTGCGCCGGATCGCGGTACATCTGCGCTGCCATGCAGCGGCCCAGCACCTCCGGAGCGCTCCAGCCGTACAGCCGCTCGGCGCCCTGGTTCCAGAAGCGCAGCGTGCCGTCGAGGTTGCGCACCATGATGGCGTCCTGCGCCCGATCCAGCAGCGAGGCCTGCTCGCGCAGCTGGACGGCCGCCTGCTCGGCCAGCGCCTTGCTGCGCAGGCGCTCCTGGCGGGCGCGCAGCCCGCCAATGCCAAAGGCCAGGTTGTCGGCCAGCTCTTGCAGCAGGCGGATCTCGTCGTCATGGAAGACGGCCGCTTCATCCCGGTACAGGGTCAGCACACCAAAACTGCGCCCGGCTTCGCGCAGCGGCAGCGCGATGGAGCTGCGGTAGCCGTGCTGCAGCGCGGCGGCCTGCCAGCAAAAATCCGGGTCAGCGCCGATGTCGCTGTTCTGGGCGGGCTGGCCGCTGCGCACGGCCCGGCCGGTCGGGCCGCTGCCGCTGGGATGTCCGTTTTTCCAGCTGATCAAAATGCCGTCGAGGTAGCCGTTTTCCGCGCCAGCATGGGCGATGGGCTCAATGCGCTGCGCCGCATCGTCACGGGCGTAACCGACCCAGGCCATCCGGTAGCTGCCCACTTCGACCGCCACCCGGCACACCTCGGCCAGCAAACTCGCCTCGTCCTGGATGCGGTTGATGGCAATGCACGAACGGCTCAGCATCTGCAGTGCCCGGTTGCTGCTGATCAAGGCCCGCTCGGCGCTTTTGCTGGCGGTGATGTCGTTGAAAACGGCAAGGCCGCCTATCAGCTCGCCCGGCGCGTCATACAGCGGGCGAACGCTCATCCGCAAAATCCGGTCTTTGGCGCCGGAGCTGCGCAGCACCAGCTCCTGGTTGTCCAGGCTGACACCACGCAGCGCCTGCATCAAGGGCCGTTCGGACAGCGAGAGCGGCGTTTTTCCGTCGAGCATCAGCAGTTCATGCCGGGGGCGCCACTCGGCCAGCGAACTGCCGATGCGCGGCTTGGCGTGATGCAGCGTGTCCGCCGCGTCGTTAAACAGCAAAAAGTGGCTGTTCATGTCCACCACGATGACGCCTTCGCTCATGCGCTGAAGAATCAAGTCCAGCAGTCTGCGCTCCTGCTCGGACGCGTGCAGCGCCGTATCGAGCTGGCGCTGGCGCGTCTGCAGCGCCTCGGCCATGCGGTTGAAGGTCAGGCCGATGCGCCCTATTTCATGGCGGTAGAAGACGCCTGTGCTGACGCGCGCGGCCAGGTTGCCCCGGCCGATTTCGTCGGTCGCCCCCAGGATGGCCCGAACCGGCTGCAGGATGAACCCGTTGCCCATCCACCAGGCGCAGGCCAGGCCAGACAGCAGCATCGCCAGCACGGCCAGCATCTGCACGCGCAGGGCGCTGCGGCTTTGCGCGGACACCTGCTCGTGCGGCAGGCTCAGCGCCACCAGCAGGCCCTCGGCGCCGCCGCCCGGAACCGGTGCAAAGGCGTAAATCTGCTGTTCCCCCCGCGCATCCTGCGCCTGAGCAACGCCCTGCAGCCGCATCTGCACGGCCTGCTGCACGACGGTGTCCGGGTGCGGCTTGCCCAGCCAGCCAGGCGCGGGCGGGTAGGCCGCCAGCACGGTCGCATGGTGATCCAGCAGCACCGCCGTCGTGCCCGGCGGCAGGCTGGAGTGCTCAAAGGCGCTGCCCAGCGTTTGCAGTTTGATGATGGCAAAAGCCACATCGCTCAATTGGCCCTGCCGGTTATGCAGCGGCGCGCCAAAGCCGATGCCCGCCCGGCGCGGGTCATAGTGGCCGACCGTAAAAGAGCCGTCCTCCAGCACCTTTTGGAAAAAATCCGCCTGGCTGAAATCCTGCGCCTGCGGGGCCGTGCCGTTGCTGGCGCAGGTTGATTTGCCGTTGATGCCCAGCAGGCCGAGCTGTTCGAATTCAGGGTGCTGCGCCTGCACGCTGGCCAGGTACTGCTGGCACAACACCGGCAGCATCAGCAGCCGCCTGGCGGATGGCGCGTTGGCCATGCTCTTGAGTGCCTCGCCGATTTCCCCGACCAGGCGCTGCTGGTGCGCGGCGGTCAGCAGGACTTGCGACTGCAGCCGGGACTGGGCCAGTTCCTGCATGCTGTGGCTGCTTTGCAGCGCCAGGTAAGACAGCAGCCCCATCAGCGGCAGCAGCGCCAGCAGTACCAGTAAAACAAGACGGCAGCGCAGTCCCAGCCAGTTCAGCATTCAGATTTCCCGTGTTTTTTGACGCCGCGCCCGCCGATGGCGCCCTTGCGTCTTCATTTTCGCCAGCTGCGATTATCTGCACGCTGGCCGCGTGGGTGTTGTTGTTTTGGCCGCTTTAGTAAAATGCAAGCATGCTCTCCCCCACCCCACTTCGCCAAGCCAGCCGTCCCGGTTTTTCCAGCCAGGAGTTTCGCGCTTCGCTGGGCATGTTTGCCACCGGCGTGACCATTGTCACCGCCCGCACCCCGGCTGGCGTTCTGGTGGGCCTGACGGCCAATTCCTTCAACTCGGTGTCCCTGAGTCCGCCGCTGGTGCTCTGGAGTCTGGCGCAGGCGGCCAGCTCGATGGCCGCGTTCAGCACCGGCTCGCATTACGCGATCAACATTCTGGCGGCTGACCAAAAGGCGCTCGCCGAGCGCTTTGCCAGCCGCCGCGAAGACCGCTGGACTGACGTAGCCTTCACCGAAGGCGCTTGCGGCGCGCCGCTGCTGGACGGCGCCGCCGCCACCTTTGAGTGCTTCAACCGCAGCCGCTACGAAGAAGGCGACCATGTGATCTTCGTCGGCGAGGTCGAGCGCTGCAGCCACCGCGACGGCGCCTCGCCGCTGCTGTACCACGGCGGCAAGTTTTACACCGAACACCCTTTGTGAGCTTGGCAGCGCACGGTGTTCAAGAAAAAGAGGCT
Organism: Polaromonas sp.; assembly: GCA_026400075.1. Classification (GTDB taxonomy): domain Bacteria; phylum Pseudomonadota; class Gammaproteobacteria; order Burkholderiales; family Burkholderiaceae_C; genus Polaromonas. The sequence goes on from JAPLPS010000062.1 coordinate 11,726, forward strand.
GCCCTCTTTTTGTAAACAACAACCCCGACATGCGCCTTTACCGTGATGCGCTGACCCGGTTGCGCGTCACCTCGCTGGTGCTGCTCCTGACGCTGGGCATTTTTCTGCTTTGGCTGGCGGATCCGCTGCCGCTGCAGAGTCTGCGGCTGGCGCAGTTTGACCAGTTCCAGCGCTGGCACCGGCGGGTGGAGGCGCAGGCGCTGTCGCCGGTGCGGGTCATCGACATCGACGAGGCCAGCCTGAAAGCCTATGGCCAGTGGCCCTGGCCGCGCACCCGTCTGGCCGAGCTGGTGCAGCGCCTGCATGGCGCGGGCGCGGCCGTCATCGTCATCGACATGCTGCTGGCCGAGCCCGACCGCACCACGCCGCGCGCCATGGCCCGGCTGTGGCAAAACCCCGCCATCAGTGCCGCGCTGCAGGGACTGCCCGACCATGACAAGGTGCTGGCGCAGGCGCTGGCCGGGCGTCAGGTGGTGCTGGGCAGCAGCTTGCTGCAAGGCGTCCCCGACGCCCGCCCGGCCGGGGCCACCCAGCCGCTGCCCTACCGCATCATCCGCAGCGGCGCTGGCGACCCGGCGCACTGGCTGCATGCCTTTGACAGCGCCACCGAGCCCTTGCCCGTTCTTGCGGCCGCCGCCAGCGGCCTGGGGGTGATGAACTTCACCGGTGACAGCGACAGCGTGGTGCGCCGCCTGCCACTGTTTTTGCGCCGGGGCGACCAGAGATCGTGCCCTCGCTGAGCGCCGAGGCCGTGCGCGTGGCGCAGGGCGCACGCAACTATCTGCTGCGCAACAACAGCAGCGGTTTGCTGGATGCGCGCATCGGCGCGCTGACGGTGCCGGTGAGTGTGCAGGGTGACATGTGGCTCGATTTTGGTCGCTCACCACCGGTGCCGTTCATTCCGGTGGCTCAGGTGCTGGGCGGCAAGCTGGCCCCGGATGCGCTGCGCGGGCGCATCGTGCTGGTGGGCAGCTCGGCGGTGGGCCTGATGGACATGCAGTCCAGCCCGCTCGGCGAGCATATTCCCGGCGTGCAGGTGCATGCGGTGGCGCTGGCGCAAATCCTCTCAGGCGTGCATCTGCAGCGGCCTGGCTGGACGGCCAGCGTGGAGGCGCTGGCGCTGGTGGCGGGCATGCTGCTGGTGGGGCTGGTCACGCAGCGGAAGTCCTTCAAATTTTCGATTCTGCTGGTCGCGCTGCTGCTGACGCTGCTGCTGGGCGGCACCTGGTACGCGTTCACCGTGGAACATCTGCTGCTGGACGTGGCCACTCCGGCGCTGGCGGTGCTGCTGAGTTTTCTGGTGGCCGGGAGCACCCGCCACTTTGCCAGCGAGCGCCAGCACCGCTGGCTGCGCCAGGCTTTTTCCCGCTATGTGTCGCCGAACAAGGTGGCTTACCTGATGGCCCACCCCGAGCAGCTGCAACTGAGCGGGCGGCGCCAGATTTGCAGCTTTGTGTTCACCGATCTGGCCAACTTCACCACGCTGATTGAGCACAGCGACCCGGCCCAGATGGTGATGCTGATCAACGCTTACCTCGAAGCGATGCTGGAAATCGTCTTTCGCCACGAGGGCACGCTGGACCGCATCATGGGCGATGCGCTGGTGGTGATGTTTTCGGCGCCGGTGGTGCAGGAAGATCACCGCCAGCGCGCGCTCGACTGCGCGCTGGAGATGCATGTTTTTGCCTCCGCCTATGCCGAGCGCTGGCAGGCCAAGGGCGTGGCCTGGGGCCACACGCGCATCGGCGTGCATTGCGGCGAGGTGATCGTTGGCAACTTTGGCGGCAAGGCGCTGTTTGACTACCGGGCGCTGGGCGACCCGATCAATACCGCCGCCCGGCTGGAAACGGTGAACAAGCACCTGGGCACGCGGGTCTGCATCTCTGAGGCGATTCTGGAAGGCTGCCCCGGCCTGCCGGTGCGCCCGGTCGGCCGACTCGTGCTCAAGGGCAAAACCCAGTGGCTGCAAACCTACGAACCGGTCGCCGCCACCGACGCCCGCGCCTGCGCGCCGCTGGCCGACTATGCTGGCGCGCTGGCGCTGCTGCAAGCGGGCCAGAGCGCCAGCGCGCTTGAGCAATTTGAAGCGCTGGCAGCGCGCCATCCGCAAGACCCGCTGGTGGCGCTGCACCTGCGCCGGCTGCACAAGGGCGCGTGCGACGACCTGATCGTCCTTGACAGCAAATAACTCAGTGCAGCGTGACTTCCACGCAGCGGTTCAGGGGCTCTTTTGTCTCGTCGGGCGTGGGCACCAATAAATTGTTCTCGCCGTGCGACTCGATGCTCAGGGGCGCGTCGATTAAACCCATGCTGCGCAGCAACTTGGCAATAGTATTGGCCCGCTTCAAGCCCAAAGCCTCATTGACCTTGGCGTCACCACGGGTGTCGGTGTGGCCGATGATGGACAAATCGACTGCCGTTCGCGTCTTGGCGCGCGTCAAAATGGTGGGCAGCAAGGCGCGGGATTCCTCGGTTAATTTTTTTTCGCTGGAGGTGAAATACAGCAAGAAGCGCTCAGGCTGTGCAGGCGAGGCGGCCATTGCGGCACCAAAATCACGTTGCAGTTGCTCCTTGCTGACCAGAAAGGGCAGCTTGCCGCCATCAGTGGCTGTGCCGCTTTGGGCGCGATTGAGCAACTGCTGGCCCTCAGCCCCGCTGACCATCACCTTGCCGACGCTGCCGTCTGGACTGGGCAGCAGCACCACGTAAGAGCGCGGCCCGGCGCAACCCGCCCCCAAAACAGCCCACAAGCCCAGCAGTATCAAAGCCCAACGGCGTTTTGCCTGCCGCCCCATTACTCTTCCTCGACGGTGACGACAAACCGGGTGCCGCGCACGCCGATGATGCCCGTCGGCGTTTTGATCTGCACCGCGTCCGGCTTGAGCTTGGCAATCACGCCGGACAGGTAATTCAGGGTGCCCTTGCCCAGCCGGGCACCGAGCTTGAGCCGATCCTGCGCGGGGGCGTACAGGTATTCATCCACCGTCAGCTCAGTCTCAGGGCCAAACGACATCACGGTGTCATCCTTGAAGGTCACGCCCATAGACGCCGCCCGGCCGGTTTTGAGCAGGCTGCCCAGCAGCACCGCCGTGCCCGGCAGCGCCTTGACCGACTGCCCGGCGGTGATGACCAGCGCCTGGCCAGTCACCGTTTTGACGTAGCCAATGGCATCATCCCCGGCTTGCGCCTGTGCCAGCGGGGCCAGCAGCAGCAACACCACACCGGCCAGCACTTCCGGCCAGCAGCGCCTGGTTTTATTTCCCAATGTCATGCAGCCAAGCCCGTGTCGTGTTGCGAATCACACCCAGGCGCTCAGGCGGGCAGCAGCAGCTGGTTATCGACGCTGAACTGGTAGTCGCGGAAGATGTGCTCGGCGCTCAGGCCCTGGTAAGAGCCGTCGGCCAGGCGGCGCGTCGTGTCTTTCAGGCGATAGGTCAGGCTGCCGCAGGTCCAGACGTTGTAATTGCGCATGTGCGTACACAGGCAGGTTTTGTCCTGCACCGAGAGGTTTTTGCCGTCTGGGTGAATCACCAGCTGCGCGTTGTAGGCGTTGATGTAGGCGCAGTTGCCGTTGGTATCCAGCAGGTAGCCGTAAGACTCGCAATTGGGCCGGATGCCCGAGCCGATGGCCGGTGAATTCTTCAGCATGCGCATCGGGTAGCCGGTCGGCGAGATCGTGTTGACGATGATGTCGGCTTCGCTGGCCTTGAAGTATTCCTGCTTGTCCTCGGGCGGCAGGCCGCATTCGTCGGCGACGGTAAAGCGCGTGGCCACCTGCACGGCGGCGGCGCCGTTTTCGAGGAAATTCACCGCGTCGGTGCCGGTGAAAATGCCGCCCGCTGCCACCAGCGGAATGTCCAGCTGCTCGGTCTTCAGGAAGGCGGCGATTTCAGCGACGATGGTCGCCAGGTCGTACTTGGCCCAGTCCATGCCAAAGCCCAGATGGCCGCCCGCCAGCGGGCCTTCGATGATCACAAAATCGGGCAGGCGGTTCAGTCGCGCCGTCTTGCGCAGGAACAGTTGCAGCGCCCGCACCGACGAGACGATGATGCCCAGCTTGGCGTCGCGAAAGCGCGGGTGCTCGGCCATCAGGCCGAACGAGCCCAGATGCAGACCGGCGCTGAGCGTGATGCCGTCAATGCCCGCGTCCAGCGCGGAATTTAAACGCACTTCCAGCGTGTCGCGCGGCGAGTTCATCGTCAGCTTTTCCATCACGTTGACGAAGACCATGCCGTCGCCGCGCTTGGCTTCCATCGTTTTGCCGACATGCAGCTTGGTCGCTTCGGCGAGCTGGCCGAGGTCAAACTGGACGCTGCTCTTGTCCGAGTTGGCGATGTTGCTCTTGTAGAACTTGGTCTTGCCCTTGACAAAGGAGGTGTCGAAACGCCGGTCGGACACGTCGTGGATCAGCGCGTCCGAGATGTGGCCGATGCCGCCCAGGCGGGCCGCTTCCAGCGCCAGCTCAGCGGTGGAAATGTCCACGCCCATGCCGCCAATGATCAGGGGAACCAGTTCTTTTTTGCCAAATTTCAGGCGGAAATCATCAACGCGCTTCATGGGGAATCCTTGGGAGTGAAATGACGCTGGGTGCTTGGCCCCGTGCGTTCGTACAAATAGGTGTTCTGAGGGGAAATGTGTGTCAAGACCGTCAATGGTAATGCCTTGAACAAAGGCCCCACGGCGCTATCCGGCCAGCCGGGCCGTGAGCGGCCTAGATCTGGCGCTGATAAAACACCTTTCCTACGCGCTCAATGTGTTCGCGCAGTTCTGGATGGCTCAGCTGCTCAAAAATCGACAGGTCAATGGTGTAAGGCAGCAGCAAGTCGTCCAGCTCGTTCGCAATCGCGCCGAGCTGGTCAAAACTGAGCGCGGGGCCGTACAAGGTGAGGTCGATGTCCGACCCGGCCCGGTAGTTGCCCTTGGCGCGCGAGCCGTAGAGCACGGCCTTGTCCACTTCCGCAAAGCGCGCCAGCACGCCCTGGATGCGGGCGATGGTGGCTTCGGACAGTCCGCAGTTCATAAGCCCGTGTCTGCCTGCTGATAGCGATCCATGAACGTGGCCTTCATGGCGGTGAAGGCCGGGTAGTAGCGCGCCAGGATGTTGTCCACGATGGCTTGCGCGGTGGCCTGGTCGTAGGTGTGGGAGGTCAGGTTGCGGTCGGCAATCATCCGCATCCAGTCCTCGCCTTCGGTGATCAGGCCATTTTTAAACGCGCTGCGGGTGGCGTCCCTGGAGCCGATCAGGCCAGCGATGCCCTGGTCGGTCAGATAGTCCTTGAAGACGTTCCACGCCAGTTCATGGGTGAATTCAAAGCTCTGGATCAAGCCCTGCTGCTCCAGTTTGGACAGCGCCCGCGTTTGCGTCAGGGCATAGGCTTCATCAAGCGTTTGCAGGGCTTTGAGGTAGTTGTTAAAGCGCTGCTTCCAGCGGATGTCGTGTTTCATGGCGTGGATTTCAAAATTAATTCAACGGAAAACTATGGCAACTGTAGCTGGACGGAGCTGCCCCGCTTTTGGCTTGGGAGCCGGTTTTCTCACGGGTAGATGGGCCTCTGTCGCCTATTCGATGGGCATAGTCAGCGACTAAATCAATGGCATTTATCCCGCCACCAGGCGCCCGTCCACCAGCTCGATCACGCGGTCGCAGCGCAGCGCCAGGCGCGGGTCGTGGGTGACGATCAGGCAGGCGCTGCCGTGGTCGTGGTTGAACTCGCGCAGCAGGCCGAACACTTCGTCGGCGGAGACGGTGTCGAGGTTGCCGGTCGGCTCGTCGGCCAGGATCAGGCGGGGTTTAAGCGACAGCGCCCGGGCAATGGCCACGCGCTGCTGCATGCCGCCGGACAGCTCGCCGGGGCGCTTGTATTCGGCGCCTTTCAGGCCGACGCGGGCCAGCAGTTCACGGGCATTGGCTTCAGCCTCCGGCGTGGCCGTGCCGTGCGCGATGAGGGACGGCATCAAGACGTTTTCCAGCGCGGTAAAGGCGGGCAGCAGGTGGTGAAACTGAAAGACAAAGCCGATGGTCGCGCCGCGCAGCGCCGTCAGCCCGGCGTCGTCGAGCGCGCCGGTGGTTTGCCCGGCGATGTCCAGCGTGCCAGACGTGGGCCGCTCCAGCAGGCCGATGATGTTGAGCAGCGTGCTTTTGCCCGACCCCGACGGCCCCTTGAGCGCGACGAACTCGGCGCTCTGCAGGCTCAAACTGATGCCGTGCAGCACCTCGGTTTCAACCTCGGTGCCGATGTTGTAGCTGCGATGGATGTCGGTCAGGCGCAGGATGGGGGGAGTGATTGGGGTTATCACTTGGTTGCGGTATGAGCATCGACCAAGAAGAGAATGCTTGAGGCTGTTAAATTTAATCCGTAACGAGCAAGATATTCAGGTACGACGACTACATCAGAACCTTGGCCGTGGCCGCCATTTTTATTTCTAACTGTCGGAACTCCACTTTCCAGAAGGGATCTGATTGATGCGAACTGAGTCTCAAAGTAGGGTGGAAGTAAACCATTACTCAAACAAACAGAGATAAGAGCCTTTGCTGGGTCTCCTGGCTTCGTAGTCCAATCGCGCAGTTTGCAAATGGTTTTCATGGTACTTTCGAAAGCCTTTAAAGATAGGACTTACGCAAAATTCTGAAATATTTCACATTGTAAAAAGCAAAATCTTCAAACAGCCATCCGAACCGATGGACTTCGCAGCTCTTGCCGCATGTAATCGGATAGCATGCCTTTCTTGAGGTTGTATATATTCGTG
>JAPLPS010000393.1 GCA_026400075.1 Polaromonas sp.
GATCGTGAGCCACGGTGCAGCGATCCGGACCTGGGTGGCGTCCCGGGTCACCGACTCCGAGACCCACGAGATGGCGACCGAGGGGTTGGCGAACACCGCCTGCATCCAGCTCGACGGATCCTTCGAGGACGGCTGGACCGTGGCGAGCTGGGGCGCCGAGCCAGTCGGCGGCGCCTACCTCGACGACCACGTCGCTCCGGACCCGACAGGTCAGGACCTCGACGAGAACTAGTTCGCGGACGAAACTAGAACACGTTCCACTTCTGTGAGACGATTCCGGCACACGCTGCGCACCTCGATACGATGTGCGCTGCCCTCCCCGGGCAAGAGTCACGAGAGGCCCTCATGTCCCAGACCCACGCCGACTACCGGCTGAGCCAGCTCGACCAGCTCGAGGCGGAGTCGATCCACATCTTCCGCGAGGTCGCGTCCGAGTTCGAGAAGCCCGTCCTGATGTTCTCGGGCGGCAAGGACTCCATCGTGATGATGCGCCTGGCGGAGAAGGCCTTCTACCCGGCCAAGATCCCGTTCCCGGTGCTGCAGGTCGACACCGGCTACGACTTCCCCGAGGTGCTCGCCACCCGGGACAACTGGGTCGACACGTCAACCTCGTCGTGGCCGTTTTCATCTGGGTGATGATTTACCCGATGATGATTCAAATCGACTGGTCGGCTGTCAAGGACGTGGGTAAAAAACCGCGCGGACTGCTGCTGACGCTGGTGGTCAACTGGCTGATCAAACCGTTCACGATGGCGGCGCTGGGCGTGCTGTTTTTTCAGTACATTTTTGCGCCCTGGGTCGATCCGCAATCGGCCAGCGAGTACATAGCCGGGATGATTTTGCTCGGCGTCGCGCCCTGCACGGCGATGGTGTTCGTCTGGAGCCAGCTAGTGAAGGGCGACGCCAATTACACGCTGGTGCAAGTCTCGGTCAACGACCTGATCATGGTGGTGGCCTTTGCGCCGATAGCCGCCTTTTTGCTCGGCGTGACGAACCTGAGCGTGCCGTGGGAAACGCTGGTGCTGTCCACCGTGCTGTATGTCGTGCTGCCGCTAGCGGCGGGCATGGCGACGCGCTACGCACTGCAGCGCCGCTCGGCCCGCGCCGTCGGCAATTTTGTGGCCGCCCTGAAACCGTGGTCGGTGGTCGGGCTGATTGCCACCGTCGTGCTGCTGTTTGGCTTTCAGGCCGAAACCATCGTCGCCAAGCCGCTGGTGATTGCGATGATTGCCGTGCCGCTGCTGATCCAGACCTACGGGCTGTTCTTCGTCAGCTACTTCGCCGCCCGGCTGCTGAAGTTGCCGCACAACATTGCCGGGCCCGCCTGTCTGATTGGCGGCTCCAACTTCTTTGAGCTCGGCGTGGCGGTGGCGATTTCGCTGTTTGGCCTGCACTCGGGCGCGGCGCTGGCCACGGTGGTCGGCGTACTGGTCGAGGTGCCGGTGATGCTGTCGCTGGTCGGTTTTGTCAACCGCACGCAGCACTGGTTTGCGCCGCAACCCGCATAAAGCCAAGCCGACGCCAGACTCGGCAAAGGGTGGCGCTTCGCCCGCGCCCGCTCAAGGCGCCAGTTCCGCCAGCCACTGCATCGCCTGCGCCAGCTCGTCCCGCGTGATTTCGTGCGCGTTGGGGAATTCGGCGTAGCGCAGGTTCAGCGCCAGCAGCCAGGGTTCGGCCACGGCCTTGTCAGCCGGGCGCTGCAGATGGGTCAAGGAAAGATTCAGCATGACAGCGCAAACGCATCCATCGCCAGCATGCCGTACATGACTTCGCGGCTCAGGTAATCGGGGCTGGCGCCCTCGCCCGCCGCGCCCAGCGCAAAAAACAGCGGCAGGAAATGGTCCTCGCTCGGATGGGCGCGGGCGGCGTGCGGCGCCTGCGCCCGGTAGTCCAGCAGCGCCGCCACATCGCCACGCGCCAGCGCCGCCTCGATCCAGCGGCTGAAGGCGACCACATAAGGCGCTGGCTCACGGGCGCCGCCAAAGAACTCCGACAAGTTGTGCGTCATGCTGCCCGAGCCGATCAGCAAAACGCCGCGCTCGCGCAGGCCAGACAGCGCCCAGCCCAGCGCCAGCACTTCGGCTGGCCCCCAGCGCACCGGCAGCGCCACCTGCACCACCGGCACATTCGCCTCGGGAAACAGGTGCATCAGCGGCACCCAGGCGCCGTGGTCGAGCGGGCGACTGGCGTCAGCCTGCGCGGGCATGCCAGCGGCGGCCAGCAGGTCGAGCACCTCGTGCGCCAGCGCCGGGCTGCCGGGCGCGGGGTATTGCAGTTCATACAACGGCGGCGGAAACCCGCCAAAGTCGTGCCAGGTTGGCGGCGCGGCATTCGTCATCACCGCCGGGCCACGCGCCATCCAGTGCGGCGACAGGATGACGATGCCGCGCAGCGGCTGGCTGGCGGCCAATCGAGCGCCCCAGCGGGTCAGCGCCGGGCCAGTCTCGCCGGGCTCCAGCGCAAACAGCGGCGCGCCGTGGGAAATAAACAAAGCCGGAAGCAAAGAAGTGGTGGGCATACAGAAATCATCCTTTGAGCCAGACTTTAGCCGTCCCGAATTCAAAGATAAATAACCACTATCAAGATAGATTGTTTCTAAAACATTGACAATTAGCACCGCAACATGCCAACACTACCGCACGCCAGCGCCACCCGTCTTATCGGCATTGCCTGATGGCGCGGCGATCATGGCCGCCTTGCCCAGCCCCGGCCACAACCCCCTTCCCGCCCCGATTGGAACCACCGCTATGGACCAGCTCCGCCAGATTGAAGCCTTTACCGCCGTCGTCCAGAACGGCAGTTTTGTCAAAGCAGCCGAGCGGCTCGGGCTGTCCAAAGCCGTCGTCTCGCGGCTGGTGATGGAGCTGGAAGCGCAGCTGGGCACGCGCCTGCTGAACCGCACCACGCGCCGCCTGTCGCTGACCGACACGGGCAGCGACTATTTTGAGCGCTGCCGCCAGATTCTGGACGATCTGGCCCAGGCCAATGCCGCCGCCAGTGCCACCACGGCCCAGCCCGCCGGGCGCCTGAAAATCAACGCACCGCTGACGTTTGGCAATCTGCATCAGGCGCCACTGTGGGGCGAATTCCTCAAGGCTTATGAAAAAATCGAACTGGACGTGACGCTGTCAGACCGGCTCGTTGATCTGGTGGAGGAAGGCTTTGATCTGGCGATTCGCATCAGCGCTGGCCCCGGTCTGGCCAGCTCCAGCTTGGTGGCGCGCCCGCTGAGCAGCGACCGCACCATCTTGTGCGCCTCGCCGGGCTACCTGCGCCGGGCGCCGCCCATCCATCAATTGTCAGATCTAGCCAGCCACAGCGTGATGGCCTACGCCTACTGGTCCAGCGGCGATGTGTGGACTTTTGACGGCCCGCAAGGCCGCGAATCCGTTACCGTCCGAGCGCGCCTGCGCGCCAACAGCGGCGACACCTGCCGCGCCGCCGCGCTGGCCGACCAAGGCGTCATTTTGCAACCGGGCTTTCTGGTCGGGCCGGACATCCGCGCCGGGCGGCTGGTCGAACTGCTGCCCAGCTACAGCGGCCCGGCGCTGGCGATTCACGCCGTCTATCCCAGCCGCCAGCACCTGTCCGGCAAGGTGCGGGCGATGGTGGATTTTCTGGCGGAGGCGTTCAGGCAGCCCGGCTGGGCGTGAACAACCGTCACCAGCGCCAGCACCACCGCCGCAGATAATGGCCAAAAAAGACAAGCACGCATCACATTCACCGCAACGCACCGTGACGATCACCCCCTGCGGCGCCCTCATCCAGCACAGGAATCCAGCCATGCCCCCATCACGCCACGAAGCCGCCCCCTTCATGAAAGCCGCTTTCATCACCGCCCACGGCGGCAACGAGGTCGTCAGCATCGGCCAGCGCCCCAAGCCCATTCGCCAACCCGGCCACGTCCTGGTGCGCCTGCAGGCGGCCACGCTGAACCGGGTGGACTTGTACATGCGCGACAGCGGCGCGGGCATCACGCACCAGCTGCCGCAAATCATGGGCCTCGACGGCGCGGGCACCGTCGAAGAAGTCGATGCCGACGAAAAACTGCTCAAGCCGGGCCAGTCCGTGGTGCTGCATCCGGGCATTGGCTGCGGGCGCTGTGAGTTCTGCCAGCGCGGCGACGTGATCCTGTGCGTGGGCATGAAATACCTGGGCGAACACCGCGATGGCACGCTGGCGCAATGGGTCAGCCTGCCCGCACAAAACGTCTTTGCCATGCCCGCGCACCTCAGCTTTGCCGAAGCCGCCGCACTGGGCGTGAACCACCTGACCGCCTGGCGCATGCTGTTCACCAAGGGCCAGCTCAAGCCGTGGGAGACGGTGCTGGTCTTTGGCATCGGCGGCGGCGTGTCGCTGGCCGCGCTGCAGCTGGCCAAACTGACCGGCGCGCAGGTGCTGGTCACGTCGCGCGACGCGGGCAAGCTGGAGCGCGCCCGTGCGCTGGGCGCCGATCACGTCATCAACAGCAGCACGCAGGACGTGGTGAAGGAAGTCATGGCCCGCACCGGCGGGCGCGGCGTCGATCTGGTGATTGAAAACGTCGGCGCCGCCGTGTGGTCATCGGCGATGAAATCGCTGGTGCGCGGCGGGCGGCTCGTCACCTGCGGCGCCACCTCTGGCGACCAGCCACCCGCCGATTTGCGCCGCATTTTCATCCGCCAGTTGCAGATTCTCGGCTCGACGCTGGGCAACTTCGACGAGTTCCGCGATTTGCTAAAGCTGGTCGAGCGCACCGGCCTGCGCCCCGTCATCGACAGCGAATTTCCGCTGGCGCAAACCCACGCCGCGCTAGACCGGCTGGAGTCGGGCGCGCAGTTCGGCAAGGTGGCCATTCGCCTTCAGGAGTGATGCGGATTTAAGCCGTTTCCAGCGCCAGCACCGCCGTCGCGGTGTTGGAAATCGGGATGTGGTAATTGCCCGTGACGCGCTTGACTTTCGGGCCGCCGCCGCCCGTCAACGCGCCGCGCATCGCCAGCCACATCAGCAGCTCCACGCCTTGCGTGCCGGTTTTTTCGACCAGCTCATGCACGCTGAACTGCGTCGCCCATTCCGGGTTGCTCTCCAGGCTATCCAGAAACTGCAAATCAAACGCCTTGTTGATAAAACCGGCGCGCTCGCCGTCGAGCTGGTGGCTCAGGCCGCCCGAGGCCATCACCGCCACGGTTTTCGTGCTATCCCAGGCCTTGATCGCCTCGCCGACGGCCTTGCCCAGCGCATAGACGCGGCCCGGCTTGGGCAGCGGAAACTGCACCGTGTTGATGCACACCGGCACCACCGTCACCGGGCAATCGCCCTCAGGCCAAAACAGTTTCAAGGGCAGCGTACAAGCATGATCGACCAGCATTTCCTGGCAGGTGACGATGTCGAATTCTTTTTCGATCAGCGTGTTGATGATTTGCCACGACAGGTCCAGCTCGCCCTTGAACGGCGGCAGCGTCGGAATGCCCCAGCCCTCGTCCGCATTGTGGTACTCCGGCGCAGCGCCGACGGCAAAGGTTGGCATCTTGTCAAGGAAAAAATTCAGCCCGTGGTCGTTGTAGAACATCACCACCACGTCGGGCTTTTTCTCGCCCAGCCATTGGTGAATCGGGGTGAAGCCGTCGAAAAACGGTTTCCAGTAGGGGTCTTGCTGCAGTCCCTTGTGAATTGCGCTGCCGATGGCCGGAATGTGCGAAGTGCCGAGGCCGCCGATAAGTTTTGCCATTTGAATAGTCCTTGTTTACTGGCCAGCTGCCACGAGCTTGGCTTTGAATTCGTCTTTGGTCAGGCCGGTTTGCTGTGCGCCGATGTCCTGCATGTCCAGCCCGAAAATCCCGGCGAACTTGGCCAGGTAATAGGCATTGCCGCCCGCCGCAATCAACTGCAACACGTTGCGGGCGCGGATGGCGGCGGCCTGCGCCTCGTTCAGGCCGTACTGGCGCATATAGGCTTCTTCGTCGGCCTTGAACGCATTGCGGTTCTCGGCGGAATTGAACGAAAAGCACATCTTGTTCAGCGCATAGCCCTTGCGGGCCTGGTCGCCATCGAACGGCGTGGTGCCGGGGATCGGGGGGTTGCGGGAAGGCATGGAAGTCTCCGGGGCTTGATGTAAGTCAGCCCGCAGTGTCGCGACGGCATTGCCAAAGATGAAGGGGTCCAAGATCATCGAATGCATGAGCAAATTCGATG
>JAPLPS010000152.1 GCA_026400075.1 Polaromonas sp.
AAAATAAATACATAGCCATTATTTTTTATTTGAAAATTGATGGCTGGTAAATTTTCAAATAGTTGTCAATGTGAAACCCATAAAAGAAGCCCGCAAAAGCGGGCTTTTTCACGAGCGCAGAAAAACCCTCAAGCCGCCAAAGCCGCCTCCGGCTGGTTCGCCGCGCTCTGCGTGTGCGCCACGGTATCCGCCTGCGCCGCTGCCAGCGCCGCCGCTTTGGCCGCTTCGCCCATTGCCAGGCCTTCGGCGCGCACAAAGCGCACGTCGGTCACGCCGAGAAAGCCGAACACCGTCTTCAGGAAGCTTTCTTGGTGCTCCATCGCGTTGCCTGCGTCGCTGGTCGAATACACGCCGCCACGGGTCGAGGCCACGATCACCGTCTTGCCGCCTGCCAGGCCCATCGGGCCTTTTTCGGTGTATTTGAAGGTGCGGCCCACTTGCGCCACGCGGTCAATCCACGCCTTGAGCTGGGTCGGGATGCTGAAGTTGTACAGCGGCGCGCCAATCACCACCACGTCGGCGGCCAGGAATTGCGACACCAGCGCTTCGGAAATGGCGTTTTCGCGCTTTTGCATGTCGGTCAGTTCCGCCGCGCCGGGCGCCACGCGGAAACCCAGCGATTCGGCCGACAGGTGGCTGGGCGTGTCCACGGCCAGATCGAGGTAGCTGACTTCGGTGGCCGGATGGGCGGCGCGCCACGAGGCGACGATCTGGGCCGTCAACTGGCGCGACACCGAGTTGCCGCCGAGGATGCTGGAATCAATGTGGAGAAGCTTGCTCATGATGCGTTCCTGAAGAATAAGTGGTGATGGATAGATTGTGCTGGCGGAGTGAGTTCTTGATAAGTAGCTGAAATTGCATTTGATTGTCCTGTATGCGGGACAATCAAGCCGTCCAATTCAACGCACATCAGGAATCAGGAGATTCGCCCCATGCAAGACCTCAATGACATGCTGTATTTCGCCGAAGTGGTGGAGCGGGGCGGTTTTGCCGCCGCCGGGCGCGCGCTCGGTTTGCCCAAGTCGCGCCTGTCGCGCCGCGTGGCCGAGCTGGAGGCGCGACTCGGCGTGCGGCTGCTGCAACGCACGACGCGCAAGCTGTCGCTGACGGCGGTCGGCGAAATCTACCTGCGCCACTGCAGCGCCATGCGCGAGGAGGCGCTGGCCGCCGAAGAGGCCGTGGCGCACATGCAGGCCGAACCACGCGGCACGCTGCGCATTTCCTGCCCGGTGACGCTGGCGCAAAGCACGCTGGGCTACCTGGTGCCGCGCTACCTGGCGCTGCACCCGCAGGTCAAAATCGACATGCGGGTGACGAACCGCATCGTCGATCTGGTCGAGGAAGGCATTGACATCGCGCTGCGCGTGCGCTTCACGCTGGACGACAGTGGCAGCATGGTTGTCAAGCAGTTGGGCGCGACTTGCGGCTATTTGCTGGCCAGCCCCGAGCAGTTGCGCCGCCAGGGCGTGCCGTCCGTCCCGCAGGATCTGGCGCGGCTGGACACGGTGGCGATGGCGGTGCTGGACGGGCGCTGCAGCTGGGTGCTGCTCGGGCCGGACGGGCAGGAGTTTGTCTTCCAGCACCAGCCGCGCTACGTGGCCGACGACTTGCAGACACTGAAACTGGCGGTGCTGGCGGGCACCGGCATCAGCTTTTTGCCCGCCACGCTGAGCCAGGCCGAGCTGCAGGCGCAATTGCTGGTGCCGGTGCTGCCTGGTTGGGTGCTGCGGCCGGGCCGGGTGCATGCGGTGTTTCCGTCGCGCCGGGGGCAGGTTCCGGCGGTGCGCAGCTTTCTCGATTTCATGGGCAAGCATATGCAGGGCGAGCTGCTGGTCGATAGCGTTAGCTGAACAGGAACTTATTGCAGTGGACAATCACTAACGGGAAAACCCTTGTATCTGTTGAGTTTGTTGAAGGATTCCAATGCTTGCTACTTTATTGAATTTGCTCGATGCGCCCCGCCGCCTGCTGGCGCTGGTGTCCGTCGCCTGTATCGCGCTGCTGGCTTTTGGCCTGTATCTGCAGCACTCCGTCGGGCTGGAGCCTTGCCCGATGTGCATCGTGCAGCGTT
>JAPLPS010000158.1 GCA_026400075.1 Polaromonas sp.
TGAGGCGCATCACCATCACGACGGCCCCGCCAGCGCAGAGGCCAGTGCCGGTGTCAGCGATGACGGCCACGCACCGCACGGCCATGACGCGCCCCACACGCACGGCCACGAGCATGAACACGGCCACAGCCATTCCCACCAGCACGCCCCGCACCACGGCGACGCCACCAGCCTGCTATTCATCGAAAACGTCGGCAATCTGGTTTGCCCTGCCGCGTGGGACTTGGGCGAAGCGGCCAAGGTAGCGATCCTCTCCGTCACCGAGGGCGAGGACAAGCCGCTGAAATACCCCGACATGTTCGCCGCCGCCCGGCTGATGATTTTGAACAAAACCGACCTGCTGCCGCACCTGCAGTTCGACGTGGCGCGCTGCATCGAGTTTGCCCGGCGCGTCAATCCGGCGATTGAAATCATCCAGCTCTCGGCGACCAGCGGCGCGGGCATGGACGCGTGGCTGAACTGGCTGGAGCACGCGCTGGCCCCGGACTTTCTCGCATGAAGCACACCGCTTTTCCCGCATGAACCGCCCCGCTGATTCGGCGCGCCCGCCGCCCGTCCGTCCGGTGCTGGCCGTCGGCGCGTGGCTGAAAAACACCGCCTGCCTGTTAGAGGCCAACGGCTGGCAAAGCTCCGCCCTGCACGGCGACCTGCGCGATGCCGATGCCTGCCGGGCGCTGGAGGCGTCAGCCCGCGCGCTGGCCACCCGCGCCAGCCAGCCAGTCGCGGCCATCGCCCACGACCTGCACCCGGACTTTTTCAGCACCCGCCTCGCCTTGGCGCTGGCCGACGAATGGCAAATCCCCGCCATCGCCGTGCAGCACCACCACGCCCACATCGCCGCCGTGATGGCCGAACACGGCTTGCGCGAGCTGGTGATCGGCCTGGCGCTGGACGGCGTGGGGCTGGGCAGCGACGGCACCGTCTGGGGCGGCGAACTGCTGCGGGTCGCGCCCGGCGATTGGAAACGGCTGGGCCACCTGTGGCCGCTGGCCCTGCCCGGCGGCGACGCGGCGGCGCGCCAGCCGTGGCGCATGCTGGCCTCGGCGCTGCACGCCATGGGGCGCGGCGCTGACATCGAGCCGCGCCTCGCGCCCGCCGTCGGCACCGGCCCGGCGCGCATGATGGCGCGCATGCTGGACGCCAAGCTGAACTGCCCCAGCGGCACCAGCGCCGGACGCTGGTTCGACGCCGCCGCCGCCGCGCTCGGCCTGCACCTGCACGACCAAACCGAAGCCGAAGCGGCCATCGCGCTGGAGCAGCAGGCCGCCCGCTGGCTCAGCGCCAACCCGCCAGCGCACGCGCCGGGGCCGAACGCGCCGGGCCAGCACCCGCCCGCCGTCGCCATTTCGACCGACGCCAGCGCGCTCGACATCCGCCCCTTGATGGCAACCCTGCTGGCCTGGCCGCAGACGGCGGACAGCGTGGGCGCGGCAGCCGCCTGGTTCCACCTGACGCTGGCCCACGCGCTGGCCGACTGGGCCGCCCACGCCGCCCGCCGTGCCGGATGCGGCATCGTGTGTCTGGGCGGCGGCTGTTTTATGAATGCCATCTTGACCCGCGAAGTCACGCGCCGGTTAAATGGCCACGGCTTGCGGGTTTTATGGCCTGAAAATAACTCCTGCGGCGATGCGGGGCTGGCGCTGGGGCAGGCTTGGGTGGTGGGGCAGCAGCTTGATGCGCAAACATCAGTTCATACCCCTTCCTTGGTGAAAGTCGATTATTGACAATTTCGGCATATAGACTCAGAAATTTAATTCAAAATTCCAATGAATGACTTCTTGTTTTTAGCATTTAAAGTATCATTTTTGATGATATTTATCTTAGGGTTGACGATTGGAGTAAATCTCTTAAAAAATTATAAACATACTATGGATTTAATTTTCTCAAAAGAAAAACCAAAGATAAAATTTATTTTTCAGAAGACAGAAGATTCCGACCGATTTGTCATTTACTACTTCGCACGACTTCTTGCAATTTGCGTAATAGTCTTTTTTCTCATTATTATTTTTCAGTCATTTGCAAAATAAAAATAAATATTATGATAAATTTTCTAAATTTTGCAAAAAACCTACTTCGATGGATAGCCAGATTATTGTCATTAATAGTAGCCGCATTCGTTTTTCTCAGTATTATTCCTTCACCATTCCCCGGTGGGCCTGAAGCACTCACTTATGGTGAATCACTCATGGAGGCTCTTGAGATTCTTGTCTTTTCAGCAGGTTTCTTTTTTGTAGCAATTCTTGGGACTCGAATCAATCAGTCAACTTTACTTCGTTTTATTGCTGGTATTTTTCTTGCAATTCCCATAGTTTCAGCATCTGGTTCTATATTAAATTTTTTACATAAATACGACGGTGTTAATCACTTATTTTTTCCAGTTGGAATTTTGTTGATTTTGTTGGCTATGTTTTTTGCGTTTATTTGGCCGACTTCATTGAATCATCGGTCTTGATGAACGCCCTCAGTCTCCTTTTTCTGAAAGTAAAAGCCCGCCATGTGCTTAGCCATTCCCGCCCGACTCGTCGAGCTGCTGCCCGGTGAGCAAGCCATCGTCAACCTCGGCGGCATCCGCAAGACCGTCTCGATTGCGCTGATCGACCACGTCGGCCACGCCATCGGCAAAATCGACCCGAAGAAGCCGCCCCCACGCTGGCGCTGTTCGGCGAACTCGCCCAGTCACAGGCCGCTGACGCAGCCGAAACCAGCGCCGCCGCCAAAGCCGCTGCATGAAATACATCGATGAATTTCGCGACGGCGACATCGCCACCAGATTACAAAGGTTAATCATGGTTAGACTCTAATTAATATCAAACTTTAATCACCTCATGATTACTAAATTACCTTGCAAATCTTGCGGTGAGTTAATTCACCCCGACACCGCAACAAAAAACGATGGACTTTGCATGCCCTGCAAAGGCGGCTATCGAGCCAACATTGAGGCCAGCAAGAAACGGCGCGAAGAAGAACGCATCTATGAGCAAAGTGCCGAACGCAAGTATTGGGTGGCGCTTGTCGAGCGTGTTCATGGCAGTCCAGAAGGATTCCAGTTACTTGCCGATGCGGAGAAAACTTACTACGCAGTTTCGTGCCTCATCGGCGAGGTTTACAACGGAGGCTTCGATCAATTTTTCTCAAATTCCTCTGGAGCCTTGTATGTCTATGCATTGGATGGGTTGCTTGAAATGGGCGCGCAAGAGTCAGCATCGCTGCTTTCAAGAGCGAAGCAAATCATAGTTGGTGAGGCCCACATTCCTCTTGATGGAGCGGAATGCAACACCGAATTGCGAGAAAACGAATCAAGCAGTGAGCTTGAGGCACTGGATAAAGCATTCTGGACTGACCCCGACAATCTCGGTGAACGCTGCAAGCAGTACGCAATTTCTCATCAACTGCATGCAGCTGATGAGGAATTCTTTCGCGTCGATCTGGGGCACATCTTCTCCCACCTCAATCGCGCTTGGCATAGCCGAAATCTTATTGGGGAGTTGAGAGCTAACAAATGGCATGAAGCTAGCAAATTCCCCACTGACTTGGACCCGACTTAGTCTATGCCAAACTATTCACTCAACACGGATGCGCGGCAACAGCTCCACATCGGCTAGCTCACATTCATTAGGTTGCATATGACGCTTCCCGGCAAGTCCTCATTCTATGAGATTGAATTGGTTTCCCTCAATAAACCAAACTCCACCCTCAGAGCAACCCTGCATACGCCAGAAGAAGTTCTATCATTTTTGGAGACACCGCTCAGGGGTGGTAACTGCGCCGTCATCATTGCCCGAATAAAAGACCACGGGGATTATGGAAATTTTGTGGCTTTTCTAAATGAATCCGGCCTTGCTTACGTTCGACTGCTTGAACACCAAGGGTTTTGCGCCAAACGCTCACCTGAGCTTTCTGCACCGAGAAAAATTATTTTCAAAGACGAAACTAGCATCGAGTTCGCGGTCGATGAAAATCAAACCATTCCTGTGACTACAGCACTTCAAGCTCTTGACTATTGGTTGCCTGCCCAGCAGCAATTTCCACAAATTTACTGGGAAGCAGAGTGAGCCTTTACGGATTTTTGATCTCCAAAGCTGTTCTCCAGAATCAAATTCAATGAATCAATGGAAAACACGCAAACCATGTACGGGGTTGCCAAATAATTTCAAATGTGGCGACTGATGACGCAGCACCGCATTCATCACGATATTCTGTTTAAATAATAGCCATGCTTCACCCGAGTCCTCTCGCTCTTTTTTGAAAGCCCCCCATGTGCCTAGCCATTCCCGCCCGGCTCGTTGAGCTGCTCCCCGGCGAGCAAGCCGTCGTTAACCTCGGCGGCATTCGCAAAATCATTTCAGTCGCGCTGATTGACGACGCGCAGGTCGATGATTACGTCATCGTCCACGTCGGCCACGCGATTGGCAAAATCGACCCCGAAGAAGCCGCCCGCACGCTGGCGCTGTTCGGCGAACTCGCCCAGTCGCAAGCCGCCGAAACCAGCGCCGCCCCCAAAGCCCCCGCATGAAATACATCGACGAATTCCGCGACGGCGGCATTGCCCGCAAGATTGCCGAGCGCCTCGCGCTGGAGGCGCAGCCGCAGCGCCAATACAGCTTCATGGAGTTCTGCGGCGGCCACACGCACGCGATTTCCCGCTACGGCATCGCCGACCTGCTGCCGCCCAACGTGCGTATGGTTCACGGCCCCGGCTGCCCGGTGTGCGTGCTGCCCATTGGCCGCATCGACATGGCGATTGAACTGGCGCTCCAGCACGGCGCGATTGTCTGCAGCTACGGCGACACGCTGCGCGTGCCCGCGTCCGGCGGCCTGTCGCTGGTCAAAGCCAAGGCGCGCGGCGGCGACATCCGCATGGTGTATTCGGCTGCCGACGCGCTGGAAATCGCCCGCCAGAACCCCGAGCGCGACGTGGTGTTTTTTGCCATCGGATTTGAAACCACCACGCCGCCGACCGCGCTGGCCATCCGCGACGCGCACCGGGCGCAGTTGCAAAACTTCAGCGTGCTGTGCTGCCACGTTTTGACGCCTGCGGCCATCACGCACATTCTGGAGTCGCCCGAAGTGCGCCAGTACGGCACCGTACCGCTCGACGGTTTTGTCGGCCCGGCGCACGTCAGCATCGTGATCGGTTTTGAGCCTTATGTGCAGTTCGCCATCGACTACCAAAAGCCCGTGGTGATTGCCGGGTTTGAGCCGCTGGACGTGATGCAGGCGATTTTGATGCTGGTGCGCCAGATCAACGAAGGCCGCGCCGTTGTCGAAAATGAATTCTCCCGCGCCGTCACGCGCCACGGCAATCAAAATGCGCAGGCGCTGATGGCCGAGATTTTTGAGCAGCGCGAGAGTTTTGAATGGCGCGGCCTGGGCGAAGTGCCCGCCAGCGCTTTGAAAATCCGCCCCGCCTACGCCCAGTTTGACGCCGAAAGCCGTTTCAAATTGACCTACCAGCCGGTCGCCGATAACAAAGCCTGCGAGTGCGGCGCGATTTTGCGCGGCGTGAAAAAACCCACCGACTGCAAGATTTTCGGCACCGTCTGCACGCCGGAAAACCCCGTCGGCTCGTGCATGGTGTCGAGCGAAGGCGCTTGCGCCGCGCATTATTCCTATGGACGTTTCCGGGACATTCCAGTGGTGACACAAAAAGCATGAAACCGGTGAAAAAAGACTACATCCGCCCGCTGGACATTCGCCACGGCTGCATCGACATGGGCCACGGCGCGGGCGGACGCGCTGCCGCGCAACTGATCGAAGAGCTGTTTCTGGCCGCGTTTGACAATGAATTTCTGCGCCAGGGCAATGACGGCGCGGTGTTCGCGCCCCCGCCGCTGCCGCCCGGCGCACGGCTGGTGATGGCGACTGACGGCCATGTGGTCTCGCCGCTGTTTTTTCCCGGCGGCGATGTCGGCTGCCTGAGCGTGCATGGCACGGTCAACGACGTGGCCATGTCCGGCGCGCAGCCGCTGTATTTGACGGCCAGTTTTATTCTGGAAGAAGGCTTTCCGCTGGCCGATTTGAAACGCATCGTCGATTCGATGGCGCGGGCGGCGCGTGAGGCGGGCGTGCCGGTCATCACCGGCGACACCAAGGTGGTGGAGCGCGGCAAGGGCGACGGGGTGTTCATCAGCACGACGTGCCTGGGCGTGGTGGCGCCCGGCGTGGATATTGCGGGCAGCAATGCTAGGTGCGGCGACGTGGTGCTGCTCTCGGGCACCATAGGCGAACACGGCGTGGCCGTGCTGTCGCAGCGCGAATCGCTGGAGTTTGAAACCACCATCGAATCCGACACCGCCGCGCTGCACACGCTGGTGGCCGCCATGCTGCAAGCCGCGCCCGGCGGCGTGCGCGTGCTGCGCGTCCCGACACGCGGCGGCCTGGCCACGACGCTGAACGAAATCGCCCGCCAGTCCGGCGCGGGCATGCTGCTCGACGAGGCAGCGATTCCCGTTTTGCCGCAGGTGGAAGCGGCCTGCGAACTGCTCGGGCTGGACTCGCTTTACATTGCCAATGAAGGCAAGCTGATTGCCGTCTGCGCGCCCGAAGCCGCCGACGCGGTGCTGGCCGCGATGCGCGCGCATCCGCTGGGACAAGCCGCCGCCCGCATCGGCACCGTGACCGAAGACGCGCACCATTTCGTGCAGATGACGACCCGCTTTGGCGGGCGCCGTGTCGTCGATTGGCTCAGTGGCGAGCAGCTGCCGCGTATTTGCTGAGGCGCGCATCAGCTAACGGCGGGAGCTGGCCGCAATCAGCCCTCTCCTACCCGCAAAAACGTAAAACTTCTATGGCTATCGCGGGAAAGCAGCGCGACCATTTCCTTGATTCACGCCGACTCCAAGGAAACAACCACCATGACAAAACTCACCACCGCTGCGGGCGCCCCCGTCGTCGATAACCAGAACACGCAAACCGCAGGCCCACGCGGGCCGGTGCTGCTGCAGGATGTCTGGCACCTGGAAAAGCTGGCCCACTTCGCCCGCGAAGTCATTCCCGAGCGGCGCATGCACGCCAAGGGCTCGGCGGCTTTCGGCCACTTCACCGTCACGCACGACATCACGCGCTACACCAAGGCCAGAATTTTCTCGGCGATTGGCAAGCAGACCGAACTGGCCATGCGCTTTTCCACCGTCGCGGGCGAGCGCGGCGCGGCCGACGCCGAGCGCGACATTCGCGGCTTTTCCATGAAGTTCTACACCGAAGAAGGCAACTGGGACCTGGTGGGCAACAACACGCCGGTGTTCTTTCTGCGCGACCCGCTCAAGTTCCCGGACCTGAACCGCGCCGTCAAGCGCGACCCGCGCACCAATATGCGCAGCGCCGAAAACAACTGGGATTTCTGGACACTGCTGCCCGAGGCGCTGCACCAGGTCACCATCGTGATGAGCGACCGGGGCATTCCGAAGTCCTACCGCCACATGCACGGCTTCGGCAGCCACACCTTCAGCTTTCTGAATGCGCAGAACGAGCGCTTCTGGGTCAAGTTCCACCTCGTCACACAGCAGGGCATTGAAAACCTGAGCGACGCCCAGGCCGCCGAACTGGTCGGGCGCGACCGCGAAAGTTCGCAGGCTGATTTGCTGCACGCCATCGACAGCGGTGACTTTCCGCGCTGGAGCCTGAAAATCCAGGTGATGCCGGAAAAGGACGCGGCCACTTATCACCTGAACCCGTTCGATCTGACCAAGTTCTGGCCGCACGGCGACTACCCGCTGATGGATGTCGGCGTGCTGGAACT
>JAPLPS010000267.1 GCA_026400075.1 Polaromonas sp.
CCACATCGCCGATCACCTGCGCTGAGTCATCCACCCAGGCCCCTTCACCCAGCGCGGGCGTATGGCCCTCGAAGCGGCGGATCACGGCGGCAGTGTGGCGGGCGTGGGCTCGACATCGGGCTTCAGGCCCGATTTGCGCAGCAGGAAATCCTTGCTGTAGCGCATCACATCCGACTGCCCCTGCAAGGTGGTCGAGAGCGTGGCGACGATCCAGGCGTGGCTGAGCTTGGGGTAGAACACCGTCTCCACCGGCCCGCCAGCGGCCTTGATCTTGTTGGCGAGATTACGGGTGTTCTTGGGGAACACCGAAACATCGTCTTCGCCATGCATCAGCAGCATGGGCGGGTTTTTGCCATCGACGTGGTTGATCGGCTGGGTCGCCGCATAGCCTGCGGGCGGGCCGAACATATCCTTGATGTCGTCATCGGTGAACGGCAGAAAATCATAGGGCCCCGCCAGGCCGATCATGCCGGAGAGCCATTGCCGCGAGCCGCCCACCGCCTTGAGGTAGCTCTCGTCGGTGGCGAGCATGGCGGCGTTGTAGGCCCCGGCCGAATGGCCCATGACGAACAGGCGGTTGGCATCGCCGCCGTAGCGCGCGGCGTTGTCACGCGCCCAACGCACTGCCTTGGCGGAGTCCTGCACGAAGGCCGGAAACTTCACCGTGGGATAGAGCCGGTAATCGGGGATCACCGCGACGAAGCCCTGCTTGGCGAGTGCGGCCCCCACGAACTCGTAGAGATCCTTGCTGCCCTCGCTCCAGCGGCCGCCGAAGAAAAACACCACCGTCGGCGCATTGCTGGCCCCGGTCGGCGTGTAGACGTCTATTTTCAGACCCGTAGTGTCATCGAAGACGACGTTGCTGGCTTTGGTGTAGCCGGTGCCGAGCGTCAGGGTGTTCAGCAGTTTCTGGCCCGAGCAGGCAGACAGCAGACCAGCCACCAAAGTCAGTACGCCCATTTTCAGCCACCTGTTCAAAATCACAGCGTCAATCTCCGGTCAATTGCATCACCACACTACGCAGGCCCAGCGACTTTCGATGCGACTCCCATTACGGCGTTAAAAAAAAGCCCCTCGTTGCCGAGGGGCTTAAGCGGAACAGTCCAAACCGTCTTGCGACGGTGGGGATGAATGCCTTGGGGAGGGCGTCAAGACTGTTCCGAAGGGAGCCGATAGCTTAAACCAAATGCCGAGGGATGAAGTCATTTTGTGGGCATCGGCGATTCGAGATGATCGATTGGAAAAAGTTCAAGGTTCGTCAAGACTTGCATCAAACGATGGTCTCTTGAATTGCCACTGAACCGGATGTTTCAGCTTATTTTTGAAATCGCTTATCCGATTGATGAATATCGCTTTTTTTGCAGGCTGTGGTGCTTTTTTTGCGGCATTGCACAATTTTTCAGTCCCTGCTCTTCAATTCCATTGAATCTGTCAGTGCGATCAGACTGTTGCCAAAGAAAAAGTCTTGCGCCGGACTGGTTTGCACCCATGCTGTCTTGATCATCGTGCTCCAACCCCCGGAATCCTGATTACATGCTCGCTTTTCCTGAATTTTCGACCCTCACGCCCGCACAGACGCAAACCGCGCTCACGCAAGTACTCGATGACAACCGCCGCCTGTTGGCGCAGCTGCTCGCTGAGCCCACAGCGGACTGGCAGAACCTGATCGAGCCGATGGAGGCGATGAACGAGGCCGTCAGCCGCCAGTGGGGGCCGCTCTCGCATCTGTTCGGGGTTTGGAGCACACCGGCCTGGCGCGCGGCCTACAACGCCGCATTGCCAGGCGTGACCGAGTACGGTGTCGAGTTTTCGCAGAACGAGGCCCTGTTCCACGCCTACGAGCAGATCGCCGCCAGCCCTGCCTTCACAGGGTTCAGCCCCAGCCGCCAGAAAGTGATCCGCGATGCGCTGCGAGATTTCAAGCTCTCGGGCATCGCCTTGCCGCCTGAGCAAAAGGCGCGCTTCAAGGCGCTGACACTGCGGCTCTCGGAGTTGCAGGCCAAGTTCGAGGAAAACCTGATGGATGGCGTGCAGGCCTACAGTCACCTCGTCACCGATGCCGCCGAGCTGGCTGGCATGACGGCGAGCGCCCTGGAAGCCGCGCGTGAAAAAGCCAAGGCGAAAAATCTCGAAGGCTGGCTGCTGACGCTGGATTTCCCAAGCTACGACGCCGTCATCACCCATGCCCACAACCGCGCCCTGCGCGAGCGACTCTACACCGCCTACGCCACCCGCGCCAGCGACTCTGGCCCGCATGACAAGGCGTACGACAATACCGCCCTGATGACCGAAATCCTCAGTGCCCGCCGCGAGCAGGCACAGCTTCTTGGCTTTGCCGATTTTGCCGAGCTTTCGCTGGCGACCAAGATGGCGGAGTCCCCTGCGGCAGTGGAAACCTTTCTGCTCGAACTCGCCGCACGCGCCAGACCCCATGCCCATGCCGAACTCAGCGCCCTGCGCGAGCTGGCGGCCGCCGATGGCATCGCCGATCTGCAACCCTGGGATGTGCCGCTCTACAGCGAGCGGCTGCGCGAGGCCACGCTGGGCCTCTCGGATGAGGCGCTGCGCCCCTACTTTCCGTTTCCGCAGGTGCTGCAAGGCCTGTTCGACCTGATCCAGAACCTGTTCGGTATCCGCATCGAAGCCCTGCAAGGGGTGGAGACCTGGCACCCCGAGGTGTCGGTCTATGCGCTCAAAGATGCCCAAGGCCAGACCACCGGGGCTTTCTACCTCGACCCCTACTCGCGTCCCGATACCAAGCGTGGCGGCGCCTGGATGGACGAATGCGCTGGCCGCCGCCAGCTGCCCGAAGGCATCCAGCACCCCATCGCCTATCTGGTCTGCAATTTCACCCCGCCGGCATCCGGCCAACCAGCCCTGCTGACCCACGACGAAGTGACCACCCTGTTCCACGAGTTTGGCCACGGACTGCACCATCTTTTGACCCAGGTGGACGAGAGCGCACTGGCCGGCATTCGCGGCGTGGAGTGGGATGCCGTCGAGCTGCCCAGCCAGTTCATGGAGAACTGGTGCTACGAGCCCGCCACGCTCAAGCTCTTCGCCCGCCACTGGCAAACCGGCGAGCCAATGCCCGACCAGATGATTGCCGACCTGCGCCGCGACCGGCAATTCCAGGCGGGCCTCGGCACGCTGCGGCAGGTGGAGTTTTCGCTGTTCGATCTCAGGCTGCACGGTGAGCAACTGCCTGCCACTGGCGCTGAAGTGCTTCAAACCCTGAACGCCGTGCGCGCCGAAGTCGCCGTGCTCATGCCGCCAGCTTTCAACCGCATGCCCTGGAGTTTCGGGCACATTTTCGCGGGCGGATATGCAGCAGGCTATTACAGCTACAAGTGGGCCGAAGTGCTTTCATCCGATGCCTTTGCCGCTTTCGAGGAATCGGGATTCACGCCGGATACAGGCCATCGCTTCCGGGATTCGATATTGGCAGCGGGCGGATCACGACCCGCGATGGAGAGTTTCATCGAGTTTCGCCAGCGCAAACCCGAGGTCGATGCCCTGCTGCGGCATTGCGGCTTGAGCGGCAGCAAATCGGGCTCTGGCGCAAGCACCAATTGATTTGTGAACAAATTAGGTCAAAATAGATTGCCAATATAGGCTCCCTAATTAGATTCACTAAAAAATGACCGAACTCAACAAACTCTCACTGGATGAGCTGCTTTCACTCCAGCACCGTGCTGCGGCTGAAGTGACTGCCCGTCAATCGGCCGACAAGGAAAAAGCCAAGCAGGAAATACTGGCCTTGGCCAGCAAATATGGCATCGAAGTGAAGTTTGGCGGCAGCGCCAGCAGTGCCACTCTCAAATCTGGAAAAGCGGCAAAAAAGAGCGGCACCGTCGCCGCCAAATATCGCCACCCCGACAACAGCGCGCTGACCTGGACTGGTCGTGGCCGCTCGCCGATCTGGGTCGCTGAATGGAAGACCAAGCACGGCTCGCTGGCTGGCATCACCATCTAGATCCACATCGCAGCAAATAAAAAACCGCGCCTTGGCGCGGTTTTTTATTTGCTGGTGATTCTTCAATTCCGCTTCATTGAATCAAAGAAATCCGCATTGGTCTTGGTCATCCGCAGGCGATCAAACAGCAATTCCATTGCGGCCAATTCGTCCATCGAATGCAGCAGTTTCCGCAAAATCCACACCTTGCTCAATTCGGCTGGCGACACCATCAGCTCTTCTTTGCGGGTGCCCGAACGGTTGATATTGATCGCCGGGAACACGCGCTTTTCAGCAATGCGGCGCTCCAGGTGAATCTCCATATTGCCGGTGCCCTTGAACTC
>JAPLPS010000434.1 GCA_026400075.1 Polaromonas sp.
TTTCTGAGCTGCCTATTCGGCAGTGAACGCATAGACATAACTGCGCGACTTGCCGATTTTTTTCTGAGCTGCCTATTCGGCAGTGAACGCTCCACCTGCTGCTTGTTGCCATAGACCTTGTTTCTGAGCTGCCTATTCGGCAGTGAACACTTTTTTGTGACGGTCTTGACGCCGATCTGTTTTCTGAGCTGCCTATTCGGCAGTGAACAGTCGGCATCATGCAGTTCTGCAGGGAATGGCTTTCTGAGCTGCCTATTCGGCAGTGAACCTTTCAATCCGCGCTGCGGCCGCACGGGGCGCTTTCTGAGCTGCCTATTCGGCAGTGAACCGCCCCTTGATGCCGATGGTGACCGCCCCTCTTTTCTGAGTGTACGGACGCAATAGTTTTTGCACAGATTTGAAATAGTATTTGCACAGATCAGCACGTTAATCCAGAGCTCATAAAAATTCAGCAATTAACGCTTCAGCACTGAGATCAGCAACCCAACAGTTCCCAGCATCAAACCGACTCAAGGGCTTCCACTCGAAGCGCCAATTGTTTGTTTTCGTAAGACAACTCCTGCACCGCTTTGATCAGCGGGGCAATCAGTTCATCGTAACCAATCGACAATACGCCCTGCCCGCCGCACGACTCGTGGTCTTGCAGACCGCCAAAGTCCACTCCAGATGAGCGGATGACATCACGGACCTCCTGAGCGATCAGTCCGTGATGGAAGCGTTTGCGCTTCTTGCTGCCATCACGGGTAATATTTTCCGATCTGCAGGCAATCTGCCAAGCGCTCAGTCGGGACTGATAGTCTGCCTGAGCGGCCTCAAAAGCAGCCAGTTCACTCAAATAGACTTCCTGCGCTTGGGCGTAGCTGGCTACGGCATCGGCATCAGCCCTGTCAGGCTCCATCGGCGCTGACGGCCGGAGTTGCCCTGTGGCTACGGGCATGGGGGGACGGTAGTCGTCGCGCATATCCCAGCGGTAGTCCACGGGGCGCAGCGCATTGACAAAGTCCAGGCCCAGTAAGGTGTCGCGCACATCGGCCTTGTCCCGCAGGTCCGAGCGATTTTGTATCGTGCCGTAAACATAGGTAGTGGTGCTGCTGTCGCCCAGTTGGACCTGGTTGCTGGCCGTCACCTGCGACGCCGATCCCAGTCCCACGCAGTTGCTATATGTGACCAAGGAATTTAGGGCGGTACACCCTACAGCGGTGTTGTTATTCCCTGATGTGTTGCTGGTCAAGGAAGCAGTCCCAAGGCCCGCGTTATAGCTGCCTGTGCAAGCGCCCAGGGTGGAGTAGCCCAGCGCCAAGTTGTATTGGCCTGACACGTTGCTGGCAAGTGCCCCAGAGCCAACTGCAGTGCTGGCAATTCCCGCAGTAGTGTTGATATTCAGGGCGCCGGGGCCAATGGCAACACAATCGCTGTTGCCGCTACCGCCGCGCCCCACAACTACCCCTGACACATTGATCGAACCGGTAAAAACCGGTGAGGCCAGGTCCGCCTTCAGCGCCAAATCCGCCAGGTCGGCAATCGTCCCCGTCTTGTCCTGAAATGTGTAGGTGCGCGCCGCCGTGTTGGCGTTCGTAAAAAACGAGGTGAATGTGTTCAGTGCATTCTTGAAGTTGATCTTGAACAATGTCAGGCCCGCAATACCTCCAGTGGCGTCCTTTTGTCCCGTAACAAACGCGGTGCTGGCAATCTGCGTCGTGTTGGTGCCAATAGCCGCCGTTGGTGCTGTGGGCAAACCGGTGAGCGCGACGGACTCAAAGTCGTTGAAGGCGTCATACACGTTGATGCCGTCGGTGTACACCAGGTTGCGTTTGCCCTGTGCCACTCCCACCCCGGCCCCTGCAGCCGTTTTGACCGTGACGGTGAAGGCTCCGGTCGTGGTGTTGACGATTGACCACAGGCGCTTTGTTGTCGCCGGAATCACGATGGCCACGTTGACCGTCAGGAGGCCAGACACTTCCAGCATAGGGTTTGAGGCCTCCAGGTCGGACAGCGTGCGTGTCGCCAATCCGGTGGTGATGACCAGATTCAGGTATCCACCCACCGCCGCCTGCACAAAGGCGGTGCTGGCGGCCTGCACGGTGTTTGTGCCGTCCGCAGCGGTCGGTACGGTGGGGACGCCGGTGAACGCAGGCGAGGCGATCCCGGCGACCGTGATGTCCGCATCCGGAAATGTGTAGGTGCGCGCCGCCGTGTTTGCGTTGGTTAAAAACGAGGTGAAGGTGTTCAGTGCATTCTTGAAGTTGATCTTGAACAATGTCAGGCCGGGATAGCCGCCGGTGGCGTCACGCTGCGCGGCGTAGCCTGCCGTGGCGGCCTGCTTATTGGTCACATCCGCCTGCAGGGCGTTCGCCTCGGTCACAAATCCGGGCAGTGCCAGCAGAAAAGCGTCGCCCTTGGCGGCAAAGTCTGAGGGGCTAGCACGCGAGGGTGCTGGGGGGAGTGGAGTCATGGCCATTATGTCAATCCTTCAATTTCAATCGAGCAGTAAGCGGTGGCGGCATAGGCCACCTCAATGGAGAAATCTTTGTAAAAACCGAACACCGTCAGCACCTCATAGTTGTCCACCTGGGTGCCGATCCACGCGCACGGGGTGGCGCGCAGGGAGGCCAGGAGGCGCTGCACGTAGTCCACACGCCCATTGCCCAGCATCAAGCGCAGGTTCATCCGCTTGCTGTAGGCGCGCTGGGTGAAGGTGGTGATGCCGAATTCGTCGGTGTCCTTGCGGCTGTAATCAGTAATGCCGGTTGTGGCGCCGAACTCTGTTCCCCCCAAGTCGTACACCGAGCCCAGCATCAAATGTCCGCAGCGGGTCGAAGTCCCGTTCAGGGTGACGGTAAGGATGGCGTTGACATACGGCGGCAGGTCGGTCACCACGTACTGGTCCAGCACCGAGTTATCGGAAAAGAAATACTCATACCAGTCGGAGATGACCGCGTTATTGAGTTCCGCCATGCGCACGGTCGGGCTCATGTCGAGCGGGCCATCCTGCACCGTGATGCTCACGCTGGTCCCGGAGATAGCAAACATCGCCAGGCTGTTGACTTTTCCCGGCGACAGCACCACGGTAAGGCTCCCGGCCACTGAAGTCACAGTGCTGACCTGGCTGTCAAACATGGCCCATTTGTTCATCGGCTTGTAGTCCACCCAGGCCAGCGGGCTCACGTCGGGCCTTTCATTGAGACTGGGTTGCAGGCACACATAAATCCGGCGCGTTGCCTCCAGCGTGACACGCTGATTGGCGGTGTAGCTGGTGGCGGAACTCCATTCAGCATCCGTATCCACCGCCGTGGTGCTCACCACAGCGCTCAGGATAGAGGCTGGTTTAATAACTTTCATACGGCCACCGAGGTGCAAAGGGAGCTGCCATCAGGGCTGACGACACGCTCCAGGGTTTTAGCGGTCTTGTTGGATGCCGTCACGATGGCGCGCAGTTCGTAACGCATGGCGTTCAGCTCTCGGGTCTGGGCCACAACCAATGCCTCAAACTTTGCGGTGTTCGCGCCGGAGCCCCCATAGACGCGCACGCCCAGAGAGCCGCCGGGGCCGCTGGCCAGCGGCATGATGGCTTCAGGCCCAGCTTCGCCCATCTGGCCCAGCGCAAAGTTGGTCGGGCTGCTGACAACGCTATTGGTGAACACGCCACCAGTTGCGAACTTTTGCAGGCTGGCGCTTTTGTCGCCCTGCACGGCTTTGATGAGGTTGCTCAGCCCGGCAGCGGTCGTTGCAGCACCGTTATTCACGGCCGTCGTGATGGACGCCTGCAGCGTGGCAGCCGTCGAATTCATGCCGGCCAGCTTGCCATCAATGGCGCCCAGCAGTACCAGCGACTGGGCCTCATACGCAGCCGGGGCGCTGGCGTCGAGCTGATCGGCGATCAGCCGCGACTTGGTGCCGAGCTTGGCCACCGCCAGAGCCCAGTCGGCGCGGGTTGCGCTGATGCTGGACAAGTCCTGGCTGAGCTGAGGCAAGGCAGCGGCCATCTTGTCGGCATAACCGGCTTTTACGTCGCCGCTGGTGGACTTGGCCAGGCTGTAGTCGCTGGCAAACGCAGCCAGGCGGGTGGACAGGCTTTGCGCGCTGCTCAGGGTTTGCAGCTGCGCGGCAGCCACTGCCGTGCGCAGGCCGGTGGCGCTGGTGTGCATCGCTTCGGCGAGCGCTTTTTGCTGCGCGTAATAAGCCAGCGTCTCGTCTTTGAGCTTGCCCAGCGCGTCGGCTGACAAGGCGCTGGCGCTGACCCATGCGGTCACGCTTGCGGCGTAGCCTTCCTTCGCAGTGGCCAGCGCCTTGTCAGCGGCGGCCGCTGCCGTTGTCGATGTGGCCAGAGAACTGTTAGCCGCAATCACAGCTTGTTGAGCTGCCGAAACTGCGGCCGCCGTGCTGTTGATTTTTGCGTCAAGCGCAGGCGTAGCGCTGGCCTGGCTGGTTTTTGAATCAAGGTACTGCTGTATCTCCGACTTGAATGTCGCCGTGCTGCCCAACTCTCCCCGCAGGCCGCCTGTCGATGCACTCGCCAGCGTTTCAGCGAAGGCGCGGATGTCGGCAATCGACTTGCTGGACAGCTTGGACTCCATGCTGGCAGATGAATCGTTCCAGACCGCAAGACCGGCAAGGCTGGCCGGTGCCGCCACATCCATGCGCTGATTGATGTTGCCGAATCGCAAGTAAGCAGACACCACATCAACCGCCTGCGCATCGACAGCCGACTGGTATTTGCTCGCATTATTCTTTGCGCTGGTAGCCGTGCTGGTGGCCGCTGTCAACCGGGTGTCGGCCGCTGTGATGGCGGTTTTGTTGCTGTTTACCAGGTGTACGGCAGCGTCATATTTCGCCTGCGCCGCATTCAGCGCGGCCTGGCCGGGTGCGGCGGCGCCGGTCTGGGCAATGCTGCTCATGATCTGCGCATAGGTGCGAACAGGCACGCCGCCGGTGATGGTTTCACGCCCGCTGACCACGCTGGCGCGCTGGCTGCTGATCTGGCTGTTGAGTTCGTCGAACATCTTTCCGATGGCGTCGGTCAGCGTGCCGAGCTGGGTCGTCAGGTCGGCAGCGATGGGCGTCAGGCTGGCAAAGGCGTCTTGCACGCCGAGCAGCGAGAGATACATCGCCCGGCCGCTCTCGGTTGTCAGGTCTTGCGCTTCGACCAGCGCGCGATATTCTGCACGCGTAGCCGTAGCGGCATCCAGTCCAGAGCCAGCCGTGGCCGCGTTGATGTTCTTAATCGTCTGCAGGCGCTTTTCTTCCTCGGTGTAGAAATTGTTGTAGTACCCAGTCAGGCCAGAGCTCAGCGCATCCATACCGCCCGCTGCGGCGATCAGGCCTGCGGCAGCGTCAAAGCTCAGGTTTTTTAGATTTTCAAACGGCAGCTTCAGAACGGCATCGTTAAAACTGTTCACCGCAACCACAACGGTGTTGATCGTCGCCAGCAACTTGGTGACAGCCTCGCTGCTGAGCGAGGATGCGGCCGCGCCGTTCAGGCCAGTGTTGATGATGTCCGTGATGGATTTGGGAATGTCGCTCACCTGCAGCGCCTCAATGATCGACTGGCTCAGCTGCACGCCGTAGGCTGTAAAAGCCTCTTGGCCATCCTGAGATTTCATGGCGAACTGCCCGCCATCGCGGCCCAGGTTTTCGCCAAAAGCCTTACCGTCGATGTAGCCGCCCGCGAAATCGAAGCCCTTGCCGTTTTTGCTGGACTCCAGGCCTGCGGTGTAACCGGTCAGCGTCGCCTTGCTGCCCAGGGCCTTGAGCGTCGCGTTGATGCTCGCCTGCGCCGAGTCGAACATGGCGCGCGCCGAGTCGCCCGTAATCTCGCCGCCCGACGGCCCCTGCTGATAGCGCGCCTTGCCGTCAGCGCCAGTGTCATACGTAGCACCGCTGCGCATCTCTCCAGCAAAATAATTATCAACAAATCCGCCGATTTTGCTGCCGATGAAGCTACCTATAGGGCCGCCGAAATACGTGCCGATGGCGCCACCAATCCCCGCGCCATACTGGCCGTTTGCAATCGCCTGGATTGAATTGAGGTAGCCCAGGGCATCACCAGCGACCGAAGCAAAATTGCCCATCGCCGTGGCATTCGTGGTGATCACGTTGCCCAGATTCGTAAATCCGGCATTCGTCGCCATGCCGCCAAGGTTGTAAAAAGCGTTCGTCGCGGACATGCCAAAATCGGCCAGCGGATTGGCGCCGCCAAACAGATTCGACAGGCTGCCAAGGCTCGGCATGCCGGAGCCACCGTTGGCTGAAGCACCCGTCGTGGATGCATTCGCCGCACTGCCCAGCGCGCCGGTCACGCTGCCGACAACAGCCTGCACCGCCAGCTTCAAGACCGTGGTTTTGAACAGGTTTTTGATGCCGCTCCAGAAAGTCTCGAAAAACCCCTTGCCCGACTCGAAAGCGCGGTACAGGGAATCGGTCAAGCCTTGCTGCACGTCTTCATAAAACTTCCCCCATTCGGCGCTGGCCGACTGCCTGGTGATTTTTGTGCCCTCCAGCGTGCGCGCTTCCTGGAGCTGGGCCAGTTTGTCGATTTCAAGCTGGATGGCGTCCGTGCTCGAACCGGCATCATCAAATACCCGCATGGCTGCAATCTTTTGCCTCTGCGCCCAAATGGCGTCATCCATGCGCGCCTGGGTCAGCTTGGCCAGCGCCTCGCCGGTCAGGCCAATGGCTTCGATTTCAAGCCGGGTCGCCTTGTTTTTCTCGGTCATCGAGTCAAGTTCGCTGATGCTCGAATTTATGGCGGTGCTGTAGAGCTGGCGGCGCTCGGTATCTATCTTGTATTCCAGCTCCAGCAGCGCATAACCCTGTTCCAGCTCCCGACTGACCAGCTTTTCTCTCGCTTGTGCGACGCTGCCTTCCAGCGTGGCCAATTCTTTTTTATTCTTGGTTTTTGTGGCTGCCAGCGCCAGCTCAGCCTCAGCGGTAGCAACAGACGATGTCAGCACCTTCTTTTCAGCGTCGGCAACCTGGTTGATATATTCCACTTCAGTGAGCAACCCGCGTTTGTGCTCACTGGCCAATTTATTCACTGTCTGGCCGGATATTTGCACCTGCAGGGCTTGGGATTTCTTCAGCGCCTCAATTTGTGCATTAACGCCATCGTTGTAGGCGGCCGCCACCCCTTCCTGACCTTTTTTGCTGATACTTTTCAGCTCAGACTGCAGTTTTACGGCAATCGCCTTTTTAGCTTCAGCCACCCGGTTTTCATACTCGACGGCCTGGGCGGGCGTAGTCGTTTTATTGTCCTTGACGGCTTTGAGCTGGTTGTCCAGGGCTTCTCCCTCCAGCTTGGCCTCCGCTATGGCTGCGCTGGCGGTTTTTTGCTTGCCCAGCAAGGCGTCGAGCGCTTTCGTCGAGCCCATCGCATTGAGCTGCAGGCCCGCCTCGGATTTCTGCGAAATAGCCTCGGCGGCAGCGGCGATTCCGCTCAGTTCCGCCGTGCGCTGGCGCACTTTATCCAGCTCGGAGTGATAGTGAGCCAGTCGGTCTTTTTCTATTTTCCCGTTAATCGCCCATGGGTCATTATTTTTAATGTCCAGCTCAAGCTGGTCGGCCTGCGATTTCAACGCTTCGACTTGCGCCGGGATTTTGTTTGTGTCGCGCGATTCCGCTTTTTTGCCCGACGCATTGGCAGTCTTGACGCGCTCCAGGGACTGGGCATCAAGCGCGGCGGTCTGGCCCTCGCTACGCAGTGATGCCAGCTTCAAAATCAGCAATCCGACGGCTGCAATCGCAATGCCGACCGGCCCGCCCAATGCGCCAATGACGGAACCCATTGCGCTGGTCGATGCCGACGCGGCCCGCTGCGCTGCCGCCAGTTGCCCAGTGGCCAGCGCCGCGCCTTCAGTCGCCGCCGCCTGCGCGCCGATGGCCGCCGCCGTTGCTGTATGCACCATCGCCTGCTGGCCACCCAGCACCGCCAGTTGTGTCGATAACGCTGCCTGGGTGAGCTGCGCTGCGGCCAGTGTGGCCGTGGCCTCTGTCACCAGGGCGATGGCAAAGCTTTGTGCGCCCGCTGCCCGCGCTGCTGCTAGTTGGGCCTCGGCCTGCGCTACGGTCGTGCGCGTGGCGGCCATCTTGGCCACAACTTCGGCGCGCGACACCTCCAGCATGGCCACGCTCGTCTGCAGGAATACAACGCGGCCCGCCGTCTCGGCCACCGTGGCCTGGGCTGACGCCTGTTTAGCAGCCAGCTCGGCAATGTAAGCCGCCAGCTTTTGCTGGGATGTCATCGTGAGCTGCGTGTTCGTCAGCGCTTCAACCGCAGTCTGGGCCGCCAGCAGTCGCGACGCAGCTGATGTGCCTGCCATCGCCTGGGCCGATGCTGCCCAGCCCGCGACCATTGCGCCGAACTTGATCGCCCCATACGCCTGCACCATCGTCAAAATGGCCCCGCTATGCTCAATCGCAAAGCGCGTGGCCGTGCCCAGCCCGGTCGCCAGTGCTGTGATGGCGCCCGTCATGGTGGACAGCCCTGTCACATTTTGGCTACTGTTCAATGCTTTGCGAATTCCATCGGCCTGCTCTTTCAGCGCATCGGCCAGTGGCGCAAAGATGACGGAAGATGTCATTTTTACCTGCTCGGCCAGCTGATCCATCACGCCGGTGAAGGTCTTGGCATAAACCGGGCCAGCTTCTTCAAAGCCTTTCATTCGCTCCATCAAAAACGCATACAGGCCTTGCGCACTGGCTTTGGCCTTGGCAATGTCGGCATCTTTCAAGCCCAGCGCCGTGGCCAGTGTCGAGCTCGATGCGGTGATACCGCCCTGCACCAGATCGCGCAGTTCCTGCACCACCTGGTTGCTGGCCAGACCCATCGACTTGACCGCATTCACACCTGTGGAGGTCAGCTTTTCAATTTCCTTAACTTTCATGCCAGCAGCCAAGCCGGGGCCAAGCAAAGCGGTAAAAGCACCCACCAGCTCTTGCGTGGTGGCCGATGTCCTCATGGCTTCCTGTTGCAGCCGCTGGGTGATGCCGCTGGCCAGCTCCAGCCCTTGGGCGTAGCTGGTGGCCTTGCCCTCCAGCGAGGTCATGGACGCCAAAATACCCGCCATGCCGACCTGAGTCGTTTCGAGCTGCGCCGCAAACTGAATGCCGCTGGCGGGCAGGCGCTGCATGACGCCGAGCAGCCCGCTGGCGGCGGCATTGACGGCGCCAAACACCAGGCTGGCTTTGCCGATGCTGGCAAACGATGTGTTCACCCCGGCGCTGGCATCCCGCGTGGCTTGCAGCGTGGAATTGGTGCGCCCGGCCTGCGCGTTAATGCCTTGCAACGCGGCTTCAGCCTCTCTCGCTGCAGTCACTACGGCCCTGCCGTCAGCCGTGAACCGGATTGCAACTTCAGCCATCAGAAAACTCCCTTGATTGATAAACGGCCTAAGCCTTGGCCGCATCCTGGGCGGCGCGCTCGTTGAGCAGGCGCAGCGCCTCGCGCTCAATCACCCGGTACTGCTGCGCAACTTCGGCCTGACGGGCACCTCCGACCAGGAC
>JAPLPS010000259.1 GCA_026400075.1 Polaromonas sp.
CGCCGATGTAAGTGCGGCGGTGCCCGCGAATCTCGGCTTCGTCACGCATACCGCCCAGGGCCATGCGCACGTACTTGCGCCCGGTGGCCTTGGCAATCGACTGGCCCAGCGAGGTTTTACCCACGCCCGGCGGGCCAACCAGACACAGAATCGGCGCCTTCAATTTGTCCACGCGCTGCTGCACCGCGAGGTATTCAACGATGCGGTCCTTGACCTTTTCCAGGCCGTAATGGTCTTCATTCAGAACACCTTCGGCATAGACCAGATCGTGCTTGATCTTGGTTTTCTTGCTCCACGGCAGGCCTAGCAGCACGTCGATATAAGTGCGCACCACGCTGGCTTCCGCCGACATCGGCGACATCAGCTTGAGTTTTTTCAGCTCGCTCTCGGCCTTTTTGCGCGCTTCGGCGGGCATCTTGGCGGTCTTGATCTTCTTTTCCAGATCTTCAATGTCCGCGCCTTCTTCGCCCTCGCCCAGCTCTTTCTGAATCGCCTTGACCTGCTCGTTCAGGTAAAAATCGCGCTGATTTTTTTCCATCTGGCGCTTGACGCGGCCCCGGATCTTTTTATCGACATTGAGGATATCGACCTCGCGATCCAGCTGCTCGTACAGATTCTCCATACGCGCTTTGACATCGTCCAGATCCAGAATGACCTGTTTGACATCAAGCTTGAGCGGCAGATGCGCGGCAATCGTGTCGGCCAGACGACCGGCATCGTCGATGCTGGAAATCGAGGTCAAAATTTCCGGCGGAATCTTTTTGTTCAGCTTGACGTAATGGTCAAACTGCTGCATCACGGCGCGGCGCAGCGCTTCAATCTCGCTGCCCTTGTCGCCGGGAAGCGCCGCGACTGGCGCCACTGGCGTGACGCTGGCGGTGAAATGCTGCTCGCCTTCTTCAATCTTGTTGACCTTGGCGCGCTGCTGGCCCTCGACCAGCACCTTGACCGTGCCGTCCGGCAGTTTCAAAAGCTGCAGGATGGTGGCCACGCAGCCGACCTCAAACATATCCTCGACCGATGGCTCATCCTTGGCGGCGGTTTTCTGCGCCACCAGCATGATGCGGCGCTCGGCCTCCATCGCCGACTCCAGCGCCTTGATGCTCTTGGGGCGTCCGACAAACAGCGGAATCACCATGTGCGGAAACACCACTACATCGCGCAGCGGCAGCAGCGGCAGCTTGATCGGGGTGGCAGGAAGGAAAGTGTGTGCTGACATATAAACCTTACACCTTAAAAATAAGGCAAAAATGCAACAACCCTTGGCTTTACAGGAGTCAAGCCGGGCGCAAACCATTCACACATGGGGCACGGCCAGCCGCTTTTCAAGCATCCGGCCAGGCCCCCTGCGGCATTCACGCTTTTTTGGCCGCTTCGCGGTACACCAGCAGTGGCGGCTGATTCTCTTCAATCGTGGACTCATCGACGACCACTTTTTCGACATTGCTGATGCTGGGCAGGTCAAACATGGTGTCGATCAGCGACTGCTCCAGAATCGAGCGCAGACCGCGCGCGCCGGTCTTGCGCGCCAAGGCCTTGCGGGCAATCGCTTTCAGCGCGGACGGGCGGATTTCCAGGTCCACACCTTCCATAGACAGCAGCTTGCTGAACTGCTTGACCACCGCATTTTTCGGCTCGGTCAGGATTTGCACCAGCGCGTCTTCAGACAGTTCGGCCAGCGTGGCAAGCACCGGCATGCGGCCGACCAGCTCGGGAATCAGGCCGAATTTGATCAGGTCTTCCGGCTCGACATCCTTGAAGGATTCCGTCAGGCTGCGCAATTTTTTGCTTTTGACGGCCGCGCCAAAACCGATGCCCGAAGCCTCGGTGCGGTTTTCAATGACTTTTTCCAGACCGGAAAATGCGCCGCCGCAGATGAACAAAATGTTGGTCGTATCGACCTGCAGGAAATCCTGGTTCGGATGCTTGCGCCCGCCCTGCGGCGGCACCGAGGCCATCGTGCCTTCCATCAGCTTGAGCAGCGCCTGCTGCACGCCCTCGCCCGACACGTCGCGGGTGATGGAGGGGTTGTCGGACTTGCGCGAAATCTTGTCGATCTCGTCGATATAGACAATGCCTTTTTGGGCGCGCTCGACTTGATAGTCGCAGCTTTGCAGCAGCTTCTGGATGATATTTTCAACGTCCTCGCCGACGTAACCGGCTTCGGTCAGCGTGGTGGCATCCGCCATCACAAAAGGCACATTCAGGGTGCGCGCCAGCGTTTGCGCCAGCAGCGTCTTGCCCGAGCCGGTCGGGCCGATCAGCAAGATGTTGCTTTTCGTCAGCTCGACATCGTCTTTTTTCGCCGACTCTTTGTGGCGCAGGCGCTTGTAGTGGTTGTACACCGCGACGGCCAGCGTGCGCTTGGCCGGTTCCTGGCCAATCACATAGCCATCCAGCGTGGCCTTGATTTCGGCAGGCGTCGGCAAATCACTGCGCGGCTCACCCGCCTCGATGCCAGCGGGCAGCTCGTCGCGGATGATCTCGTTGCACAGATCAATGCATTCATCGCAGACAAATACGGACGGACCCGCAATCAGTTTCTTGACTTCATGCTGGCTTTTACCGCAGAAGGAGCAGTACAAAGTCTTCTCGGTAGAAGAGCCTTTTTTCTCGGCCATTGGGGGGCGCCTTTACGTGACTTGTGGAAAACTCTTAGTTATGCTAATGATAACCAATAATAAAAACGGCGCTTTCCGTGACAGAAAGCGCCGTTATGGCCCTGGGGCTTGGGCGCTAGGCCCACGCCGAATCAGGGACGCTTGGAGATGACCTGATCGACCACGCCGTAGGTTTGTGCCTCGTCGGCGAACATGAAGTAATCGCGCTCGGTGTCGCGCTCGATTTTCTCGACGGTCTGGCCGGTGTTGGCCGCCAGAATGCGGTTGAGCTGATCGCGGGTTTTCAAAATGTCACGGGCGTGAATTTCAATATCGGATGCCTGGCCCTGCGCGCCGCCGGAAGGCTGGTGAATCATCACACGCGAGTTCGGCAGCGAAAAGCGCTTGCCCTTGGTGCCGGACGACAGCAGGAAAGCGCCCATGCTGGCCGCCATGCCGATGCACAGCGTCGAGACATCGGGCTTGATGAACTGCATCGTGTCGTAAATCGCCATGCCCGCCGTGACGGAGCCGCCGGGTGAATTGATGTAGAAGGAAATGTCCTTGTCAGGATTTTCGCTTTCCAGGAACAGCAACTGGGCCACCACCAGATTGGCCGTCTGGTCATTGACCGGGCCGACCAGGAAAATGACGCGTTCCTTGAGCAGGCGCGAGTAAATGTCGTAAGAGCGCTCGCCCCGGCCGGACTGCTCAATCACCATAGGCACCATGCCCAAGCCCTGAATTTCCTGGCTTCTTGCCTGGGGATTGCCGTAGCCGCCGTAAATACCGTTGTGAACCATCATTTTTTCTCCAGAGTTTTCCGTACTGTACCCAAAAATGACTTGGGGCCTGCGCCGCAAAGCACAAGCCCCAAATTCATCAGAATCCAACTGCTCAGTTCTGCTGAGCCATCAGTTCATCAAAGGAAATTGCCTTGTCGCTGACTTTGGCCTTGGACAGGATGAAGTCGGTCACATTGTTTTCAATCACCACGGCTTCGACATCGGCCAGGCGGCTGCTGTCGCTCAGGTACCAGCGCACCACATCTTCTGGCTTTTCGTAGCTGGCGGCCATCTCGTCAATGTGCGCCTTCAGCTGCTCGGGCTTGACCTGCAGTTCATTGGACATCACCAGCTCGGCCACGACCAGGCCCAGGCGCACACGCTTTTCAGCCTGCGGGCGGAACAGGTCTTCAGGAATATCGGCTTTCTCGGCATCCTTCAGGCCGCGCTGCTTCAGGTCAGCACGGGCTTTTTCGATCAGGCGTTCGAGTTCGGCCTGCACGCTGGCGTTAGGCACGTCGAGTTCGGCAATTGCCACCAGCGCGTCCATCGCGGCGGCTTTGTTGCGCGCCATCAGGCGGGACTTGACTTCGCGCTCCAGATTGATGCGGATATCGGCGCGCAGCGCTTCGGCGGTTCCTTCGACAATGCCGAGCGACGCAGCAAAAGCGTCATCGACTTCGGGCAGCTGGGCGGCTTCGAGCTTGTTCAGCGTGACCAGGAAATCGGCCTGCTTGCCAGCCACATCCTTGCCGTGGTACTCGGCGGGGAAGTTCAGCGGGAAAGTCTTGCTTTCGCCGCTTTTCATGCCGCGCACAGCGTCTTCAAATTCCTTGAGCATCTGGCCTTCGCCGACCAGGAACTGGAAGCCTTCGGCCTTGCCGCCAGCGAAAGTTTCGCCGTCGATCTTGCCTTCAAAGTCGATGGTGGCGCGGTCGCCGTCTTGCGCTGGCTCGTCGGCGGCGCGCTCGGCAAAGGTGCGGCGCTGCTTGCGCAGGATGTCCAGCGTCTTTTCGATGGCCGCGTCAGTCACTTCGGTGCTGACTTTTTCGACTTCGGCGGTGGCCAGATCGGCAATTTTCACGTCGGGATAGACTTCAAAAACCGCATCAAACGTCAGCTCGCCTTCGGACGAAGCGTCTTTTTCGGTGATGGTGGGGCGGCCGACGACGCGCAGCTTGGCTTCGCTGGTGGCAGCGGCAAAGGCGTTGCCGACTTGCTCGTTCATGACTTCGTAGTTGACCGAGTAGGCGTAACGCTGGGCGACCACGCTCATCGGAACCTTGCCCGGACGAAAACCGTCCATCTTCACGGTGCGGGCCATCTTCTTCAGACGGGAATTGACTTCCGACTGCAGGGCATTGAGGGGCAGCGTGAGCGTCATTTTGCGCTCAAGCTTTTCAAGATTTTCAACAGTCACGGCCATGATGGTTCCTAAAATCAAAAATGTTCAACGCAGGATTTTTCACCTGCGGTCTGGGCATGGTTGCCACAGACAAAGCCTTAAAGGGGTGGTGCGCGGGGCGGGACTCGAACCCGCACAGTATTGCTACCGTCAAGACCTAAACCTGGTGCGTCTACCAATTTCGCCACCCGCGCGCCTGAAAAATCACAGCGGCAATCCTGAAAACAAACTTCAGCCATTGCCGCTTCAAATCGGTTAACTTTCTATTTTAGCCTGTAACCGGGAGCGCTTTGCCGCCCTCTTCGCGGCGCACGCGAAACCAGGCCGCGTACATGGCGGGCAGCGCCAGCAACGTCAGCGCCGTGGCGACAATCAAGCCACCCATGATGGCGACCGCCATCGGCCCCCAGAACACGCTGCGCGACAGCGGAATCATCGCCAGCACCGCCGCTGCCGCCGTCAGCACGATGGGCCGCAGGCGGCGCACGGCCGACTCGACAATCGCCTCCCAGGCGGGTACGCCGCGCGCACGATCCTGCTCAATCTGGTCAATCAAAATGACCGAATTGCGCTGGATCATGCCCATCAGCGCAATCACGCCCAGCAGCGCGACAAAGCCGAACGGCCGCCCCAGCAGCAGCAGCGCCCCGGCGACCCCGGCAATGCCCAGCGGCCCGGTCAGAAACACCAGCATGGCGCGGCTAAAGCTGTGCAGCTGCAGCATCAGCAGCGTGAAGGTCAAAAACAGCATCACGGGAATCCCCGCCGCAATCGAGTCCGAACCCTTGGCGCTTTCTTCCACCGCGCCCGCCACTTCGATGCGGTAGCCGGTCTGGCCGCTGGCGTGCCATTTGGCTTCCAGCGCCTTCAGTTCCGGCTCCAGCTGCTGCGACACCGTCGCGCCCTGCAGGCCTTCGATGATGTCGCCCTGCACGGTAATCGCGTAATCGCGGTTTTCGCGCCACATCACGCCCGGCTCCCAGGCAAACACCGGCCGGGCAATCTGCGTCAGCGCAATGGTTTTTCCCGAGGCCGTCGGCAGATTCGCGTTGGCCAGATCGGTGATGGCGCTGCGCTCGTCGAGCGGCTGGCGCAGCACGATGTTGATGAGCTTGTCACCTCCGCGGAACTGGCCGACGGTCGAGCCCGCCAGCAGCGTGCGCGAGGCCTGGGCAATCGACTGGCTGCTCACGCCCAGCGCGCGCGCCTTGGACTGGTCAATCTCCAGGCGCAGCACCTTGACCGCTTCGTTCCAGTTGTCGTTGACGCCGCGCATATTGGCATTGGCGCGCAGCAGCGCCTTGACCTCGTCAGCGCGCTCGCGCAGCACCAGCGGATCAACGCCGACGACGCGGAACTGCACCGGATACGGCACCGGCGGCCCGCTGGGCAGCAGCTTGACGCGCCCACGCACCTCGGGAAACTCAGCGGCCAGCACGGCGGGCAGCTGGATGCGCAGCGACTCGCGCAGTTTGAGGTCTTTCGGAATGACGATCATCTGCGTCACATTGGTCTGCGGAAACACCTGGTCCAGCGGCAGGTAAAAGCGCGGCACGCCCGAACCCAGCCAGCTGCTGACCGAGACCACGCCGTCTTCCTGCAGCAGGCGCTGCTCGACGCGCCGGGCCACGGCTTCATTCGCGACAAACGACGTGCCCTCCGGGAACCAGAGATCGACGATGATTTCCGGGCGGCTCGAATCCGGGAAAAACTGCTGCTGCACCCGGCCCATGCCGACAATGCCGAGCGCAAAAATCAGCACCGTCGCGCCAATCGTCAGCCAGCGGTGATCCACGCACCAGCTCACCATGCGGCGGAAACGGTTGTAAAACGCGCTGTTGAACATCTCGTGCGGGCTGTCCTGACCGGCGGCCACTTCCTGCACATGCGGCGGCACCTTGAGCAGCAGCGTGCCCAGATACGGCACGAAATACACCGACACAATCCAGCTCAGCACCAGCGCCAGCACCGTCACCGCAAAAATCGCATAGGTGTATTCGCCGACCGTCGATTTGGCCATGCCAATCGGCAAAAACCCGGCGGCGGTGATCAGCGTGCCAGTCAACATCGGCATCGCGGTGATTTCATAGGCGAAGGTGGCGGCGCGCACCTTGTCGTAGCCTTCTTCCATCTTGCGCACCATCATTTCGACGGCAATGATGGCGTCATCGACCAGCAGCCCGAGCGCGATGATCAGCGAGCCGAGCGAAATTTTGTTCAGGCCGACATTCAAGTACCACATGCCGAGAAAGGTCAGACTCAGCACCAGCGGAATCGTGATGCCGACGACCAGCCCCGGCCGCACGTCGATGAAATAGCGCTTCCACAGCGGCAATGGAACCAGCCCGGTGTGCGGGCGCTTGTGCAGCCCCAGGCTGATGAAGCTCACGGCCAGCACGATCAGCACCGCCTCGATCAGCACGCCGATAAATTCCCCCACAGACGTTGCCACCGCCTTGGACTGGTCTTGCATGTGAACCAGCTTGACGCCCGCTGGCAGCGTGGCGGCGACATGCGCCGAGAGCTGCTCCAGCGACTTGCCCAGCGCGATGATGTCGCCGCCCTTGGTCATGGACACGCCCAGCGCAATCACTTCCTTGCCCTGGTGATGCACCTTGACCGACGGCGGATCGACATAGCCGCGCTTGATCTCGGCAATGTCGCCTAGGCGCAGCTGCTTGCCTCCGGCGCTCGCCCCGCTGCCATAGCCCGCGCCGCGAATCGGCATGGCGCGCAGTTGCTCCAGCGCCTCAAATTGCCCGGCCACGCGCACCTGCACCACGTCCAGCGGCGTCTGCACCGCGCCCGCTGACTCGACCGCGTTTTGCTGGCTCAATTGGGCCAGCACCTGGTTCAAATCCAGCCCGAGCTGGGCCAAGCGCTTTTGCGAGATTTCGATGAAGATTTTCTCGTCCTGCACGCCGAACAGCTCGACCTTGCTCACGTCGCGCACGCGCAGCAGCTGCTGGCGCACATCGTCGGCGAAGACCTTGGTTTCCGCGTAATTGAAGCCGTCCGACTCCAGCGCGTAGATCACGCCATAGACATCGCCAAAATCGTCGTTGAAAAACGGCCCCTGCACGCCGCCGGGCAGCGTGCCCTGCATGTCGGCGATTTTCTTGCGCACCGAATACCAGACATTGGGCACGTCGCCGGGCTTGGACGAGTCCTTGATCTGAAAAATGATCAGCGACTCGCCCGGCTTGGAATAGCTGCGGATTTTGTCGGCGTAAGGCACTTCCTGCAGCGTGCGCTCCAGCTTGTCCGTCACCTGCTCGGCGACCTGCTGGGCGGTGGCGCCCGGCCAGTAGCTGCGCACCACCATCGCGCGGAAGGTGAACGGCGGGTCTTCATCCTGGCCGAGCTGGAAATAGGCGGCAAAGCCCAGCACCATCAGCACGACAAGCAAATAGCGCGTCAGCGCCGGATGCTCCAGCGCCCAGCGCGAGAGGTTGAAATCCGT
Source organism: Polaromonas sp. (assembly GCA_026400075.1). Taxonomy (GTDB): domain Bacteria; phylum Pseudomonadota; class Gammaproteobacteria; order Burkholderiales; family Burkholderiaceae_C; genus Polaromonas. The sequence continues at coordinate 8,254 of JAPLPS010000259.1, forward strand.
GGAAGGCGAGGCACTTGGGCCGCTGGCGTGATCGTGGGTTGGCTGTGTCATGCCGCCCTCACTTCGCGCCGGAGGCTGCAGGAGCCGCTGCCGCAGCAGCAGAAGCCGATGCGGCTGATTTCGCCGCTGTCGCTGCCGTCACCGGCGCTGTCGCCGCATGGCCCGGCGTCAGCACAAAGCCCGGCTGGGTTTGCGCGGGCAAGGCCGGGCTGGCCGCCTTGGGCTGGTACAGCGTCACCTTCTGGCCGGGCGAGAGCACATGCACGCCCGCGCTGACCACCAGCATGCCCGGCTGCAGACCGGAAGCCACCACCGCGTCATTGCCGTCAGCGGTGGCGACCTGAATCACCTGCGATTTAACGGTCATGCTGGCTTTATCCACCACCCAGACCGCCGTCGCCTGGCCTTCCTGGCGCAGGGCGCTGGTCGGCAGCTTGATGACCGGCAGCCCGACGGCGCTCACCGCGTCCAGCAGCACCGAAGCCGTCGCGCCCAGTGGGGGCGACTCTTTGGCGGCTATCGACACCTTGACCGCGTAAGTGCGCGTCACCGGTTCGCTGA
>JAPLPS010000222.1 GCA_026400075.1 Polaromonas sp.
GATGACGTGAACGCCGCTGCGCACCAGCTGGCGCTCGAACTCGGGCGCCTGGCGCATGAATTCAAAATACTCGGCATCGCTGCAAAAACCCATCACGCGCTCGACCCCGGCGCGGTTGTACCAGCTGCGGTCAAACAGCACGATCTCGCCGCGTGTCGGCAGGTGCTGCACATAGCGCTGAAAATACCACTGGCCGCGCTCGTTGTCCGAGGGCTTTTCCAGCGCCACGACGCGGGCGCCGCGTGGGTTCAAATGCTCCATGAAGCGCTTGATGGCACCGCCCTTGCCAGCGGCGTCGCGCCCCTCAAACAGGATGACGACGCGCTGGCCGCTTTCTTTCACCCAGGCTTGCAGCTTCAGCAGCTCGACTTGCAGGCGGAATTTTTCTTTTTCATAGACGCTGCGGCGCAGCAGGTTTTTGTACGGGTAGCCGCCTTCGCGCCAGTCGCTGGAGAGTTCTTCGTCCGGGCTTTCGTGGGCGCTGGTTTTGTAGGCCTCGACCTCGTGGTCGGTCAGCGCGGCGACCAGCGCGCGGCGGTCGTCGGGCGCCGCGCCTTCGAGCAGCGCGCGCAGCGCCTGGGCGCGGGTGGCCGGGCCGCCGACGGGGGCGCTCACGCCCTCGCCCAGCAGCGACAGCGCGGCCTGCAACTGCTGGCTCTGCTGCGCCTGCGTGGCCTGGGTGGCGACAAAGGTTTCGAGCGCCCGCGCTTCGATGGAGGGCACCCGGTCACCCTGTATGCTGGCCCGCACCTCGTCCTGAACGGCGGGTGTGGCGGCCTTGCGGCGGGAACTGGTTTTGCGCGTGGCAGAACGCGCTGGCGCAGCACTTTTGGCGGAAGATTTGGGCATGTCTCGGGCTCTCTTTTTGGGGTCGGATGAACTTGACTGGCGGGTGCGCCAGTTTTTTTATTCTAGGCCGCAGAACGCCGCAAAAATGCCTCCCGCCCCAGCATCTTCAGGCCGCGTTCAGACCGGCCAGACGACGCCCCGGTCGTTGAGCACCACGTCGAGCGGCATGTCGTGCGGCTCTGGCTCCATATCGGGCAGCCAGCCCTGGCTGTAGCCCAGGCCGACGGTGAACGGGCGCGGCGACAGCGTGGCCAGCGTGCGGTCATAAAAACCGCCGCCGTAGCCGAGCCGGTAGCCGCCCGGCCCGTAGCCAACGCAGGGCACGAACAAGAGCGTGGGCACAATCACCTCGGTGTCCTTGGGCTTGGGGATGCCGTAAGCGTCTTCCTCCATCGGGCAGCCGGGATACCAGGCGTGAAAAACCAGCGTTTTATGCACCTTGTTGACCACCGGCAGGCCGATCTTGCGCGGCGAGCGACTCGCCATGCTCTCGCTGGCGAGTTGGGCCGGTTCGGACTGCTCGGGCAGCGCCTCGGCCAGGGCGTCCAGACTGAGCACGGCGTCTTCCTGCCAGCGGTACAGGGCGGGCAGCGGGTCAAACTCGCCCTTGATGGGCCAGTACGCGCCTATGACCTCGTGGGGCGAGCCCACCAGCCAGATGCGCATGACACGCTGCAGCAAATCGGCCCTGGCCAGACGGTCGGGCATATCCAGGCGCGCTTGCACCAGGGCTTTACGTTTACTTAATTTGTCCATAATGCGCCAATGCTATACAAAAAAAATTTAACGAAGAGATTTTCTGCTGTATTTTCAGCAGCCCTCTCGCTGAGCCTGGTCGCATCAGCACCGGCGCAGCCTGCACCTTCAGCTGACACCAGCGCTGGCGACAGGCTGATTGTGGAGATGAGCCAGGCGTTCAAGCGCGGCGACAAGGCTAGACTGACGCTGCTGCTGCCGCAAGCGCGCAGCCACACGCTGGAATCCTGGGCCGCCTACTGGGAACTCAAGGCCCGCCTGGAGCAGGCCAGCACGCCGGAAGTGCAGGATTTTCTGGCGCGCTACGCAGGCAGCTACCAGGAAGACCGGCTGCGCAACGACTGGCTGCTGCTGCTCGGCCAGCGCCGCGACTGGGCCACCTTTGCCACCGAATACCCCAGCTTTCGCATGAATGACGACCCGCAGGTGCGCTGCTACGCGCTGCTGGCCCAGTCGCTGCAAAACCCCGGCCCCAACCCCGCGCTGGCCCAGGAAGTGCGCAAAAACTGGCACGCCCAGCGCGACGCCGACGACGGCTGCACCGCCGCCGCCGGGCAACTGGCGGCCAGCCAGAACCTGACGCCGCTGGACATCTGGCGCAAAGCGCGGCTGGCGCTGGAAGGCAACCGCACACGCGCCGCCCGCGACGCGGTGCAAATCATCGCCCCCGAGGCGCTGGACATGGTCAGCCAGCTCAGCGCCAATCCGGCCAAATTTCTCTCGGACAAATACCTGGCCATCCGCAGCGTGCGCAAGGAGCTGATCACGCTGGCGCTGGTCAAGCTGGCCAGCACCGATCCCGAAAGCGCCACCGCCCAGCTGAGCAACAAATGGGCGCTGCAGCTCACCGCCGAGGAGCGCAACTGGGTCTGGGGCGTGATTGGCCGACAGGTGGCGACCCGCCTGGGCCGCCAGCCCGCCGCCGACGCGATGTATTATTTTTCCAAGGTCAGCGAAGACACCGACCTGACCGACGACATGCTCGCCTGGAAAACCCGCGCCGCGCTGCGCACGACCAGCCAGCCGCAGTGGAGCGAAGTCCTCAAGGCCATCAACGCGATGAGCGAAGAAGCGCGCCAGAACCCGAGCTGGGTTTACTGGAAAGCGCGTGCGCTGCTGGCCGGTACGCCGCAGCAGCCCGAAGGCCTGGCGCTGCTCCAGTCGATTGCCTCGGTGCGCGGTTTTTACGAGCAGCTCGCGCTCGAAGACCTGGGCCAGAAAATCACCGTGCCGCCCCGCCCGGCGCCGCTCACCGCCCCGGAAAAAGACGCCGCGCTGCGCAACCCCGGCCTGAACCGGGCGGTTTACGCCATCGCCATCGGCCTGCGCCCCGAGGGCGTGCGCGAGTGGAACTACAGCACCAGCCTGCACCAGAAAAGCAGCAATAGCGGCAATAGCGGCAATAGCGGCGAGCGCGGCATGGGCGAGCGCGAACTGCTGGCCGCCGCCCAGTTTGCCTGCGACCGCCAGATCTGGGACCGCTGCATCAACACCAGCGAGCGCACCAAAACCGTGATGGACTTCGAGCAGCGCTTTCCGATGCCGTTCCGCGACACCGTCGTCAAGCGCAGCCAGGCCATCAACCTTGATCCGTCCTATGTCTATGGATTGATGCGCCAGGAAAGCCGCTTTGTCATGGATGCGCGCTCGGGCGTGGGCGCCTCCGGCCTGATGCAGGTGATGCCCGCCACGGCGCGCTGGACGGCCAAAAAAATCGGCCTGAGCGGCTTCAGCCCCGACCAGCTCAGCGACCGCGACACCAACATCACCATCGGCACGGCTTACCTCAAGATCGCGCTGGACGACCTGGGCGGCTCGATGGCGATGGCCGCCGCCGCCTACAACGCCGGGCCAAGCCGCCCGCGCGCCTGGCGCAACGGCCCGGCACTCGACGCAGCCATCTGGGCCGAAAACGTGCCCTTCAGCGAAACCCGCGACTACGTCAAAAAGGTGCTGTCCAACAGCAGCAACTACGCCGCCATCCTGACCGGCCAGCCCCAGTCGCTGAAAAGCCGTCTGGGCCGGATCGGCCCACGCGACGCAGCCGCACCGCCGGAAGAAAATCTGCCCTGACGGCGCAGGCCGGGCGGCGCCACGCTGACTTCAGCTTGACCCGCCCGACACCCGCCCGAGCCGCTCTACTTGGCCGTCGCCCTGGCGGCCAGCGCCAGCCGGGCCAAGGTCTCATTCACGGTGGCTTTATCGTTGTTCCAGAAGTCGCTGACCGCCGCGCGCAGCGCCGACTGCACCGCTGGCGCGACGGCCATGCCATGCGCCACCGAGGGCACCAGCGCGCCGGTTTTGGCCATCGCCGAAAAATCCTGGCCGGACAATTTGGCGCATTCGTCAAACTTTTCCAAATTCATGTTCAGCCGGGCCGGGATCGAGCCCTTGCGCAGGTTGAACTGCTCCTGAAAGTTCTGCCCCATCAGCAAAAAAGCCAGATAGCCCTGCGCCTTGCGCGCCTCCCCGCTTTTGAGCTGAAACATCGCAAATGAATCGACATTGAAGCTGTAGGCATGGGCCGTGCCCGGCGCTGGCGTGCAGCTGAAGTCCTTGCCCGGCTCCTGATTGGCCGCCAGGAATTCGCCCTTGGCCCAGTCCCCCATCAGCTGAAAACCGGCTTTTCCGGCGATCACCAAGGCCGTCGCCTGGTTCCAGTCGCGCCCGGCCGACTTGTCATCGGTATAGGGCTTGAGCCGGCGCAACACCTCCAGGGTTTTGCGCATCTCGTTGCCGGTGAGCGCGGCCTCATCGAGCTTGACCAGCGCCTTGTTGTAAAACGCCGTGCCGCCCACGCCCAGCGCGACCGACTCGAACACCGTGAAGTCCTGCCAGTCCTGCCCGCCATGCGCCAGCGCAATAAACCCGGCGGCCCGAACCTTGTCGGCGGCGACAAAAAACTCCTCCTAGGTTTTGGGCAGGGCCGTGACCCCGGCCTTTTTCAGCACCGCCGAATTGCCCCAGAGCCAGTTCACGCGGTGAACATTGACGGGCACAGCCACATAGGGGCCCTGGTACTTCATCTGGTCGGCAATCA
>JAPLPS010000176.1 GCA_026400075.1 Polaromonas sp.
GCGGCGCTGTAGGCCAGCCGGAACACATCGACGCTTTTGACCAGCGTGCCGTCGGCCTGGCGGGCGTGGATCAGCGTCATCAAATCCTGCTGCGTCGCGCCCGGCGGCTGGCCGTCAAAACCCGGCACGGAAATATCGATAAACACCAGCAGATTGCGCTGGTTGCGCAGCATCAGGTTGTGCATTTCAGCGCGGCACATCGGGCAGGCGCCGTCGTAATACAGCGTCAGCGGATAGATGGCGGGATCAAGGTGGGTAGTCACTGATCTTTCCTTTCGATATTTCAGTCAAAACAGAAATTTACTGTTCAAAAAAAACCGCCTGGGTGAGGCGGGAGGCGGGTGTCGGAAAAAGGTTCAGGCGCCGGGCGGCGGAATGTCGCTGCGCACAAATTTTTGAATCGTCGCGCCGAGGCGCAGCACCTTGTCCAGCGTCGAAGGTGACAGGCGCAGCATCTCGTCGGCCCAGACGCCCAGCGACTGCATCAGCGCCAGCGTCTCGCGCACCCGGTCCTGCGCGTCGGGCGCTTCGTCGGCAAAGCCGGGCTGCGTCACCAGCTCGCGCAGCATGCGAACGGTCGGGTCGTATTCGCGTTCCTTGCGCTCGCGCACGATGGTGCGAAACAGCTCCCACACGTCGGCGGAGGTGGTGAAGTAATCGCGCCGGTCGCCCATGACGTGGGTGGTGCGGATCAGCTGCCAGTTCAGCAACTCCTTCAGGCTGTTGCTGACGTTGGAGCGGGCCACGCCCAGCGTGTCGGAGATTTCCTCGGCGTGCAGCGGCTTGCCGTGAAAAAACAGCAGCGCGTGAATTTGCGCCACGGTGCGGTTCACGCCCCAGGCGGTGCCCATTTCGCCCCAGTGGAGCACGAAGCGGCGGGAGATGTCGGTAAGTTCCATGCCGCAAAGTATAGGGTTTCCGAACTTTCTGTCAAGAGAGAAATTGAATGGCGAAAAAAAACCGGCCGCTGGGGCCGGAAAGGAGGTTTGCTGAGGGCCGGGCGCGCAGCACCTTGACGGTGCGCTTTTGCGCGTTGAAGCCAGTGGCTCAATAAGCGGGCAGGTAGAGCGGGTAAAGCGTCGCTTCTTCGCGCTGGATGCGTTCGACCAGCACCTTGCCGACGGCGCTCAGGTCGTCGCCGAACGACACGGCCAGATTGGGCTGCTTGTCCAGTTCCTTGTATTTGCCCAGGAAGTTGAGCACGGCTTTGCCGATGGTGTCCATTTCGTGGCGGAACTCGTGAATCAAGGCGTGGCTGCTGGCGTCGCGTGCCAGTGCGTGCTCCAGATAGATGTAGAGGCGCACGTTTTCGGTCAGCAAATGGGCCTGGATCTCGGTGCGGAATTCTTCCAGATGCGCCACGGTGGCGCTCAGATCGCCGGTTTTGAAGGCCTGGTCGATGGCGGTGAAAGTCTCGCCGAGCTTGACATGGTCGGCTTGCAGATGGGCCACGAGTTCAGGGCTGTAGCCGATGCTGGTGCCCGGCGCGGGCGCCTGGCGCAACTCGGCGTGGGCGGGCGTGGCTTGCAAGGCGCGAGTTTTTAATTCTTTCTTGCCAAATAAAAAATCCAGGAACATGGGCGACCTCTTGAAGTGGTTAAAACAATCTGTTAGATACGGTAACAGAAAAACACTTAATTGTTGCTTTTCCTACAAGGGCATTTTTTCAAAGGAAAACAGGGTGGCGCGCCGTCTGTTAGGGCGCTCAAGCGGGGCGGCTGGCTGGCGCTTGCCAGGCGAAGCGCGCCTGTGGCCAGAGTCGGTTGCACAGCGGCACCAGCCAGCTGGCCAGAAACAGCACCACGATCAGCCCGTGC
>JAPLPS010000415.1 GCA_026400075.1 Polaromonas sp.
CGGCGAGGAAGTCGAACACCTGCGCGAAGCGGGCATTGAAGTCAAGGTCATCAACGGCATCACCGCTGGCCTGGCCGCCGTGACCTCGCTGGGCGTGCCGCTGACACACCGTGAGCACGCCCACGGCGTGGTCTTCGTCACCGGCCACGCCAAGCCCGGCGACAACGGCACCGACTGGCCCGCGCTGGCCGCCACCGCCCACAGCGCCCGGCTGACGCTGGTGATTTACATGGGCGTCAGCGGCGCCGAACGCATCCAGAACGAATTGTTAAGCGGCCTGCCCGCCAAAACGCCGGTGGCCGTGATCCAGAACGCTTCGCTGCCGACGCAGCGCCACATCGCCACCACGCTGGGCCAGTTGGCCGACAGCATCCGCCACGGCGGCATGGGCAGCCCCTCGGTCATCGTCGTCGGCGACGTGATGGGCGCGCTGGCGCTGGCCGCCGAACACCCGGCCGCCGTGCGCTGCGCCTGAAAAACGCCAGCCGCCCGCTCTGGCGCCTTTCGGCCTGAGTTGGCTTTCACCGCCGCCCGGCCAGCTGACTAAAATCGGCTACTTTGACCGGAGTTGTTCCATGTCAATCCGCTTTCTGGCTGGCGCGCTGCTGACGCTGAGCCTGAGCTGCGCCCAGGCGCAAAGTTTCTCCTTCGGCCTGTGGGGCGACATGCCCTACCAAAAAGCCGGTGACGAGCCAAAAATCTCCGCGCTGATCCAGAGCCTGAACCAGTCCGACATCGCCTTTTCGCTCTACGACGGCGACATCAAGGACGGCAGCTCACCGTGCAGCGACGCCATTTACGCCTCGGCGCTGGACATGTTCAGCCAGCTGAAAAAGCCCGTCATCTACCTGCCCGGCGACAACGAATGGACCGACTGCCACCGCACCAACAACGGCGGCTACGACCCGCAAGAGCGCCTGGCCTACCTGCGCAAAACCCTCTACCCGACGCCCGCCAGCCTGGGCCAGCGCACGCTGCTGCTCACCCACCAAGGCCAGCCCGGCGAGAAGTTTTATGAAAACGTCCGTTTCAGCCACCAGACCATCGTTTTTGCCGGTTTCAACATGCCCGGCAATAACAACAACCAAGTGTTAACCGAAAAAGATTGCAGCCACAAAAGCCAGCGCACCCCGGCCCAGTGCGACGCGGCGAACGCCGAATACCGCGAGCGCGACGCCGCCAATGTGGCCTGGATGCAGCAAGCCTTCCAAAGCGCCAAAGCCGAAAAAGCACGCGGCATTGTGCTGATATTCCAGGCCGACCCCGGCTTTGACCTGCCCGAAACCAGCGACAAGGATGAAAGCCAGGGGCCGCGCGTCAGCGGCTACCAAAACTTCATCACCCGCGTGGTTCAGGAAACCGAGCAGTTCCCCGGCCAGGTGCTGCTGGTTCACGGCGACACGCATTTCTTCAAGCTCGACAAGCCGCTGTACAGCCCGACCCGGCTGCTGCCCAACTTCACGCGCCTGGAAACCTTTGGCAGCCCGCTGATTCACTGGGTGCGCGTCACGGTGGAGCCGAAAAACCCGAACGTCTTTTCCGTCCAGCCGGTGATCGTCCAGCAATAGGCGCAGCCAGCGGCCAGCCCGGCAGCGGGGCCGCCGCACGGCGCGGCTACACTGCCGGGTTTCCAAAGACGCGGCCCCGGCCACGGCCAGAGCGCCCTGTATTTCAGCGCGTACTGCGCCGGTCTAACCTGCACAAGAGGCTGATGTGATTTCTGAATTTGATGTTGTCGTGGTGGGCGCGGGCGCCGCCGGGCTGTTTTGCGCCGCCCAGGCGGGCCAGCGCGGCTTGAAAGTTTTGCTGCTCGACCACAGCGACAAGGTGGCCGAAAAAATCCGCATTTCCGGCGGCGGGCGCTGCAACTTCACCAACCTGGGCGCCACGCCCGCCCAGTTCCTGAGCGAGAACCCGCATTTTTGCCGCTCCGCGCTGTCGCGCTACACGCCGCAGGATTTTGTTCAACTGCTGCAGCGCCACCAGATCCCCTTCCACGAAAAGCACAAAGGCCAGCTGTTTTGCGACCGCTCCGCCGAAGACATCATCACGATGCTGCTGGCCGAGTGCGACGCGGGGCAGGTCACGCGCTGGCAGTCGTGCAGCATTGAAGCGGTGCGCTACGCCAGCCCCGAGACCGGCGCGGACGCTGGTGCAGACGCCAATGCGGGCGTGGCGGGTCCGGGCAAAGGGACGGGCGCAGACACTGGTGCGGGCACCGGCGTCTATCGACTGCAAACCAGCCGTGGCCCGGTTCAGGCGCCGCAACTGGTGATTGCCACCGGCGGCCTGTCGATTCCGAAAATCGGCGCGACCGACTTTGGCTTTCGCATCGCCAAGCAATTCGGCCTGCGCTTGGTGGAGCCGCGCGCCGCGCTGGTGCCGCTGACCTTTGATGGCGCAGGTTGGGCGCCCTACGCGCAACTCGCCGGGCTGGCGCTGCCGGTGCAGATCGAAACCGGCCCGGCTGACGCCACGCCCAAACAGCGCAAAAAAGCCGTGGTGTTTTCCGAAGACCTGCTGTTCACCCACCGGGGGCTGAGCGGCCCGGCGGTGCTGCAGATTTCCAGCTTCTGGCGCGAAGGCCAGCCGATTCGCATCAACCTCGCGCCCGGCACCGATTTGAGCGCCCTGCTGCTGCGCGCCAAGGCCACGTCGCGCAAGCTGATTGCAAACGAGCTGGCCAGCCTGGTGCCCAGCCGCCTGGCCGACGCCTGGGTTAGCGAAGACCCGGCCCTGCAGCGCCCAATTTGCGACGCCACCGACAAGGCTTTGACAACGCTGGCGCAGCGACTGGCCGACTGGCAGCTCACGCCCAACGGCTCGGAAGGCTACAAAAAGGCCGAAGTCACCGTCGGCGGCGTCGATACCCGCGATTTGTCGTCGCAGACGATGGAGTCGAAACAGAGCGGCCTGTACTTCATCGGCGAAGTCGTCGATGTGACCGGCTGGCTGGGCGGCTACAACTTCCAGTGGGCCTGGGCCAGCGGCTTTGCCTGCGCGCAGGCGCTAGCGGCGCGGGCTGGCCAAGAAACGGCTGACTGAACAGCCACAACTTGCATTAGACTTGGGCCACTCCCCAGCCTGCTACAATCTTAGGCTTTGCTAGCAAACCCGCACCTGGCCTGATTCTGATCAGATCAATGAAGGTGCATCCTTTTGGGATCCATTCATCAATGACCACTATTCGCGTAAAAGATAACGAACCGTTCGACGTCGCTCTGCGTCGCTTCAAGCGCACCATCGAAACACTCGGCCTGCTGACCGACTTGCGTGCCCGCGAGTTCTACGAAAAGCCAACGGCTGAGCGCAAGCGCAAGAAGGCTGCGGCCGTCAAGCGTAACTACAAGCGCATCCGCGCCATGCAGTTGCCTAAGAAGCTGTACTAATCAGTACAAGCCTTCACGGCAGCCAAAGCCCGCCAGAGGACGCTCTGCGGGCTTTTTTGCTTTCTGCCCCGATTTTTTTCATCCAACGCCTTTCAAGGAGCCTCATCATGACCCTCAAAGAACAAATCACCGAAGACATGAAAACCGCCATGCGCGCCAAGGACAGCGAACGCCTGGGCACCATCCGCCTGCTGCTGTCGGCGATCAAGCAAAAGGAAGTCGATGAGCGCGTGGTGGTCGATGACGTGATGGCCGTGGCCATCGTGGACAAGCTCATCAAGCAGCGCAAGGACTCGATTGAAGCGTTTGAAAAAGCCGAGCGCCAGGATCTGGCCGACAAGGAAAAGGCCGAGATGCTGGTGCTGCAAGCCTACCTGCCCGCCCGCCTGAGCGCGGAAGAAGTCAGCGCCGAAGTCAAAGCCATCGTCGCCGCGCTGGCCGCCGATCTGGGCCGCGCCGTGACGCCCGCCGACATGGGCAAAGTCATGGGCGCGGTGAAAACCCAGCTGGCGGGCAAGGACGACATGGGCCAGGTTTCCGCCGCCGTCAAGGCCGCGCTGGCGGGTTAAAACTCAGGAACCGGCCACTTTCATCCGGTTCACCAGAATCGAGCCTACGGTTTTCGAGCCGTA
>JAPLPS010000357.1 GCA_026400075.1 Polaromonas sp.
CCGCAACATTCTGGCCATCACCACCACGGTGCAGTGCGTGGCCGGTGTGGTCGAGTTTGCGGTCAAGCGCATCAAGGACGAGCTGCTGCCACGGTTTCCGCATGTCGATGACGTGGTCGGGCTGGAGCACAGCTACGGCTGCGGCGTGGCGATTGACGCGCCGGACGCGATCATTCCGATTCGCACGCTGCGCAACATCTCGCTGAACCCCAACTTTGGCGGCGAAGTGATGGTCGTCAGCCTGGGCTGCGAAAAGCTGCAGCCCGAGCGATTGCTGCCACCCGGCACGATTCCCATCGTCGATGAGCGCAGTGTCGCCGATGTCGGCGCCAGCGCAGAAGCACCGCTCGATGTGGTCTGCCTGCAGGACGAGGCGCATGTCGGCTTCATGTCGATGATCGATTCGGTCATGGGCGCGGCCGAGCTGCACCTGGAGCGGCTCAATGCGCGCAGGCGCGAAACCGTGCCCGCCAGCGAGCTGGTCGTCGGCGTGCAGTGCGGCGGCAGCGATGCGTTCTCCGGCGTCACGGCCAATCCGGCGGTCGGCTATTGCACCGACATGCTGGTGCGCGCGGGCGCCACGGTGATGTTTTCCGAAACCACCGAAGTGCGCGACGGCATTGACCAGCTCACCGCCCGCGCCAGCAGCCCCGAAGTGGCCGCCGCGATGATCCGCGAAATGGCCTGGTACGACGCCTACCTTGAAAAAGGCCGGGTTGATCGCAGCGCCAACACCACGCCGGGCAACAAAAAAGGCGGGCTGTCCAACATCGTTGAAAAAGCGATGGGCTCCATCGTCAAGTCCGGCTCTGCGCCGATCAGTGGCGTGCTGTCGCCGGGCGAAAAAGTCCAGCAAAAAGGCTTGAAGGGATTGGTGTATGCCGCCACCCCGGCCAGCGATTTCATTTGCGGCACGCTGCAACTGGCCGCTGGCATCAACCTGCATGTGTTCACCACCGGACGCGGCACGCCTTACGGGCTGGCCGAAGTGCCGGTCATCAAGGTGGCCACGCGTACCGATTTGGCGCGGCGCTGGCACGACCTGATGGACATCAACGCCGGGCGCATCGCCGACGGCGACGCGACGATTGAAGACGTGGGCCGCGAGCTGTTCCAGTTCATGCTGGACGTGGCCAGCGGCCGTAAAAAAACCTGGGCCGAGCACTGGAAGCTGCACAACGCGCTGGTGCTGTTCAACCCGGCCCCGGTGACCTGAAAAGCGCGCTGGGGGCGCCTGCAGCAGACCCTGGGAACGATTGAGTTTTTTGACAAGGCGGCTGTGGCTGTGGGGGTTACTCACGCCTGTGCCATTTTTCACACAACGATTGCAAAGAGAAAGAGACAAAGCCATGATTTTCAAGACGACATCCCTGCCGCTCAAGCGCGCAGCCAGCACGGCTGAAGTGGCCTTGCCCACGGCACCGGGGCGCAGAACCTTTCTGGCGCAGGCCAGTTGTGCCGTTCTGGGTGGCTCGCTCATGACGCAGCTGGTGGGTTGTGGCGGGGGTGACAGCGCGGAGCTGGGCGAGGTCGATGCCATCTGGGGTAGCAATGGCGCGGCTGAGCGCATCATGCAGTCTCTGGCTTCGGTGTCGCAGGCCATGTTTGCGGGCACCGATTACAACGTGGTCGATTTTGGCGCCGTGGCCTGCACCGTGATGGCCGCCTCTAGCCCTTACACCGATCTGGCCAAGTCGCCACTGAGTGTCGGCGCCGACATGACGCAGGCGCCAGGCTCGTTTGACTCGCGCCCGGCCTTTTTGGCGGCGATCAAGGCGTGCAGCAGCAAAGGCGGCGGGCGCGTGGTAGTGCCAACCGGAAACTGGTACTGCGCCGGCCCCATCGTGCTGCTGAGCAATGTCAACTTTCACCTGAGCAAGAACTGCACGATTTACTTCAGCCCCGTGCCCGATGACTATGCCAAGGACGGCCCTGTCGATTGCGGCGCCAATGGCAAGCTTTACTACACGCGCTGGCAATCCAACGACTGCCTGAACTTTGGCTCGCCCATCTACGCCTACCAGCAAGACAACATCGCCATTACCGGCGAGGACGAAAGCTCCATTCTCAACGGTCAGGCCATGACGCCGTTTGCAGGCAGCGGCAACACCAGCACTTGCTGGTGGACTTACAAGGGCAACACCGGCGTGTATGGCGCCGTCGATGCAAGTACCACGCCTTCATGCGCCTGGCCTAACCCGCTCAACGTCGATCTCAAGGTCAAGGCGCCGGGCGTGAGTGATGCGCTCTACACCTTGCTGATCAAGCCGATCACGCCCTGGCAGCAGGATCAGAACTACCTGCCCGCCCTGTCCGAGATGGGCGTGCCGGTCAGCGAGCGCATCTTTGGCCTGGGCCACTACCTGCGCCCCTGCATGGTCGAGTTCATCGGCTGCACCAATGTGCTGATGGAAAATTACCAGACGCGCAACACGCCCTTCTGGCAGCACCATCCGGTGGGCTGCAAGAACGTGGTGATCCGCAACGTGCTGGTCGAGAGCGTCGGCCCGAACAACGACGGCTTTGATCCCGACGGCTGCGACACGGTGCTGTGCGAAAAAATGGTGTTTAACACGGGCGATGACTGCATTGCCATCAAGTCCGGCAAGAATCTGGACACGCAGTACGGCGCTTCGCGCGACATCCTGATCCAGGACTGCACGATGAACAGCGGCCACGGCGGCTTGACGCTGGGCAGTGAAATGGGCGCGGGCATTGAGCGGGTTTATGCCCGTAACCTGATGATGCTCAACAAGCACTGGGACACCGACCCGCTGAACATCGCCATCCGCATCAAGACCAATATGAACCGTGGCGGCTATGTCAAAGATCTGTATGTCAATGGTGTCTCGCTGCCCAACGGCGTGAGCCTGTCGGGCAAGGGCTATGGCAGCTCCATGCTGACGGGCAGCCCGATCAATGCCAATGTGCCCATCGGCGTGGCCACCAAAAATGACTCCAACCCATCGGCCTCCCAGGGCGGCATCATCACCTTTGACTGCGACTACCAGCCCGCCAAGGATGCCATCCGCACCCGTCCGGCCCTGGTGCAAAACGTCAACATCTCCAACGTCAAGGTGGGCAATGTGTCGCTCAATGGCCAGAGCGCCTCGTGCTTTCAGGCCATCGTGGCCCAGGGGCCGGTGGCCTTTGACTACAACGGCGCACTGCCGGTGCCCAGCGTGCCCGCCATCACAGACGTGCGCATCACCGATTGCGACTTTGGCACCCCGGCTGCGGCCAAGTCCATCTATGCCTACAACGTCAATGCGATCACGCTGACCAACGTCAAGATCGCGGGCGCTATGGCTGATGGCACGGTGTCGGACATTCGCTAAGCAAGAACGCAATCAGCGGGACTTACTCATGACAATCCATACGGCAGGCGCTCCCACGGCGGGCGCCAAGACCACACGCACCCGCTACCTCATTTTGGCGATGCTGTTTTTGGTGACCACCATCAACTACGCCGACCGTGCCACCATCTCCATTGCCGGGCCGGAGATCAAGAAATTACTGGGACTCTCGCCTGTGGAAATGGGCTATGTGTTCTCGGCCTTTGCCTGGTCTTACGTGCTGGCACAACTGCCCGGCGGCTGGCTGCTGGATCGCTTTGGCTCCAAGGTCACCTATTTTTTCAGCATCCTTCTGTGGTCGCTATTTACCCTGGTGCAGGGCACGGTGGGCTTTTTTACCGGCGGCATGGCTGTGGCCATGCTGTTTACCCTGAGGCTGCTGGTCGGGGCGGCTGAGGCGCCATCCTTTCCTGGCAACAGCCGCATCACCTCGGCCTGGTTCCCGACCGCCGAGCGGGGGCGGGCGGCTGCCATCTTCAACTCGGCCCAGTACTTTGCCACGGTGCTGTTTGCGCCCCTCATGGGCTGGCTGGTACATACCTATGGCTGGCAAAGCGTGTTTTACGTCATGGGATGTCTGGGCGTGGTGACAGCTTTTGTGTGGACTCGGACGATTTACGCCCCCAAGGATCACCCTGGCGTCAGCGCGCAAGAGCTGGCCTACATCGAAGCAGGCGGCGCCTTGGTGGATCTGGACGCGCCCAAGGGCAGCGCCGCCCCCGCCGCCGCCCGCATGGACACCTGGGGTTGCATCAAGGAGTTGCTGGGGTGCCGCATGTTGCTGGGCGTGTACATCGGCCAGTACTGCATCACGACGCTGACCTATTTTTTCCTGACCTGGTTTCCGGTCTATCTGGTTCAGGAACGCCATATGACCATTTTAAAAGCCGGTTTTGTGGCCGCGCTGCCCGCCGTGGCCGGATTTCTCGGGGGCGTGCTCGGCGGCTATGTGTCGGATCGGCTGATCAAGCGCGGCTACTCGCTGACCGTGGCGCGCAAGGCGCCCATCGTGGGCGGCATGCTGATGTCCATGTGCATGATCCTGTGCAACTTTGTCTCGGCTGACTGGCTGGTGGTGGGCATCATGTCCCTGGCCTTTTTTGGCAAAGGCATTGGCGCGCTGGGCTGGGCCGTGGTGTCGGACACCTCGCCCAAGGAGGCGGGCGGTTTGAGCGGAGGCCTGTTCAACACCTTTGGCAACACCGCTGGCATCACCACGCCGATTGTCATTGGCTACATCTTGCAGGGCACGGGCTCTTTTTCGGGGGCGCTGGTGTTCATTGGCGCCAACGCCGCCATGGCGATTTTTTGCTACCTCTTCATCGTCGGCGAGATCAAGCGCTTTGACTTCACGCAGTCACACCGCCAGCCCTCCCTGATCCCCGCTGCCTGAGCGGGCCGCGCCGACACAAGCCTTTTTCCACTGTCTCCATTTTCCAAAGGAAATTCACCCATGACCCAGCAATACAACAACCTCATTGGCGGCCAATGGCTCGCTGGCGCCAGCTATTCGCCCAACCTGAACCCGTCCAACCTGGCCGATGTGATTGGCGAGTACGCCCAGGCCGACGCCGCGCAGCTCGACGCTGCCGTGCAGGCCGCCCGCGCTGCCTTTTCCGCCTGGTCGGTCTCCAACATCCAGGCCAGAGCTGATGCGCTGGACAAAATCGGCACCGAAATCCTGGCCCGGCGCGAGGAACTGGGCACGCTGCTGGCCCGCGAGGAAGGCAAAACCAAGCCCGAAGGCATTGGCGAAGCCACCCGCGCTGGCAACATTTTTAAATTCTTCGCCGGTGAATGCCTGCGCCTGACCGGCGAAGTCGTGCCCTCGGTGCGTCCCGGCATTGGCGTCGAAATCACCCGCGAGCCGGTCGGCGTCATCGGCGTCATCACGCCGTGGAATTTCCCGATTGCGATTCCGGCCTGGAAAATCGCCCCGGCGCTGGCCTACGGCAATTGCGTCGTGATGAAGCCGGCCGATCTGGTGCCGGGCTGCGCCTGGGCGCTGGCCGAGATCATCAGCCGCAGCGGCATTCCGGCGGGCGTGTTCAATCTGGTGATGGGCTCGGGGCGCGTGATTGGCGAGGCGCTGGTCAAGCACCCCGGCGTGGACGCGATCAGCTTTACCGGCTCGCAGGGCGTCGGCGCCCGCATCGCCCAGGAATGCGCGCTCAGCCTGAAAAAAATCCAGCTCGAAATGGGCGGCAAAAACCCGCAGGTCATTCTGGACGATGCCGACCTGGCGCAGGCGGTGGAGCTGAGCGTGCAAAGCGCGTTCTTCTCGACCGGCCAGCGTTGCACCGCATCGAGCCGCCTGATCGTCACCGAAGGCATTTACCCGAAATTCGTCGAAGCGATGAAAGCGCGCATGGCGAGCCTGAAGGTCGGCGATGCGCTGCAGGCGGGCATTGACATCGGCCCGGTGTCGTCGCTGGCGCAGCTGGAGCAGGACTTGTCTTATGTCGGCATCGGCCAGGCCGAAGGCGCGCTGCTGCTGGCGGGCGGCGAGCGCCTGCAGTGCGCAACCGACGGCTTTTTCATGGCGCCCGCGCTGCTGACCGACACCCGCGCCGACATGCGCATCAACCGCGAGGAAGTGTTCGGCCCGGTCGCCAGCATCATTCGCGTCAAGGGTTATGAAGAGGCGCTGTTTGAAGCGAACAACACGCCGTTCGGCCTGGCCGCTGGCATTGCCACGACCAGCCTGAAGCACGCGACCCACTTCAAGCGCCACAGCCAGGTCGGCATGGTGATGGTGAACCTGCCGACGG
>JAPLPS010000319.1 GCA_026400075.1 Polaromonas sp.
GCTATGGTCCACAGCGCATCGTCTGCCTGACAGAAGAACCCACAGAATGGCTTTACATGCTCGGAGAAGAGCGACGCATCGTCGGCATTTCCGGCTACACCGTGCGCCCGCCGCGTGCGCGCGACGAAAAGCCCAAAGTCAGCGCCTACCTCAGCGCCAAGATCGACAAAATCGTCGAGCTGCGCCCCGACTGCGTGATCGGCTTTTCCGACTTGCAGGCCGACATTGCGGCGCAGCTGATTCGTCATGGCATTCAGGTCACCATCTTCAACCAGCGCAGCGTGGCGGAGATTTTTTCCATGCTGTACCAGCTCGCCGCAATGGTCGGACAGGTCGAGCGCGGGCTGGCCTTGATTCAATCCATGCAGCAGCGGCTGCTGGAAATTGAACAGGCGGCCAGGGCGCTGCCGCGTCGCCCGCGTGTGTTTTTTGAGGAATGGCACGACCCGCACATCAGCGCCATCGCCTGGGTGTCCGAGCTGGTCGGCATTGCCGGTGGCGACGACTGCTTTCCCGAGCTGGCCAAAGAGCCTATGGGCAAAGGCCGCATCATTGCCGACGGCGGCGAGATCGTGCGGCGCAACCCGGACATCATTTTTGGCTCCTGGTGCGGCAAAAAATTCCGCCCCGAGCTGGTTGCCGCCCGGCCCGGCTGGGAAGGCGTGGCCGCTGTGCAAAACCAGCAATAGTTTGAAATCAAGTCGTCCGAAATCCTGCAACCCGGCCCGGCGGCGCTGACCGACGGCGTCGAAAAACTGCATCGCCTCATCATGGCGTGGGGCCAGACGGCTGCGGCGCTGGCCGTTCCATCTACTGCGCCGTCTGTCGAGGAGGGCGCGTCTGCCCCGGTGTGCTCCGCCGGTCAGGGCGACCAGCCCCTTGGCAACACGGGTTGCCCAGCATGACGGGTTTTTCAATCGCCCGCAGCGAGCTGATTCTGGGCGGCCAGAAAAGCGGCAAATCGCGCCGCGCCGAGCTGCTGGCGCGCCACTGGCTGGCCGAATCGCACGCGCATGACGCGGTCTTGATCGCCACCGCCCAGCCCTGGGACGAGGAAATGCGCCAGCGCATCACGCGCCATCAGGAAGACCGCGCCGCTCGCGTGCCGGGCCTGCGCACACTGGAAGAACCGCTGCAACTGGCGCAGGCACTGACGCAATCCAGCCAGCCGCAGACGCTGGTCGTCGTCGATTGCCTGACGCTGTGGCTGACCAACTGGCTGATGCCCGCGCCGGATTCAGCATCCGGCATCGCATCGCAAGACACCCCGGCGCAAGCCGCGCAGGCGCAAGTCGCGCTGCTGTTGCGCGCCATCGAACAAGCACCCGGCCCGGTGATTTTTGTCGGCAACGAGATCGGCCTGGGCGTGATTCCGCTCGGGCGCGAGACGCGGGCCTTTGTCGATGCGCTGGGCGTATTGAACCAGCGCGTGGCGCAGGCTTGCCAGCGCGTCACGCTCATGGCCGCTGGATTGCCGCTGACGCTGAAAGGCCAGCAGTGAAGTTTTTTAGGCGCGAACAGTTCTTGGAACTACGAAAGAGCGCGGAATTTACGCTGAAGCTTTTTCAGCCGGTTGATGCTTTTTGCAGGAAAGTTGCGGCTGTCGGCCTTCAGTCCCGCCTGGCCGCTGTCGCGCTGCTCAGTCTGGCTGCGCTGGCCCCGGCCCACGCGCTGCAACTGACCGACGACCGGGGCGTGACTGTCACGCTGGCGCAGACGCCGCAGCGCATCGTCAGCCTGCTGCCGTCGCTGACGGAAAGCGTCTGCGCGCTGGATCAGTGCCAGCGGCTGATCGGCGTGGATCGCTATTCCAACTACCCGGCCAGCGTGCGTCGTCTGCCGGTGGTGGGCGGCGGGCTGGATCCGAACATCGAAGCCATCGTCGCGCTCAGGCCCGATGTGGTGCTGCTGGCCACGTCGTCGCGGGCCAGCCAGCGGCTGGAGTCGCTGGGGCTGAAAGTCGTCGCGCTGGAGCCGAAAAACCATGCCGACGTGCGCCGCGTTTTGAAAAAACTCGGCCAGCTGCTGGCCGTTCCCGACGACACCGGCGCTGATCGGGTCTGGCGCCTGATTGACGCGGGCGTGGCGGCGGCGGCCCAGTCGCTGCCGCCGAAAGCGAAAAACCTGCGCGTGTATTTTGAAGTGAATCGGGGGCCGTATGCCGCTGGCGAATCGTCCTTCATCGGCGAGACCTTGACCCGGCTGGGCGTGAAAAACGTGGTGCCCGCCGCGCTCGGGCCGTTTCCCCGGCTGAACCCGGAGTTTGTCGTGCGCGCCAACCCGGACATCATCATGGTGGGCAGCGGCAGCATGCAGGGCATGGTCGAGTACCCCGGCTGGTCTGGCATCAAGGCGGTGCGTGAGAAGCACATTTGCGCGTTTCCGACTGACGCGTCTGAAGTGCTGGTGCGCCCCGGCCCGCGCATGGCTGAGGCGGCCCGCATCATGGCCCAATGCATCGCGGATCAGGCTCGATGAGCTTGTCCGGCGCACCGGGAAACGCCCAGCACCGCAAAGCCCTGTGGCTGGGCGGCGGCTTGCTGCTGGCTTCGGTGGCGTTGCTGCTGCTGGGTGTCAGCGTCGGCAGCACCGGGCTGGACAGCATTTTCAATCTGCGCAATGACCCGCAGGCGCTGCAGATCGTCGCTGAAATTCGCCTGCCGCGCACGCTGGGCGCTTTGCTGGCGGGCGCTTTGCTGGGGCTGGCGGGCGCGGTGGCGCAGGGCTTGTTTCGCAATCCGCTGGCGGATCCTTTGGCGCTGCTGGGCGTGTCGCCGCTGGCCACGCACTGGCTGGCGCGGCTCGGGCTGACGGGGGCGGCTTTTGTCGGCGCCGTGCTGGCCGTGCTGCTGACGCTGCTGCTGGCCAAGGGCGTGCAGCACACGCTGCGCCTGCTGCTGGCGGGCGTGATTGTCGGCGTGGTGCTGGGTGCGATCACGTCGCTGGTGCTGCTGCTGACGCCCGAGATCATGCAGGCGATGCAGTCTTTCATGCTGGGCAGCACCGGCTTTGTCGGCTGGGGCGCCTGCGCCATCATGGCCGCTGTGCTGGCGGCCAGCCTGAGCGCCGCCTGGATGCTCAGCCACGCGCTCGACGGCCTGGCGCTGGGCGAGGCCACCGCGCACAGCCTGGGCCTGCCGCTGGCGCAGATGCGCGCCGCGCTGGTGGCGGTGCTGGCCCTGACCACCGGCACGGCGGTGGCGCAGACCGGCCTGATCGCCTTTGTCGGGCTGGCTGCGCCGCACCTGGTGCGCTCGGTGCTCAAGACCACGCATGGCCGCCTGATCGTGCTGGCCAGCCTGATGGGCGCGGTGCTGCTCACCGCCGCTGACATTCTGGCGCGCGGTCTGGTCGCGCCGCAGGAGCTGCCCGTCGGCGTGCTGACCGCCGTGCTGGGCGGCAGCTATTTACTCTGGCTGATGCACCGCAGCACCGGCCGGGGGAACGGGCTGTGATTGCTTTCGAGGCGGTTTCCCCGCAGTTTGCGCTGTCACCCGGCGCAGTTCGCGCAAGGAGCGGGCTTGTGACCGCTTCCCCGACTATGCCTCCCATTGCGATGGACGCCCGCCACATCAGCGCCCGACTAGGCCACGACGAGGTGCTGCACGGCATTTCGCTGGCCCTGCCGCTAGGGCGCTGGACTAGCATCGTCGGCCCGAACGGCGCGGGCAAATCGACGCTGCTCAAGGAGCTGGCCGGGCTGCTGCCGCACAGCGGCGAGGTGGAATTGCTGGGCAGCCCACTGACCAGCCTGCGCGGGCGCGAGCGGGCGCAGCAACTGTCCTGGCTCGGCCAGAACGAAAGCACGGCCGACGATCTGACCGTCTATGACGTGGCCATGCTGGGCCGCCTGCCGCATCAAGCCTGGCTGGCCCCGGCTAGCAACGCCGACCACGCTGCCGTCGAGCGCGCCCTGCGCCGCACGCAGGCCTGGGACTGGCGCGAGCGCCCGCTCGGCCACCTGTCGGGCGGCGAGCGCCAGCGCGTGCTGCTGGCGCGTGCGCTTGCTGTCGAGGCGCAGGTGCTGCTGATGGACGAGCCGCTGGCCAATCTCGATCCGCCGCACCAGACCGACTGGCTGTTGACCGTGCGCGATCTGGTCGCGGCCGGAAAAACCGTCATCAGCGTGCTGCATGAAATTTCGCTGGCGCTGCACGCCGACGTGCTGGTGGTGATGCGCCAGGGCAGCGTCACGCACCAGGGCGATTGCAGCGACCCGGCCACGCACCGCGCGCTGGAGGCGGTGTTTGACCAGCGCATCGCCATTCACCCGCTGGCAGGCCAGTGGGTGGCTTTGCCGAAAATTTAGCCGCTTCAGGCGCTGAAAAAATTCTTCAGCTTGTCAGTCCAGCCTTCTTCGCTGGGCAGGTGTTTGGCGCCGCCTTTTTTCAGCGATTCGTCCAGTTCCTTCAGCAGCTTGCGCTGGTGCTCGGTGAGTTTCACCGGGATTTCCACCGTGACGTGGCAGTACAAATCGCCCGGATAGCTGGAGCGCACGCCCTTGATGCCCTTGCCGCGCAGGCGGAATTGCTTGCCCGCCTGCGTGCCTTCGGGAATGTCGATGGCCGCTTTGCCTGCCAGTGTCGGCACGTCGATTTCGCCGCCCAGCGCGGCGGTGGTGAAGCTGATCGGCACGGCGCAATGCAGGTCGTCGCCTTCGCGCTCAAAAATTTCGTGTTTTTTGATGCGGATTT
>JAPLPS010000265.1 GCA_026400075.1 Polaromonas sp.
GTCCAGGCTGACGTGGACGTGGGTGTCGTCGTCGACGCCCTGCAAGGCCTGCTCCAGCGCATGCCGCATCCCCATCTCGTCGATGTAGCGCATGTCGAACACCTCGATGCCCATGTCGTGCACCAGGCGTTTCTCACCCGCATCGACACTGCGGATGCCGATCTGGCGCAGGTCGCGCGGGTTCAGGGCGGGCACATGGCCCCCGATACCGACCAACTCGGGTGGGCCCTGGCCGCACAGGCAGGCCACCGGCATGCCGTGGATGTTGCCGCTGGGCGTCAGCGTGGCGGTGTTGAAGTCGGCGTGGGCGTCAAACCACAGCACGCGCAGTTTTTTGCCGGTGTCGCGGCAGTGGCGTGCCACTGCGCTGATGGAGCCAATGCCCAGGCAGTGGTCGCCGCCGAGCATGATGGGCAGGCGCCCGGCGCGCAGTTCGGCGTACAGGGCGTCGTGCAGCAGCTGGTTCCACTGCACCACTTCGGGCAGGTGGCGAAAGCCGTTGACCGCGTCCTGCCACGGGTTGGCCGGGCCGCTGAGGTTGCCGCAGTCCCTGACCTCAATGCCAAATTGGGCAATCGCCTGCGCCACGCCCGCCACGCGCAGCGCCTCCGGCCCCATGCGCGCGCCCAGCGTGCCCGCGCCGACATCGGTCGGCACGCCAATCAGGCTGACGCCGCCGGGTGCGCGGGGCGAGGGGGTAAATTCGGCGGCGCTCATGCTGCGACAGCCAGCCGGGGCAAGGCTGGCGGGGCGGATCAGGCTGAACAGGTCTTTCGGGTCGGCCAGGTCGGGAATCAGCGAGACCCGCTGCCCCAGTTTCAGCTCGCGGGCCACGTCGCGCAGGTAGCGCAGGGCCGAGTAGTCTTCCAGCGCAAAGCCGACCGAGTCAAACAGCGTGATCTGCGCGTCGCTGCTGCGGCCGGGCGCCTGTTGGTTGAGCACCCGCCACAGCTCGGTGACGGCAAAGTCGGCGGGCAGGTGCTGCAGGTCGCCTTCGATGCGGGTTTGCGGCTCGTACTGGACAAACACGGCGCAGGCGCGCAGCACGTCCGGGGGCAGCTCGGTTTTGCCGGGGCAGTCGCCGCCGACGCCGTTGATGTGCATGCCGGGCTCCAGCAGCGCGGGGGTCAGGATGGCGGCGTTGCTTTTGTCGGCGGTCACGGTGGTGACGATGTCGGCGCCGCGCACGGCGTCGGCAATGCTGTTGCACACGATCAGGCGCAGCGCGGTGTGCTGCAGGTTGGCCACCAGTTTTTGTGTGGCCACCGGGTCGGTGTCATACAGGCGGATGTCGGTGATGCCCAGCAGGTGGTGAAAGGCCAGCGCCTGGAACTCGCTTTGCGCGCCGTTGCCGATCAGCGCCATGCTGCGGCTGTCGGGGCGGGCCAGGGCGCGGGCCGCCACGGCCGACATGGCGGCGGTGCGCAAGGCGGTGGTCAGGGTCAGTTCGCTGAGCAGCTCGGGCGTGCCGGTATCGACATCGGCGAGCACGCCAAAAGCCATCACGGTGGGCAGGCCGACCAGGGTGTTTTTGGGGTGGCCGTTGACGTATTTGAAGGCGTAGGTCTTGGCGTCGGCAATGGGCATCAGCTCGATCACGCCGTCTTTGGAGTGGCTGGCGACGCGGGCGCATTTGTCAAAGTCCTGCCAGCGGCGGTAGTCGGCTTCGATGTAGTCGGCCAGGCGGCGCAGGGTGGCGTCCACTCCCGTCTGCGTGATGATGCTGGCGACATCCTGGACGCTGAGAAACTGGGTTTGGGCAAGTGTTGGGCGGTTCATGGTGGCGGCTCCGATTAGTTGCCGCTAGTTTCACGGCCAGCGCTGGCAATGTAAATCGCCAGTTTTGCTACCTTTTTGCTAAAAATATGGCATTTAGCCAGTTTCAATTGCCACAATGCCCAAATGGATGCCACAGACCAACAATTAATTTCCCTGCTGCGCAAAGATGCCCGCACCTCGGTGGCAACGCTGGCGCACAAGCTGGGCGTGTCACGCGGCACGGTCAGCAACCGCATCACCAAGCTCGAAGACGCGGGCATCATCGTCGGTTACACGGTGCGCCTGCGCCCTGATGCGCAGCCGAGCGAGATCAGCGCCTGGATGAGCGTGGCGGTGGAGGGCAACGAGGGCCGCAGCGTCATTGCCAGCCTGCTGGGCGAGCCGGGCGTGGCCTGCCTGCACGACACCAACGGGCGCTGGGATTTATTGGCCGAGCTGCGTGCGGGCAGTCTGGCCGAGCTGTCGCAGGTGCTGGAGCGCATCCGGCTGATACGCGGCATCAGCAATACCGAAACCAGCATTCACCTGCAGACTTACCGCCTGTCGTGACGCAGGCCCGGCCTTGCGGGCGGCTGGCTACTTCAGGCTGCCCGACAGGAACTGCTGCAGCCGCCCGCTTTTGGGTCGGGCAAAGACTTCCTTGGGGCAGCCTTCTTCCTGGATCAGGCCCTTGTGCAAAAAGATCACATGGTTGGCCACGTCGCGGGCAAAGCCCATTTCGTGCGTGACGACGACCATCGTGCGGCCTTCCTGGGCCAGCACTTTCATCACCTTGAGCACCTCGCCGACCAGCTCGGGGTCGAGCGCGCTGGTCGGCTCGTCAAACAGCATCACCTCGGGCTCCATCGCCAGCGAGCGGGCAATGGCCACGCGCTGCTGCTGGCCGCCGCTCATGTGGGCCGGGTAGCGGTCTTCCATGCCAGCCAGATCGACGAGTTTGAGGTATTTGCGCGCCGTGGCAATGGCTTCGTCGCGGGGAACGCCCATGACGTGGATGGGCGCTTCGATGATGTTTTGCAGCACCGTCATGTGCGCCCACAGGTTGAAGTGCTGGAACACCATCGCCAGCCGGGTGCGTATGCGCTGCAGCTGTTTCGGGTCCACGGCGTTGAGCTCGCCATTGGCGGCCGGGGCCAGTTTGAGCTCTTCACCGGCGACCAGAATGCGGCCATGGTGCGGTTTTTCCAGCAGGTTGATGCAGCGCAGAAAGGTGCTTTTGCCGGAGCCT
>JAPLPS010000016.1 GCA_026400075.1 Polaromonas sp.
TGCTCAACGCCAAGCAGCACGCTCGGGAAGCCGACATCGTCGCCCAGGCCGGACGGCTGAAAATGATCACGATTGCCACCAACATGGCAGGCCGGGGCACCGACATCGTGCTCGGCGGCAATGTGGACAAGCAGATCGAAACTATTGAAGCTGACGAGTCGCTGAGTGCGGCCCAGAAAGAAGCTGAAATCGCCCGCCTGCAGGCCGCCTGCAAGCAGGAAAACGAGCAGGTCAAGGCACTCGGCGGCCTGCGCATCATCGCCACCGAGCGCCACGAGTCGCGCCGCATCGACAACCAGTTGCGTGGGCGTTCGGGCCGTCAGGGCGACCCCGGCTCCTCGCGTTTTTACCTGAGCCTGGACGATTCGCTGATGCGCATTTTTGCTGGCGACCGCGTCAAATCGATCATGGACCGGCTCAAAATGCCGGACGGCGAAGCGATTGAAGCGGGCATCGTCACGCGTAGCATCGAGTCGGCGCAGCGCAAGGTCGAAGCGCGCAATTTCGACGTGCGCAAGCAGCTGCTCGAATACGACGACGTGTCCAACGACCAGCGCAAGGTGATTTACCAGCAGCGCAACGACATTCTGGATGCCGACGACCTGCAGCCGCAGATCGACTCGCTGCGCGAAGGCTGCTTCACCGACCTGGCGCGCCAGTTCGTGCCAGTGGAAACCGTCGAAGAGCAGTGGGACATTCAAGGTCTGGAAAAACTGCTGCGCGACGAGTGGCGGCTCGAACTGTCGCTGCGCGAGGAGCTCGACAAAGCCACCGCCATCACCGACGACGAGGTGGTGGAGAAGGTGGTGGCGGCGGCCCATGCGGCTTTCGCGGAAAAACTGGAAAAATTCGGCCTCGAAAACTTCACCCAGTACGAGCGCATGGTGTTGCTGCAAAGCATTGACAGCCATTGGCGCGAACATCTGAGCGCGCTGGACTACCTGCGCCAGGGCATTCACCTGCGCGGCTACGCCCAGAAGCAGCCCAAGCAGGAGTACAAGCGTGAAGCGTTTGAGCTGTTCGGCCAGTTGCTCGACAGCGTGAAAAACGACGTGACCCAGACGCTGATGACGGTTCAGGCTTCGTCCGGCGAGCAGCTCGACGAGGTGGCGGAGGAAATGGAAAGCCGCGCCGAGAACCTGATCAACGTCACCTACACCGCACCGACGGAAACCGGCGAAGCCGAAACCACCGTCGATGAAGCGACGCTGCGCACGGCCATCGCCAGCAGCGCCCAGCCGCATGTCGGCCGCAACGACCCCTGCCCGTGCGGTTCGGGCAAGAAGTTCAAGCTCTGCCACGGCAAATTGACTTAATTGTTCGGCACAGTCACTTCGCCTGTTTCACGGACGCCAGCGGCGTCCCCCGTCCCTGTTGTTTTTCTGGAGTCCCGCTCATGCCTGTCAACCTGACTGTCACGCCCGCTGCTGATCTTTACCCTGTGCCCGGCGTTCGCTGGGGCATTGCCGAAGCGGGCATCCGCAAGGCGGATCGCAAAGACCTCGCCGTGCTGCTGCTCGACGAGGGCGCGGCCGTCGGCGCCGTGTTCACGCAAAACCGCTTTTGCGCCGCGCCGGTGCAAATTTGCCGCGAGCATCTGGCACAGAGCGCCGCTGACGGCGGTCAGGCCATCCGAGCCATGCTGATCAACACCGGCAACGCGAATGCAGGCACCGGCGAAGACGGTTTGCAGCGCGCCCAGTCCACCTGCGTGACGCTGGCGGTGGCGCTGGGCTTGTCGCCCGCACAAATCCTGCCGTTTTCCACCGGCGTCATCATGGAGTCCTTGCCGATTGAGCGCATTGCCGCCGGTCTGCCCGCCGCGCTGGCCGACGCGAAGGCCGACAACTGGGCCAACGCCGCCCAGGCCATCATGACCACCGACACGCTGCCCAAAGCGTTTTCCACCCGCCTGACGCTGGGCGGTGCGACGGTCACGATCACCGGCATCAGCAAGGGCGCGGGCATGATCCGCCCGAACATGGCGACCATGCTCGGCTTTCTGGCCACCGACGCGGCCATCGCGCCGGAATTGATGGCGCCGCTGGCCAAAGCGCTGGCCGACGCGTCCTTCAACCGCATCACGATTGACGGCGACACCTCGACCAACGACTCCTTCATCGTCGTGGCGACCGGCAAAGCCGCGCACGCGCCGATCACGTCGCTCGACAGCGCCGACGGCCAGGCGCTGTTTGCCGCGCTGCGCGGCGTGGCCCAGCAGCTGGCCCAAGCCATCGTGCGCGACGGCGAAGGCGCGACCAAGTTCATGACGATACGCGTCGAAGGCGGCAAGACCGGCGACGAGTGCCGCCAGGTCGGCTACGCGATTGCGCACTCGCCGCTGGTGAAAACCGCGTTTTTTGCCAGCGACCCAAACCTGGGCCGCATTCTGGCCGCTGTCGGTTACGCGGGCATTGCCGATCTGGACCAGACGAAAATCGATCTCTATCTGGATGACGTGCTCGTCGCCAAAAACGGCGGTCGCGATGCCGACTACGTCGAAGCCGACGGCCAGCGCGTGATGAAACAAAGCGAAATCACCGTGCGCGTGGTGCTGGGCCGGGGCGAGGCGGCAGACACGGTCTGGACCTGCGATCTGTCGTATGAGTACGTCAAGATCAACGCCGATTACCGCAGCTAAAGTTTCAGCATGAACGAACAGTTTGAACGCCTGATAGTCCGCGTCGAGTCGCTGATGGCGCGCATCGAGTCGGTGTTGCCCCAGCCTTTGACCGCGCCGGACTGGAGCGCCTCGGTGGCGTTTCGCTACCGCAAGCGCAGTTCCGGTCACGGCGCGCTGGAGCCGGTGCGTCATTTGGGCGGCATGCTGCTCGCCGACCTGAAAGAAATCGACGGCCAGAAAGAAAAAATCCGCCGCAACACCGAGCAGTTTGTCAGCGGCAAGCCCGCCAACAACGTGCTGCTGACCGGCTCGCGCGGCACCGGAAAATCCTCGCTGATCAAGGCCTGCCTGAACGAATATGCGCCGCGTGGCCTGCGGCTGATTGAAGTCGATAAAGCCGACTTGACCGACCTGCCGGACATCATCGACGTGGTGTTCGGCCTGCCGGAAAAATTCATCGTTTTTTGTGACGACCTGAGTTTTGAAGAGGGCGAGCCGGGCTACAAGGCGCTCAAATCCATTCTGGACGGCTCGATTGCCGCCGCCACACCCAACGTGCTGATTTACGCCACCAGCAACCGCCGCCACCTGCTGCCCGAGTACATGACGGACAACGAAAGCTACACCCGCAGCGACGCGGGCGAAGTCCATCCGGGCGAAGTGGTGGAAGAAAAAATCTCGCTGTCCGAGCGTTTTGGCCTGTGGGTGAGTTTTTATCCGTTCAGCCAGGATGAATATTTGACCATCGTTGCGCAGTGGCTGGCGTCGTTTGGCATTGGCGCGCAGGCGATTGAGGCGGCGCGGGGCGCGGCGCTGGTCTGGGCGCTGGAGCGGGGCTCGCGCAGCGGCCGCGTGGCTTATCAGTTTGCCCGCGACTACGCGGGCCAGCAGGCCGGGGCGCAGGCGTGAGTGCCGCCGCGACTTCTGCGCCGCTCGCTTGCGCGCCGCTCGTCGCCGATGCGGCCCTGCCGCGTGAAGGCGGTGCGGATCGCAAGGTGGTCGAAGTCGCGGTGGGTGTGCTGATCCGCGCTGACGGCCAGTTTTTGCTGACTTCGCGCCCGCCGGGCAAGGTCTATGAAGGCTGCTGGGAGTTTCCCGGCGGCAAGCTTGAAGCGGGCGAAAGCGTCGAAGCCGCGCTGCGCCGCGAACTGCACGAAGAAATCGGCATCACGATTGGCGCCGTGCAGCCGTGGAAGATTGAAATGGTCGATTACCCGCATGCGCTGGTGCGGCTCAATTTCTGCAAGGTGTTTGCTTGGGAAGGCGAATTGCAGATGCGTGAAGGCCAGCAGTTTGCCTGGCAGTCGCTGCCGGTGGCGGTCAAGCCGGTGTTGCCGGGAACCATTCCGGTACTGGACTGGTTTGCGCAGGAGCTTGGATTTATTGGCGCCACCTGCCTGGCCGACTGAGGCAGGCCGGGCCAAGGGGCAGGCTAAGCGCTCAGACCAGCGTCGTCGGAAATTCCCAGTTGCGGCTGGCGCCCAGCACCGCGTTCGGATAAGGCGCTTTGCCGCGTGAGCCGTTGTAGCGGCCCAGGCCGGTGAACTGGTCGCCGCGCTCACGGTCTAAATAATGGCGCAGGATCACGCAGCCAAAGCGCAAATTGGTCTGCATGTGAAACAGCTTGCCCGAATCGCCGTCGCCAATCGCTCGCGTCCAGAACGGCATCACCTGCATGTAGCCGCGCGCGCCGACGGGGCTGACGGCAAATTTGCGGAAATTGCTTTCCACCTGAATCAGCCCCATCACCAGCGTCACGTCCAGCCCGGCGCGCTTGGCTTCGTACCAGACGGTTTGCAAAAACTCCTTGCGGATTTGCCACTCCGGCAGCTTTTTCTTGAGACGGTCGCTCATCGCACCGAGCCAGCGCAGGTAAATCAGGCGGCTTTCGGTGTCCCTGAACTCGGGCACCGGCGGCGCCTGGTTGGCGATGGCGGAACTCAGCGCCGTGCGGATTGAATCGCTGAGGAATTCTTCCGACTGCCCGCCCGCGTGGGCGGGCGCCGAAAACAGCAGCGGCGCGCAGCCGACCGACAGCGCCGTCAGGCAGGTTCTGCGGGAAAGGCTTTGAGCGACGGGCGAAGGGAGAATGGCTTGTTCGTGCATGCGGGTGAAGTCTGAAATCCTCAAAGAGCCAGTTTTTCCTTGAGGAAATCAAACGCGCCAGCGGCGTCAATCTTGCTCGACGCCGTGTCGCGGCGGTGCTGGTATTCGAGCTGGCCGTCTTTCAGGCCCCGGTCACCGATGGTGACGCGGTGCGGCACGCCAATCAGCTCCCAGTCGGCAAACATGGCGCCAGGGCGCTCGCAGCGGTCGTCCAGCATCACGTCCACGCCGGCGACCAGCAGCTCGGCATACAGTTTGTCGGCAGCCGCCTTGACATCGGGGAAGCGATCCGGGCTGATCGGGCACAGCACGACGGTGAAGGGCGCAATCGCGTCC
>JAPLPS010000226.1 GCA_026400075.1 Polaromonas sp.
CTCGAAACCGCCGCCGTCGTCACGCGCACCGCGCCCAGCTTTCTCCGCTTTGGCCATTTCGAGCATTTCAGCTACCGCAACCAGCATGCGCAACTCAAGACGCTGGCCGATTACGTGATAGCCCGCTTTTACCCCGCCTGCCGCGAGGCGGCGCAGCCCTACGCCGCGCTGCTGCAAGCCGTCAGAGAACGCACCGCGCACCTGATGGCGGCCTGGCAATCGGTGGGTTTCTGCCACGGCGTGATGAACACCGACAACATGAGCATGCTCGGCCTGACGATTGACTACGGCCCGTTCCAGTTCCTCGACACCTTTGACCCCGGCCACATCTGCAACCACTCCGACGAGCAGGGCCGCTACGCCTACAACCGCCAGCCGAACATGGCTTACTGGAACCTGTTTTGCCTCGGCCAGGCGCTGCTGCCGCTGATTGAAAACCAGGACGACGCGCTGGCCGCGCTCGAATCGTACAAAACCGTCTTTCCGAACGCGCTGCAACAGCGCATGCGCGCCAAGCTCGGCCTCACCGACGACGCGCAGCCCGGCGACCAGCCGCTGATCGACGAAACCTTCCGGCTGCTGGCCGCCAACCGCGTCGATTACACGATTTTCTGGCGCCGCCTGAACCAGTTCACCCCGCAAAGCGGCCACGAGCCGCTGCGTGACCTGTTCTTCGACCGCGAATCCTTCAACGCTTGGGCGGCGCAGTATTCAGCGCGCCTGACCAACGTGGCGCCAGCGCAGCGCGCCGCCTTGATGCAAAAGAGCAACCCAAAATTCGTGCTGCGCAACCACCTGTGCGAAGAAGCCACTCAGGCCGCGAAACTAAAAGACTTTTCCCGAGTCGATACGCTGCTGGCCGTGCTGCAGGCGCCGTTTGACGAGCATCCGGCGCATGAAGACCTGGCCGGATTTCCGCCCGACTGGGCCAGCTCGATTGCCGTCAGCTGCAGCTCGTGAATGAGCGACCCGTCTTCTTTGTACATCCACCTTCAGGGAACCCGCATGACCGCCAAAATCCAGAAAACCGACGCCGAATGGAAAGCCCTGCTGGCTGAAAAAGGCGCCGAACCCGTCGCCTTTGAAGTCACCCGCCACGCCGCCACCGAGCGGCCCTTCACCGGCAAATACGAAGCGCATGACGCCCCAGGCCGCTACCACTGCATCTGCTGCGGCGCCGAGCTGTTTGACTCGGCCACCAAGTTCGACGCGGGCTGCGGCTGGCCCAGCTTTTCGCAGGAAATCACCGCAGGCGCGATTGAAGAGCATGTGGACCGCAGCCACGGCATGGCGCGCATCGAAACCGTCTGCGCCAGCTGTGGCGCGCACTTAGGCCATGTGTTTGAAGACGGCCCGGCGCCCACCGGCCTGCGCTACTGCATGAACTCAGCTTCGCTCGATTTCAAGCCGCGATAATCGCCCGATGAAAATTCTCTTTGACTTTTGTCGCCACGCTGGGGCAAATCCTCTGGATCAAGGCACGCGGCCGCAAGGTCGATACCATGCTGTGGATCAGCCTGGGCCTGGTCACGGTGCTGGGCAGCGCGACGATTTACTTTCACAGCGAAAACTTCATCAAATGGAAGCCAACGGTGCTGTACTGGGTGATGGGCGGCTCGCTGCTGCTGGGCCAGTTGCTGTTCAACAAGAACGGCATCAAGTCGGTGATGGGCGCCCAGATGACGCTGCCCGAGCCGGTCTGGCGCACTGTCAATTTCAGTTGGGCCGGGTTTTTCGCCGTCATGGGCTTTATCAACCTGTGGGTGGCTTTCAACTTTCCGACCAGCACCTGGGTCAACTTCAAACTGTTTGGCGGCATGGGGCTGATGCTGGTGTTTGTGCTGCTCCAGGCGGTTTTTCTCAACAAATACATCCAGGCGGACGCCACGCCTGAACCCCAGATCGGCACACCACCCCATGACTG
>JAPLPS010000013.1 GCA_026400075.1 Polaromonas sp.
ACGGTAGCGAAGTTTTCCACGGCGCAGTCTGCGATGACCGCGTCTGGCCGTGAGTGCTTCGCTGATCTGTTTGCCACGGTGCATCAGCTCAAACAGATTGATGACGGCCACACCGTTCTGGGCTGTTTCCCGCACCAAAGCTATGCCGGTGGTCTTGCTGCCGGGGTCAAGTTTGATGCGCAGCGCCTGACACTCGCAGTCTTCGGCGTTGAGGTCAACGACGCGAATCGTGAAGGGCATAACCTTGTGGACACGCGCCCGCCCGCGTTCGAGCAGCAGTCTGGCCCGCTTTTCGGTGCAGGGCATCAGTGGCCTGCCGCTCCCGTCTAAAACAAATACTGCCATTTCAAAATCTTCTGCCCTTACGGGCCTTGTGACGCAAGCCTTTCGGCAAATCTCCCCTCGGGAATGTCAGCAACCGGCTCCTGCTCTTGCGAGCAGCGACAAAGACCTTCGACCCTTTACCTTTGGTCTGCATGATCCAAGCCTTGCAGAGCAGCAAACTGAGGAAGCATTTGCTGGTGCGTCTGAACGACCCATTACTAACGTAGCGGACTGGATACCGCTTTCCCTGTTTCAACCTGGATTTTTGGATTTCTCCTCAAGCTCCGCCCTTTAGGGCGGGGTAGTTGACAAAAAGTCTCCTGACGGTG
Source organism: Polaromonas sp. (assembly GCA_026400075.1). Taxonomy (GTDB): domain Bacteria; phylum Pseudomonadota; class Gammaproteobacteria; order Burkholderiales; family Burkholderiaceae_C; genus Polaromonas. The sequence goes on from JAPLPS010000013.1 coordinate 654, forward strand.
TTTTTGTCTGCGCCGAGTCAATGATGCGCCTGAACTGGTGCGACAAGTTTGATGCGGGTCAAGAATGATGGCTAGCTGTAGGGTGATGGGCTGGCCGGTGTGAAGACTTGTCTGCAGCAGGCCATGTCAGCGGCCGAATTTAAAGGTAAGCTTCAGCCCCATCGTGCCCTACTCAAACATTCCTCCTCCCCTTCGTCCCATGCCGCCACCTTTGCCTCGTGGCGCGCTGGCGCTGCCTGTCATCCGCACTGTCAGCCTGACCCAGCCGTTTCAATGGCTGGTGCGTGGCGCGCAGGACATGCGCGGCGGCGGCTGGCTCAGTCTGGCGCATGGCCTGGTGTTTGCCGCTATAGGTGGCCTGATGCTGCTGCTGGTCGGCGACCATTTCTGGCTGCTGGCCGGGGCGTTTTCCGGTTTTCTGGTGGTGGCGCCGGTGCTGGCTACTGGCCTGTATGCCATCAGCCGTGCACTTGAATGCGGCGAGCCGGTAAACCTGCAGCTGATCACCAAGACCTGGACGCGCTGGCAATATTCGCGCTACGCGGCGCAGGGCGGCTACTGGGGCCTGGTGCGCTTTGGCCTGCTGCTGGGGCTGGCGGGCAGCGGCTGGGTGATGACATCGGCGGCGCTGATCACGCTGATGGCCGCGCAGCCGGTGAACACGCCGATGGATTTTTTACTGCATGTGGTGCTGTCGCCCGGAAATTATCTGTTTGAGCTCTGGATGACGCTGGGCGGGCTGATGGCGGCGCCCATTTTTGCCTCCAGCGTGGTCACCATGCCGCTGCTGCTGGATCGCCGCGTCGATGTGCTGCAGGCGGTGCTGACCAGCTGGCAGGCGGTGCTGAGCAATCCGGTGCCGCTGGCGCTGTGGGCGGGACTGCTGATGGGGCTGACCGTTTTTGGAATGGCGACGCTGCTGGTGGGCCTGATTGTGCTGCTGCCGCTGCTGGGTCACGCCAGCTGGCACGCTTACCGCGATCTGGTCGATGCCAGCGCGCTGCCAGAACGCCAGCCCCCCGAAGGATCCGTTTGATGTTTGGTTATTCAGAAGAGCAGATTGCGGCCTTTGGCCTGTCGTTTGGCGTCGGGGCTTTCATGCTCTACATGCTGTTCATCATCGGCCATCTGGCCTGGGAGTCCAAGGCCGGCAAGTTCGGCACCTTTGTGATTTTTCTCGGGCTGGCCTTTGGCATGGTGGGCTTTGTCGCCAAGTATTTCATCCAGTGGTTTTTGGAAAAGTGACCAGTAGTCAGGAGTCAGCATGAAATGGGAAGGTAACCGCGAGTCGGACAACGTCGAAGACCGGCGCGATGACGAGGAAGGCAGCGCGAGCGGAGGCGGGGGCGGCCTGCCGGGTGGGCGCAGCGTGGGCATTGGCGTCATCGTGGTGGCGCTGCTGGGCGGCTGGATGTTTGGCATCAACCCGACGACAATTTTGAGCCTGCTCAGCGGCGGCACGCCCCCGGCCCAGGTCAGGCAACAGGCGCCCGCCCACAAACCACCTGCCAATGACCGGATGGCCGCTTTTGTCTCCACCGTGCTTGCCGACACGGAAGATGTCTGGAAAGACGTGTTCACGAAGAACGGCCAAACCTACAAAGACCCTCGCTTGGTGCTGTTCAGGGGCGCCACCCCGACCGCCTGCGGCCAGGGCCAGTCGGCGATGGGGCCGTTTTATTGCCCGACCGATCAAAAGGTTTATATCGATCTGGGGTTTTACGAAACCCTGAAAAAGCAGCTCGGCGCGCCCGGCGACTTTGCCCAGGCCTACGTGATTGCCCATGAGGTGGGCCACCATGTGCAAAACCTGCTGGGCATCAGCGCCAAGGTGGACCAGATGCAGGGCCGGGTCAGCAAGGCGAAATACAACGCGCTGAGCGTGCGGCTCGAATTGCAGGCCGACTGCTTTGCTGGCGTCTGGGCCCACCACGCGCAGAGCGCCCGGCAGATTCTGGAGCAGGGCGATGTCGAGGAAGCGATGAATGCAGCCGCCAAAATCGGCGACGATGCGCTGCAGGGGGCGGGCGGCGGCAGGGTCGTGCCCGAGAGCTTTACCCACGGCACCAGCGCCCAGCGCCAGCACTGGTTTGACAGCGGCCTGAAAAACGGGACGCTCAAAGCCTGCGACACCTTCAGCGCGCAAAGTTTATGAGAACCCGGCTACAACGAAGGCTGGATGCTGATTATCAGCTATAAAATAAATAGCAAAATCCCATGTTTGAAGCGATCCTTCCGCCGGATTGCTTCAGACTTGAGCACTTTTTGAGAAGAGAAATGGCGTTTTTTCTCAAAGTGCGACAATATAAAGCTAAATGACATCTTCCTTTTCCAATCTTTCGCTGGCCGAACCGCTGGCCCGCGCCGTAGCCGAAATGGGCTACGAAACCATGACGCCCATCCAGGAGCAGGCCATTCCGGTCGTTCTGCAGGGCCGGGACGTGATGGGCGCCGCCCAGACCGGCACCGGCAAAACGGCGGCGTTTGCGCTGCCGCTGCTGCAGCGCATGATGAAGCACGAGAACGCCTCGACCTCGCCAGCGCGCCATCCGGTGCGTGCGCTGGTGCTGTTGCCCACGCGAGAACTCGCCGTGCAGGTGGCCGAGCAGGTCAAGCTGTATTCCAAATACACCAACCTGAACAGTGCGGTGGTGTTTGGCGGCATGGACATGAAGCCGCAAACGCTCGAACTTAAAAAAGGCGTTGAAGTGCTGGTGGCCACGCCGGGGCGCCTGCTCGATCACATCGAAGCCAAAAATGCGGTGCTGAATCAGGTCGAATACGTCGTGCTCGACGAGGCCGACCGCATGCTCGACATCGGCTTTCTGCCGGATCTGCAGCGCATCCTGAGCTACCTGCCCAAGCAGCGCATCACGCTGCTGTTTTCCGCCACCTTCTCGCCGGAAATCAAGCGCCTTGCTGCCAGCTTCCTGCAAGACCCGGTGACGATTGAAGTGGCGCGCTCGAATGCGACGGCCAACACGGTCGAGCAGCATTTCTACAGCGTCGGCGCCGACGACAAGCGCCGCGCGCTGCACCAGGTGTTGAAGGCACGCGGCATGAAGCAGGCGTTTGTCTTTGTCAACAGCAAGCTCGGCTGCGCACGGCTGGCGCGCTCGCTGGAGCGCGAGGGTCTCAAAACCACCGCGCTGCATGGCGATAAAAGCCAGGACGAGCGTTTAAAAGCCCTGGAGGCATTCAAGTCCGGCGAGGTCGATTTGCTGGTCTGCACCGATGTGGCCGCGCGCGGTCTGGACATCAAGGACGTGCCAGCGGTGTTCAACTTTGACGTGCCGTTCAACGCCGAAGACTACGTTCACCGCATCGGCCGCACCGGCCGCGCTGGCGCCTCTGGGCTGGCGGTGAGCTTTGTCGCGGCCAGCGACCAGCGTCTGGTGGCCGACATCGAAAAGCTGATTAAAACCAAGATCGAAATCGAGCCGATGGAGTTCGAGGAAGACACGCCGCGTATCAGCGAACAAGGCCGTATCAACGATGGCCGCCGCATGTACCGCGAAACGCCTGACAGCAGCGCACCGGCGCCGCGCGAGCGCCGTGAACCCCGCGAGCGCCGCGAATACACGCCGCACCGGCCGCCGCAGGTGTCGCGTGATCCGTTTTTCGACCGGCCTTACGAGCCGTCAGCCGCAGCGGCGCCGCCCGCCTGGGAAGCGGCCGCTAGCGGGCCAGCCCGCAACGGCATCTCTGCCAACATCAAGCCCCGGAAAAAAATCGCCGCGCTGTTCAAGGCATCCTGACGTGCTTGCTACTTGCCCTTGCCCGGCTTGCGCGCCTGTTCACACTTGACCTGAATCAGTTCAAAGTTGCCGGCCTTGGCGCCCAGTCGGGCCGCCGTCAGGCAACCGCCCCAGACGCAGCCCGTGTCCAGCGGCAGGGTGTTCTGGCGCAGGCCAGCCGGATGATTAGTCTCGGTGGCCAGCGTAGACCAGTGGCCGAACGCCATCGGCGTGTCGCGGGTAGCGCGTCCCGGCACCTCAAACCAGGGTAAATAACCTTCAGGCGCGTTGCCAGCACTTTCGCTGCTGGTGAAATCCATCTGGCCGTCCGGCGTGCAAAAGCGCAGCCGGGTCAGCGCATTGACAATCACCCGCAGCCGGTCCGGGCCTTCAAGGTCGGCCTGCCACTGGCTCGGCGCATTGCCATACATCGCGCTTAAAAAATCTTTCAGGTCGGGGCTGCGCAGCGCCTGCTCCACCTCGGCTGCCAGCATCAGGGTTTGCGCCGTGCTCCATTGCGGCAGCACGCCTGCATGCACCATCAGCCAGCCATGCGCGTGCAGCGCCATTGAACGCTGGCGCAGCCAGTCCAGCAGCCGCTCAGAGTCCGGCGCCTGCAGGATGCTTTGCACGGTGTCGTGGCGGCCCGGCTTGCGCACGCCCTGCCACAGCGCCAGCAAATGCAGGTCGTGATTGCCCAGCAGGCATTGCGCCGCTTCACCCAGCGCCATCAGCCGACGCAGCACGCCCAGCGAGTCCGGCCCCCGGTTGACCAGATCGCCCAGCACATACACCGTGTCGCGGCTCGGCGAGAAATCAATTTCCGCCAGCAACCGCTCAAAAGGAGAAAGACAACCCTGGAGGTCGCCAATACAGTAAAGTGCCATGTTCTCATTTTGCCTCTGGATTCATGGATTTCCTGCTCATTCTCTTTTTGACGCTGCTCAATGGCGTGTTTTCCATGTCGGAACTGGCGCTGGCGTCGAGCCGTAAGGCGCGCCTGAACGCGATGGCCGAGGCGGGCGACAAGGGCTCGCAGGCCGCCCTAGGCCTGCTGGAGAATCCGACCCAATTTCTCTCGTCGGTGCAGGTGGGAATCACCTCTATTGGCATGCTCAACGGCATTATTGGCGAGGCGGCCTTCAGCAGCGGCCTGTCGGCCTGGCTGCAGGGCTTTGGCATCACGGTACGGGTGGCGGACATCTCCGCGACGGCCATTGTGGTGACCGTCATCACCTATGTCACCATCGTTTTTGGCGAGCTCGTGCCCAAGCGCATTGGCCAGCTTTATCCGGAAACGGTGGCGCGGCTGGTGTCGCGGCCTATGGTCTGGACCGCCAGCGCCACCAAGCCTTTTGTCCGGCTGCTGTCTTTCAGCACCCATGCGGTGCTCAAATTGTTGCGGGTGGACAACAGCGCCGGGCGTTCTGTGACCGAAGAGGAAATCGCCGCCAGCCTGGAGGAAGGCGTTGATGCGGGACTGATCGAGGAGCACGAGCACCAGATTGTGCAAAACGTGTTTTTGCTCGATGACCGCCTGCTGACTTCGCTGATGCTGCCGCGCTCTAACATCGAATGGCTGGATGCCTCCGACACTGTGGCCGAGGCCATCAACAAGGCGGGCGCCACCGGCCACTCTTGGTATCCGGTGTGCCGGGGAGGTCTCGACGATGTGGTCGGCGTGGTCAATGTTGCCAAGCTGCTGGCGCTGCGCGGCCAGATTGAATCGGCACCGTCCGGCGCCAACGGATCAACCCCTTCGCTGAAGGACAAAATTGGCAGTTATGCCGTTCCGGCCGTCTTTGTGCCTGAAACCCTGACCGGCATGGAGTTGCTGGAGCAGTTCCGCGCCAAGTCCACCCGCATCGTGTTTGTGGTCGATGAATACGGCGTGGTGCAGGGCATGATGACGCCGATGGACATGTTGGAGGCCATCACCGGCGAGCTGCAGCCCGACGCACAAATCGACGCCTGGGCCACCGAGCGTGAAGACGGCAGCTGGCT
>JAPLPS010000348.1 GCA_026400075.1 Polaromonas sp.
TGCAGGCCCAGCCAGCGCGCTTCCTGCGCCACGCTGGCCGAGGGCGCAGCCCGCCAGTTCACCCCGCCCATGCCAATGCCGAGCTGCCACTGTTCCTGGCAAGCCAAAAACAGCTTGAGCGCGTCCCAGTGCTCGGGCCACACTTCGCACACTGGGGGCTCATCGGGCTCCTGGGGTTCAGACGCTTCGGGCTGCAGGCCAAAAAAGGTGGCAGCCTCGTCAAATTCATCGCCATCGTCACCGCCATCGCCTGCCGCGCTGTCATCGTGGGCGCGCAGGGCATGATGGGCGATGGCTTTTAGTTTTTTGTCGGTCCGTTGATGTAGTTGTCAAAAAAGCTCTTGACGATGGCCGACTCCAGCGGCCAGATCGCGCACAGCCGGTCCACATTCGCCGGGCTAAAGGCCATCGGCGTGCGGTCCTCTTCGACCAGGTCAGGGCCAAAGCCGACCAGCAGCTCATCAATCAGCTCGCGGTCTTTGATCGGCTCAGGTGGGGTGTTTCCCGTGCCGATGGCGTCGTCAGGGAAGGCCGGGCTGCGGCTGCGGATGCGCGCCAGCAGCTCATCAATGGCGGGCTTGTCCAGCGCCTTGAAGATGACGCTGAATTTAATGCGCTGAAAATTGCCGTTATCCCCTGGGATTTTGGCCAGGACGGGAGCAATAAATGTGGGCTTTGAGGTAACGACGAACATGATGGTCTTTTAAAAAGGATGAAGGATGAAGAAAAAATAAGGGCAAACGCGCTACAGGCTAATGATCCGCACCTCGTCATTTCCGGCCACTGCATTGGCCTGCAGGTCAAAGCCGATCAGGCGCATGCCGTTGAACTCTTCTTTTTTCGGGTTCAGCAGCTGGGCGGCAGGCAAATACAGCATGATCTTGTTGCCCGTGGTGTTGCCGATCACAAAGCCGATGCCTTGATTGGTGTTGGCTTTGACCGTGGCCATGAAGGTCACTTCCTGCGCCGCCGTCAGGTCCAGGCTGAGCGAGCCGGTCACGTCCCGGTCAGTCAGCACGACTTGCTCGGTGGTCAGCATCGGGGCAAAGGCGACTTTGTTGCCAAAGTCCAGCGTCATGCCGGTCGAGTTGTAAGCCGTGCCGCCGGTCAGTGCGCCCAGCGCGTAAGTGCAGCCGATGTTGATGTCGGTCACATTGGCCTTGGTGATGGCCACAGGCGTCTTCCAGCCGCTCAGCACCGCCGTGGCGTTGGCCGCTGCCGACACGCCAGCGTCGAGCCCGACAAAGTCAAACGTCAGCTTGGGCGCTTCGCCCGACTTGGCCGACAGCTTGACGTTGCCGAAGCAGCCCAGCAGCTTGTGCAGCAGGCCGTCGTCGTAGTAGTAAATGCTCAGTGTCTTGAGCAGGTCCGTCGCGGGCAGGTACTCGACCCGATTGGGCGTGGCCAAGCCGGTCGTCTCTGCACAGGCGCAGCCCACCATCAGCGCGCCCCAGGCAGGCGCCGTCGCCGCCAGGCCCGCGCCTGCCAGGAGCACGCTAAAGCTGCACTTGACCGAAGCGGTGCCTATGAGCTTTTGCGCGCCGCCCAGCCAGGGCGTGATGATATTTAGGTCCACCGTATTGATGTCCAGCGGCGTGATCGACATATCGAGCACTTGCAGCGCATTGAGCGCGCCCGTTGGTACGGCGTCTGTGCCGTTGGTGGCCTCCAGCTTGGCGAGGATGACGGTTTTTTTGGCAATGCGTGGCATGGCGGTTTACTCCAGGGTTGGGATGGGGGCGGCGGTGGCGGTTTGGCTGTCGGACGCGTCTTCCCAGCGACGGGCAGCAGCGTTCCAGGACCAGCGGCCAGCGCCCGGCACCGGGGTGTTTTCAGGCGTGGCCACGGGGGCCGCGTTAATCGCGGGGCTTTCCGGGTCCGTTTCAGCACCGCTGTTAACGGACTCAGCGACAGGTATTGAGGTTTTGGCCATCTCAGGGGCTCCAGTAATAAGTAATCAGTTCAAATTGGTCAATCCACCAGAGCCGCCCGTCGCCGTCTAGGCGCAGCAGGCGCCCATCGGTAAAGCGCACCGGCTCGCCGGTCGTGGCATCGGGCACCCAGCCGACCAGTGCCTGGCGCAGGGCCAGGCGGTGCGCCTTGAGGTCAGCGAGCGCCGCGCCGCCCTGGGCATCGCGCCGGTTGCTCACGCAATGGAGCACGCCAAACGCCTGCGTGACGCAGTCGCCCGTTTGGCTCAGCAGTCCCATGTCGCGCCCGCTCTCGGCCAGCGGCAAGACGAACGCGGCTGGCATAGCCACCACGCCTTCAATGGCCGCGTCCAGATCCACGCTGACGCCCACCGAGCGCAGGGCGCCCAGCTGGGCTTTCAGGCGGACGACAATCAGGCTCAGGTCCATGATTTAGTAGCCCTGCAGCTGGTCAGCGCCAAACACGCGCGACGGTGCGCGGCAGGCAACGGCATTGCCACTGCCGCCAGCGGCGGGCACGGGCAGCACATCGGCCAGCTGCACTTCGCCGCTGGCCATGCGCTTGAGCAGGCTGACCGCATCCTTGTAACGCTGGCCCACGCTGTCGGGCACGCCGCCGCCGCACAGCATGTAGCGCGCCATGTCGGCGGCCAGGCGCACCAGCACGGCTGGCGTGCTGGCCAGCGGCAGGGCGTAGCGGGTGGCCAGGTAGCCGTTGATCTCGGCGTCGGCATCAAGCAGGGCGCGCCCGAGCACCACGGTGTCGATGGTCAAGCCGTCAACCCGGTTGGTGCGCTGGGCTACCTCTTCGAAGCCGAAGCGGTCCACCATATCGGTCTGGGTGGCGTAGGTCATCTCAGTAGCCGCTCACAATGGCGCTGGCCGTGGTGCCTGTGGCCAGCACCTGCGCGGCACGCACCGGCAGCAGCGTGCCCGCGCCAACGCTCAGCGTGACCGGCACAGTGTCGCCAGCGGCCAGCAAGCTGATCGTTCCGGCGCCGCCGACAAACAGCCACTTGCTCACAAAAGGCAGATCCACGCCATCAGCCGGCGTGACATCCAGCAGGCGCCGGGCCGGGGCGGTCGGCGCGTCGGAGTAGCCGGACAGCAGATCGACGGGCATGCCTCAAGCCTCCTCGGCCTGCACCAGCTCGACAGCCGACACATCAAGCAACTGCTGCAGATCCTTCTGGCGCACTTCGAACACATCGCCCACGGCGATGCTCTCCTGGTCGTACTCGATGGGGGTCAGCGCAGTCACGCGCTGGGCGGTCGGGGCCGTCTCTTGGGTTGGTATGGTTTTAGTAGCCATGTCAGCAATCTTTCCGGCCTTAGGCCACAGCGTTCTGGAAGTAATAAGCCGCATCGGGAGCGCTGATCACTTCCTTGACCGACTCGCCGACCCGGATGATCTGGCCGCCGCGCAGGCCTTTGGTCGGCGCGGGGATGCTGCCCGCAATGCGGGTGCCGAACTGGGCGGTAAAACCAAAGCAGGGCTGATCGGCATTGGCCAGGTCGGCGCCGATATAGAGCAGCGCGCAATGCTTGCCCCAGACGCGGCTAAAGGCAGCGGTCTGACCCTTGCGGGCAGTATTGACAAAACCGGTGCCCACCACCACGTCACGCACCTCCAGAATGTCGGCCAGCTGCTGGCGCGTGATGGCGCCGCCGGTCTGGGCGCTCGCATTGGCCGCCTGGATCACGCGCGGGTGCTGGCGCAGCTTGGTCCAGACCGCCTGGCCCAGCACGACGGTGTTCGGCCGGAACAGCGGCACGTCCAGCGCAGCCAGCAGCGCGTCCAGCGGGTTGGAGTTGGCGAAATCGCTCCACTGGCTGGTGCCCGACAGCGTGGCCTGGTTGCCCGCCAGATAGGTGGCGGCACTGAACACCGTGGCTGCCACGCGGATTTCACGGTCCAGCATCACCAGGCCCGAGAGCAAGCTGGTGCTTTTAGCTTCCGGGCTGACTGCCGTGGCGGGCTTAGGCATAGCGTTCCAGGCTTCGGTCTCGCTGTTGGGCAGCAAGTCGTCCAGGCCCCAATCGACGCACTCGTCGTTGACCAGGGTGCCGCCAAAGTCCACCATCGTCGGCTCGCTCTTGCGGCCCACGCGGGTGCTGGGCACGGTGTAGCCGTCGGCCTGGGTGTACTTGGTGTACGCAAACTTCATCGGCGTGATGATGCGCGGCAGCACCGTATCGGCGATCAGGTAAATTTCGCGGTTTTTGTAGCCGATGGCAACAGCGGTGAGTTCCGGGTTGACCGGAAAAGCAG
>JAPLPS010000376.1 GCA_026400075.1 Polaromonas sp.
AAGGCGACAAAGAAGCGGTGGACGCGCTGCTGGTGCACCCGGACGTGCACTCGATTTCCTTCGTTGGCTCGACGCCGATTTCCAACTACATCTATGAGACCGGCGCGCACCACGGCAAACGGGTGCAGGCGCTGGGCGGCGCGAAAAACCACATGGTGGTGATGCCCGATGCCGATGTTGACCAGGTGGTCGATGCCTTGATCGGCGCCGGTTATGGCTCCGCTGGCGAGCGCTGCATGGCGATTTCGGTCGCGGTGCTGGTCGGCGATGTGGCCGATCAGGTGGTGACCAAGCTGGCAGCGCGCACCAGGACGCTGCGGGTGCTCAACGGCACCGACCTGAGCGCCGAGATGGGCCCCATCGTGACCGCCGCAGCGCACGCGCGCATCAGCGGCTATATCGAGCAGGGCGTGGCAGAGGGCGCGCAAATGCTGGTCGATGGCCGCACGTTCAATGGCGCTTCGGCGGGCGCTGGCTGCGAGCAGGGCTTCTGGATGGGCGGCACGCTGTTTGACCATGTCACGCCCGAGATGCGCATCTACAAGGAAGAAATTTTTGGCCCGGTGCTGGCCTGCGTGCGGGTGCCAGACTTTGCGGCGGCGCTCAAGCTGGTCAACGACCATGAGTTTGGCAACGGCGTCGCCTGCTTTACCCGCGACGGCAACGTTGCCCGCGAGTTTTCACGCCGCGTGCAAGTGGGCATGGTCGGCATCAACGTGCCGATTCCGGTGCCGATGGCGTGGCACGGTTTTGGCGGCTGGAAGAAAAGCCTGTTTGGCGATATGCACGCCTACGGTGAAGAGGGCGTGCGCTTTTACACCAAACAAAAATCCATCATGCAGCGCTGGCCCGAGAGCATTGGCAATGGCGCGGAGTTTGTGATGCCAACGGCCAAGTAAAAGTAAGGGGGATTCGATCAGCTTTTTTTCAGGCCGTCTGGCTCGACGCCGACGCGCCTGAGGATCAACATAAACCAGTCCACTTTACGCTTTAGAAATCACCCCAAAAAAGGCAGAAGGGAAGGACAGCCAGCGCAGTCGGCGCGAACACCGCCCAGTCGGCCGCTTCAGCGCTCGAAACCGCCTGCAACGACGGTGATGATGCTGCGGCCATGCGCTGGCTCGACGAATTGCTGGGCGCATTGCAGACACTGCGCGACGAGGTCGTACCGTGTCATACGCAAGTTGTCGGGTAAAGGCCAGCAATTCCAGATTTGAAAAGACCAGGACGTGTTCGGAAAGTTTTTCGTCACGGGTGCGCACTTTTTGAGCGCTGCGGCGCTGCCCGCACATTTGAGAAAAATAACGCGTACTCGCCACGCCGTCGCCGATGACCCGTGGGAACGGAACGCCTTAAACCACTACTGCCACCTTGCCAGGGCCGTCCCGGAGGCGGACAAAGGGCCTTTTTCAATCCCCTGCTTTGCCAAGCCTCGGCAGGCGCCCAAAAACCAGCATCAGTGCCCCCAGCCGGGCACCTGCTGAAACAGCCAGAGCAATGCGCTGATGCTGACAAAAGACGCTGCTGTCGTGCCCAGCAGGGCGGCGGCGGCGAGCCCTTCGTGGCCGTGCTTGTGCGCCAGAATCGGGTAAATGCCCAGCATCGGCATGGCCGCGCTCAGCACGGCACCGATGCGCTGCTGCGGCTCCAGCGCCACCAGCCCGGCCGCTTCCAGCGCCAGCAGCACGCCCAGCACCGCCAGCGGATGCAGCAGCAGCTTGCCGAGGGCGATTTGCGCCACCTGACGCCGCAGGCCCTGAATTTTCAGGCCCACCAGCGCGCCGCCAATGACAAACAGCGACAGCGCACCGCTGGCCTGCGCAAACAGCGTGACCGTGCGGCCTACCGGCGCGGGCAGCTTCCACTCCATCAGCGAGACCAGCAGACCGGCCAGCAAGCCTTGCACCATCGGGTTGCGCACCAAGTTGCGCAGGCTCTGGCGCAGCACCTGGTGCCAGGCGCCGCCATGCCCCCGGCCGCTTTCGGCGATGGCCAGCAGCAGCGGTATCACGAGCAGGTTTTCGACAATCATGTTCAGGCCCAGCAGCACGCCAGCGACCGGCCCGAGGGTCAGCAGGCCAATCGGGTAGCCGACAAAGCCACTGTTCGAGCAGGCCATGCCCATTGCGTAATAGGCGCTGGTGGTGCTGTCCTCGCCAACGGCGCGGCGTGCCCACAGCCAGCCCAGGCCACCGGCCAGCAGCGAACCGGCGGCATACACCAGCAAATAGGGGCCGTTCAGAATCTCGGCCAGCGGGCGCTGCGCCAGCGCATTGAACAGCAGCGCGGGCAGCGCCAGGTTGATGACAAACTTGCCCAGCACCCGCATATCGGCCGGGCTGAACAGGCCCAGCCGGGTGGTGACAAAGCCCAGAAGGATGGTGATGTCAATGGGGCCGGTGATGGCCAGAATATCAAGCATCAGGCGCCGTGATGGCCGATTAGGCCCATGCAATTCAGATTCATAACAACCTTTTGAAAACAAACGTGGGGGGCGCCCCAGACTCGATGCAAAGCTGACGATTGTGCGCAGTTTTTATGCCTTACCGCAGTGCCCGGAAAATCTAGCTGCTAGACAGAAAACAGATAACCGCCACCGCCGCACGCGCCGCGAATGCGGCGGATGCGGCGGATGCTTTTGCTTTTGCTTTTTAGATCAGGTGGCGCATGGCCTGGGCGGTCTCGCTGAGCACCGGAAGCACCCGGGCCACTGCATCCTCGCTGGACTCATGGCCCATCGGCATGGTGACGCTCAGAGCGCCCGCCAGTTCGCCATGCCGGTCGCGCAGCGGCACGGCAATGCCCCGGTAATTGAGTTCGAGCTGCTGCTCCGAAGTTGCCCATCCCTTGGCCCGCACGCGCGCCAGTTCGAGGCGCAGCCGCTCTTTGCTGGTGATGGTGTGAGAGGTGTAGGCGCTCAGCTCATGGCTGTTGAGCCAGTCATCAAGTCCCTGCGGCGCCCCCAGCGCCAGCATCAGCAGGCCTGCCGCAGTTACCTGGGCCTGCACCCGCGCACCCAGCACATAGCCAGTGTTCATGGCCCGGTTGGTGCCGTTGCGGGCGATATACACAATCTCGTCGCCGTCCATGACGGACACATAAGCGCTCTCCTGCGTGCCAGCCGTCACGCGTTGCAAAAAAGGCTGAACGATGCGCGGCAAGCGTGCCGACTCCAGGTAAGACTGGCCCAGCCGCAGCACGCGCGGGGTCAGCCAGAACAGCTTGCCGTCGCTGGCGACATAGCCAAGATGCTGCAGCGTCAGCAGGTAGCGGCGGGTGGCCGTGCGCGTCATGCCGCAGCGCACACTGGCCTGGCTGGCGGTCAGGCGTGGATGGGCATCGTCAAAGCACTCAATGATGGACAGGCCTTTTTCAAGGCCGGCGATCCAGTCGCGTTTGTCGAGCATCGGTGTGCCGGGCGCGGACGGGGCAGGCTGGGCAGAAGGCAGGCTGGAAGTTGGCATGGGGTCAAGTATCAGTGGGAGCGGCATGAGGCCAAGCCTAGGTGAAACCCTAGTTTTGTACGATAAACGAACGCGTATGTCCGATTGTCGGATAAACATCTTTCTTTTAGCTTTTAAATAACTCTGGCTGCCACTAAAGTGCAGGCAAATTCAGAGTTTTTATCGATTGTCGAACGTTTTAAGGTAATTCCACCATGACTTGCGCCATTAACGGCTCCACGGATGTCTATCTGATTCTGGGTGATCCCGTGGAACAGGTGCAGGCGCCAGCGCTGTTCAACCTGATCTTCAGCACGCTGGGCATCAATGCGGTGCTGGTGCCTGTGCATCTGCCAGAAGCGGCGGTGCAGGGTTTTGTGCGCGCTGCGTTTTCGGCGCGCAACATCAAGGGCTTGTTGCTGACGATTCCGCACAAGTCGCAGGTCATGGCGATGCTCGATGACTGCTGCGCGCTCGGGCGTCTGGCCGGGGCGGTCAACGCCGTGCGCTGCGGCGCCGATGGCCGCCTGAGCGGCGCCATGTTCGACGGCGAAGGGCTGGTCAATTCGCTCAACGGCTTCAACATCGCCTACACCGGCCAGCGCGTGCTGATGCTGGGCGCGGGCGGTAGCGCGGCCGCCATTGCCGCCTCGCTGGCCAGTTCGGCGTCGCGCGTCTCCAAAGGCCCGGCCGCCGAAGTCGCGCTGTACGATCCGGCGCCCGGCAAGGCCCAGGCGCTGGCCGACCGGCTCGCCTCGGCGCAGGCCCGCGTCACGGTGGCAGGCAGCGCCGATCCGGCTGGTTTTGACCTGGTCATCAACGCCTCGCCGCTGGGCTTGAGGCCCGCCGATCCGCTGCCCTGCGACGTTTCGCGGATGGCGCCGCAAGCCGCGCTGGTGGACATCTTGATGAAAAACCAGCCCACGCCGCTGCTGCAGGCCGCACGCAGCCAGGGCCGGGTGGCGCATCCGGGCTTTGAGATGCTGATCCGGCAGGTCGCGCTTTACCTGGAATTTTTCGGCCTGCATGACGCGGCCCTGGCGGTGCAGCAAGACCCCGGCTTTATCCGGCGCCAGATTTATCCGGCAGCGCTGCACGGCGAAATGCCTCTTTTTTAACGCCCCCTGAGCCGCCCACACTGAACAACGTTTTGCTTTTTACCCCCTTATAAACACTGGAGACATCTCATCATGACAACCCCTCAAAAACATGCGCATGGCGACTCGCGCCAGACAAAGAAGGCCACTGCCAGTGGCTGGATCGGCTCGGCGCTGGAGTATTACGACTTTTTCATCTACGCCACGGCAGCGTCGCTGATCTTCCCGCAAATCTTTTTCCCCAAGGGCGACCCGAAAACCGCCATCGTCGCCTCGCTGGCGACCTTTGGCGTCGGTTATGTCGCCCGGCCCATTGGCGCTTTCTTTCTCGGGCACTGGGGCGACACCCACGGGCGCAAGCAGGTGCTGATCCTGTGCATGTTTCTGATGGGTTTCTCGACAATGGCCGTCGGCCTGCTGCCCACCTATGACCAGGTCGGCCTGCTCGCACCGGCGCTGCTGGTGTTGCTGCGCCTGATCCAGGGTTTTGCGGTGGCCGGTGAAATCTCCGGCGCCAGCTCGATGATTCTGGAACATGCGCCATTTAGCCGACGCGGTTTTTTCTCCAGCTTTACGCTGCAGGGCGTTCAAGCCGGCCAGATTCTGGCGGCTGCGGTGTTCCTGCCGCTGGCCTACTACATGCCGAGCGAAGCCTTTAACAGCTGGGGTTGGCGCGTGCCTTTCCTGCTGAGTTTCATCGTCATCGTCGTCGGCTACATCATTCGCCGCGAAGTGGATGAAACCCCCGCTTTTGCCCAGGAAGGCGAACAGGGCAAGGTTCCAAAAGCGCCGGTCATCCAGGCCATCACGCAAAGCTGGCGCGACATGCTGCGCGTGGTCTGCGCCTCGCTGATGAATGTGATCCCGGTGGTGACCTCGGTGTTTGGCGCGGCCTACGCAGTCCAGCCCGGCTATGGCATCGGCTTTAACAAGGACGTGTACCTGTGGATTCCGGTTCTGGGCAACTGCGTGGCCGTGCTGGTGATTCCCTTTGTCGGCCACCTGTCGGACAAGATCGGCCGCAAGCCGCCGATGATCTTTGGCGCGCTGGCTGCAGGCCTGCTCTCTTATGCCTATCTCTACGCGATCAGCATCCACAGCGTGCCGCTGGCCATCGTTATCTCCTTGCTGATGTGGGGCGTGGTGTACCAGGGCTACAACGCCGTCTTCCCGAGCTTTTACCCCGAGATGTTCCCGACCCGCACCCGCGTCTCGGCGATGGCTATTTCCCAGAACATCGGCACCGCCGCCACGGCCATGCTGCCTGCGCTGTTTGCCTATGTGGCCCCTCCCGGCGCCGACAACATTCCGCTGATGATCGGCTCCATCACCCTGGGCGTGACCGCCATTTCCGCCATTGCCATCTGGAGCGCCCGGGAAACCTACCGCGTCCCGATGAAGGATCTGGGCAATCCCGATGCCACCCCAGTGCCCAAGGCTGAATACGACCAGATTCATGCGCAAACCATCGCCGCCGGAAAGGCTGCCCAGGCCTGAACGCGTCAAGAGCAGCCCGCTTTATCCGCTGGCTGCTCGATTCCGCCCGGATGATGTCTCTATGATTGAGCTTTCCGGGCTTGACATCCTCAGGCTGGCCGCCGCTGACGCGGCTGTCTCGAAACTAAAATTTTTAAAGTGAACTGGAACACACCATGAGCACTGCGTTGCAGGCATCCGCCGCTGACCGCGAATCCATTCAGGAAGCCGCCAATCCGCTCGGTCTGGACGGCATTGAATTCATCGAATACGCCACCGCCAAGCCGCAGGCGCTGGGCCAGGTGCTGGAAATGATGGGCTTTCGGCCCATCGCCCGGCACCGCTCGCGTGAAGTGATGCTGTACCGCCAGGGCGGCATGAACGTGATTGTCAACGCGCACATTCCCGCCATGCCGAACGGCGTTTTGCCGTCGGACAAGCCGGTGCTGGCCGCCGTCGCGCTGCGCGTGCGCGACGCCGCTGCCGCCTACGCCCACGCCTTAGAGCGCGGCGCCTGGGCGGTTCCGCCACGCGTCGAAGTGATGGAGCTGAACATTCCGGCCATCCACGGCGTCGGCACCAGCCGCATTTATTTTGTCGATCGCTACGACAAGTTCTCGATTTATGACGTGGACTTTGTGCCGATTCCGACGGTGGAGCAGCATCCGCCAGCGGTTGCCGGTCTGCATTTTTTCGGCCTGGTGCAGTACATCGGCACCGACCGCGCCGACGACTGGGCCGAGTTTTACCGCGAGCTGTTCGGCTTTGTCGAACTGCCCGCCGAGCAGCGCTTTGGCATCCTGCCCAAAGGGCGGATTCTGCGCAGCCCGTGCCCGGCGGCGTCGCGCTTTTACCTGCAGCTGATCGAGCCCGACGCCAGCGTGCTGGAAGTCGAAAGCAATGAATGCCTGCAGCGCATCGGCCTGGGCAGCCCGGACGTGCTGGCCACCGTGGCCGAGCTGACCCGGCGCGGCGTGGAGTTCATCGAGTCACGCGGCGTTCACACCGAAGGCCGGGGCGCGCTGACCAAAACCTGGATGGGCAGCGTCAGCTTTGAGCTGGTCCACAACCCCCGCTAAGCGCCAAGGAGAGCTACCCATGAACCATTACAGCGGCAATATCGGCGACTTCGGCATGGACACGATTTCGCTGGCCGGGCCTCTGGAGGCCAAACTCAAGGCGGTGCGCGACGCCGGTTTCACCCAGATCATGCTGGCCGCCCGCGACCTGGTCGGCCACCCCGACGGCCTGGACGCGGCCGTGGCCGCCGTGCGCGCCAGCGGCCTGCGCGTCACCGGCTTTCAGGTGCTGCGCGATTTTGAAGGGCTCTCGGGCCACCTGCACGCGTACAAGGTCGATATCGCCAAGTCGATGCTGGAGATGTGCCACGCGCTGGACTGTCGGCTGCTGCTGATCTGCTCCTCGACCTCGGTGCATGCCAGCGGCGAGACCGCCGCGCTGGTCAAAGACCTGCGCAAGCTGGCGATGCTGGCGATTCCGATGAACATCAAAATTGCCTACGAAGCGCTGTCCTGGGGCCGCACGGTCAATGAGTTTCCGCAGGCCTGGGACATCGTCTGCCAGGCCGACATGCCGAACCTGGGCCTGGGCTTTGACTCGTTTCACATGTTCGCCGCGAACACGCCGCTCGACGAGCTGGACATGCTCGATCCGCAAAAAATCTTTCTGGTGCAGCTGGCCGACTTCATGTGGACGGAGATCAAGTCCATCGAGGAGCGCATCGCCACGGCCCGGCATTTCCGCGTTTTTCCCGGCGAAGGCGTTCACAGCGAAGCGCTGGCCGCGCTGGTGCTCAAGCTGCATGAACTGGGCTACCGGGGCGACTACAGCTTTGAGGTTTTCAACGACGACTACCAGCAAATGCCGCTGCCCACGGTGGCCCAGCGCGCCTGGCGCTCGGCCCAGTGGCTGGGCGAGGATGTGCTGCGCCGCTCGGTGCCGCTGCCCAACCAGATCCGACTCAAACGCTGAGTCGGCGCGCCCGGCATCCCGGCGCGCGAACTGTTCATCGTTGATTTTTTTGAGCGGGCTTTGCATCCAATGAGCAGTATTTTTGAAGGTTTCCTGTCCACCTCCGAAGTTCTGGAGGTGTTCAGTGAGCGTTATTTTCTCGATGCGATGCTGCGCTTTGAAGCCTCGCTGGCGCGCGCCCAGGCCAGCGTCGGGCTGATTCCGCAGGCCGCCGCCCAGTCCATCATCGGCACCTGCAAGGTTGAGCTGTTTGATGTGGCCAAAATCGTGCGTGAAAGCGGGCGCGCTGGCAGCCTGGCGATTCCACTGATCGACAGCCTGCGCGAAACCGTCGGACTTTTCAACCAGGACGCGGCCCGTTTTGTCCACTTTGGCGCCACCTCGCAGGATGTGATCGACACAGCGCTGGCGCTGGTCACGCGTGACGCGCTGGATCTGATTGAGGCCGATGTGCGCAAAGCGGTGGCGGCTTTGCTGGCGCTGGCCGGGCAGCACGCCGACACGCCGATGCTGGCACGCACGCTGATGCAGCCCGCATCCGTGACCAGCTTTGGCCTGAAATGCGCGGGTTGGGCTGCGCCGCTGCTGCGCAGCCTGCAGCGCCTGCAAGCCAGCCGCGCCCATGCGCTCAGCGTGCAGCTCGGCGGCGCGGTCGGAACGCTGGCCGAGATGCAGGACAAAGGCCCGCAGGTGCTGGCCTGCATGGCCGCCGAGCTGCAACTCCGGGCGCCGCTGTTCAACTGGCACACGCAGCGCGACGAATGGGTGGCGCTGGGCTGCGAGCTCGGCCTGCTGGTCGGCAGCCTGGGGAAAATCGCAAAAGACATTTCGCTGATGAGCCAGTTTGAAGTCGGCGAACTGAATGAGCCACAAGAAGCCGGACGCGGCGGCTCGACCGCCATGCTGCACAAGCGCAACCCGGTCGCCTGCATGGTGGCGCTGGCCGCTGCCCAGCGGGCGCCGCAGCGGGTCGCCGCGCTGCTGGCGGCCATGCCGCAGGAGCATGAGCGCTCGCTGAGCCACTGGCAGGCCGAACTGGCCGAATGGCCGGGACTGCTGATGTCGGCGCATGGCGCGGCCCGCGCCATCGCCCAGGCGCTGCCCGGCCTGCAGGTTGATGCCCCGCGCATGCGCAGCAATCTCGACAGCGTGCGCGCCGGGCTGCCTGCCAAGGTAGCCGATGAATGGTTCAACCCCAGGCTGGTTCGGCATGCGGCAGAACTCAGCCGCCTGCAGGTGCAGGCGCTGACGGCCCTGCAGCAGGCGGCGGCCGGGGAAAATCAATAAGCCAGCGTGGCGACTTCGCGCAACACTTCGGGCGTGGTGCTGGGCAGGCCGAAAAACTCCAGGTAGGCCGGAATCTGCTCAAACAGCATGTCCGAGCCCACCTGCACCGCGCAGCCGCGCGCTTTGGCGGCGGCTAAAAAAGCGGTCATTTCGCTCATCATCACCACTTCGCCGACAAAGCTGCTGGCGGCAATGCGCGACACGTCCATAGGCATCGCGTCGCCCACGTTCATGCCCATCGGCGTGGCGTTGACCACCAGGTCAAAACCGGCCGGGTCGTTCGAGCCGGTGGCGACTGCCAGCGCCGGGTAATGCTGGCGCAGCCGCCCGGCCAGACCTTCGGCCGACGGCGCATGAACATCGAACAGGCTCAAGCCCGCAACGCCCGCCGCCGCCAGCGACGCGGCAATCGCCGAACCCACGCCGCCGCTGCCGACCACCAGCGCCCTGGCGCCCGCGAGCTTGACACCCTTGCGCAGCACACCGCGCACAAAGCCCTCGCCGTCAAACATGTCGCCCTGCAAGCGGCCATCGGCCGTGCGGCGCACGGCGTTGCAGGCCCCGGCAATCGCCGCCGTCGGCAACACCTCGTCGAGCAGGCCGACCGTGGTGACTTTGTGCGGCATGGTGATCAGCGCGCCCCGGATGTTGGCCAGCTTGAAGACGGCGCGCAAAAACGCCGGGTAATCCTGCGCCTGGCAGCCCATAGGCACGACGACGGCGTTGACCCCGGCCTTTTCAAACCAGGGGTTGTAAATCATCGGCGCCTTGAACGCGTGGGTCGGGAAGCCAATGTGGGCAATCAGTTCAGTGTTTCGATGTTGGACATGTGCAGCTCGATGATCGGGCAGGTCAGAATCGCCAGCGCGTCGCGGATGCCGTAGCTGTAATGCGTCCAGGCGCCCGCGTTGATCAAGACCGCATCGACGCCGTCGGCGTAAGCCTGGTGGATGCGCTCGCACATTGCGCCTTCGCTGTTGGTCTGGAAGGCGTCGATCTCGGCGCCCAGTTCGCGCCCCAGCGCGCTCAGGCGGGCGTTGATGTCGTCCAGCGTGACCGTGCCGTATTGCCGGGGGTCGCGCTTGCCGAACATGTTGTGGTTGATGCCGTGCAGCATGAGGATTTTCATCAAAATTCCTTCCTGTCAAAAAGAAAAACCGGCGCCGTGCCAAGCCCCGCCCAGGCGCAGCAGGCCAGGCCGCTCAGAGACGCCAGACTGGCTTTATTTGCCGCCGCGCGCCTTGGCCAACTCGGTTTGCAGACTCTTGACGGTGTCCTGGCCGACGGACACACCAAACTTGGCGATCACCAGGCGCAGCTTGTCGCGCAGTTTTTCCACTTCAGCCGCAGGCAGCTCGCTGACCTGCATGCCGCCTTTTTTCACTGCCTCCAGCGCGGTGGTGGCCTGCAAGCGGGCTTGCTGGCGCTGGTAAATGGTCGATTCAACGGCGGCATCGGAGATGATCTTTTTCTCGGCAGGCGAGAGCGTGTCCCAGAACTTATTGCTGATCAGCACCGACTGCGGGTTGTACTGGTGGTTGGTCAGGGTGATGTACTTTTGCACTTCAAACAGCTTGTTCGCGGCAATCACGGTCAGCGGGTTTTCCTGGCCGTCAATGGCGCCTTGCTCCAGCGCGGCATAAACCTCGCCGAAGGTCATCGGCGTGGGGTTGGCACCCAGCGTCTTGACCCAATCGACGTTGATCGGCGTGGGGATGACGCGCAGCTTGAGCCCGGCAATGTCTTCGACCTTGGTGATCGGGCGCTTGTTGTTGGTGATGCTGCGAAAACCCAGCTCCCAGTAGGTCAGGCCGATCAAGCCCTTGGCGTCAAGCCTGGCGTGCATTTGCTTGCCAAACGGGCCATCGACCACCGCGTCGGCTTCCTTGCTGTTGCTGAACATGAACGGGAAGTCATACACCGCAAATTCCTTGACCTGACCGGCCAGGTAGCTCGAATTCATCGAGGCCATTTCGATGGTGCCGCCCTGCATCGCCGAAATCACCGGCCCGTCGCCGCCAAGCACACCGCCGGGGAACAGGTTGACCTTGATCTTGCCGCCGGACTTGGCCGCCACGATGTCGGCAAACTTGTGCATGCCCATCACCAGCGGATGACCTTCCGGGTTCTGCGTGGTGAACTTGATGGTGCGCTCCTGGGCGCTGGCGATGCCGAAAGCGGCCACAGCGACGGCGGCGGCGATGGTTTTGAGCAGTAAACGTTTCATGACTTGTCTCCTAAGAAATAACAGTGGTTGTACGCAAGGCAAGGAGCGGCTCTCAGGCGTGGCGTACCCACACACGCCCGAAAGCCCGTCGTGCGTGAATCAATAAAACCAGTGCGCAGGCACCATGACGATCTGCGGGAAAGCGACCATCAAAAACATGATGACAAACTGCGCGATCATGAAAGGAATCACGCCTTTGGTGACTTCGTCCATGCTGATCTTGCCGACACCGGCGACGGCGTTAAGCACCGTGCCCACGGGCGGCGTGATCAGGCCGATGGCGTTGTTGATGATGAACAGCACGCCGAAATAAACCGGGTCAATCCCGGCCGCCTTGACCACCGTCATCAGCACCGGGGTGAGCAGCAGGATGGTGGGCGTCATGTCCAGCGCCGTGCCCACCAGCATGGTCAAGATCATGATGGCCAGCATCAAGAGGCGCGGGCTGTCGAGCAGCGGCTGCAGCAGGGCCACCACTTGCGCGGGCAAATTGGCCACGGTAATCAGCCAGGCCGACACCATCGCGGCGGCGACCAGGAACATCACCACCGAGCAGGTTTTGGCCGCGCTCACAAACAGCGGCACCAGCTGCTTGAGATTGAGTTCGCGGTAAACCAGCGTCGAAACAAACAGCGAATACACGGCGGCCACCACCGCCGCTTCAGTTGGCGTGAACACCCCGAACTTCAGGCCGAAGACGATGATGAACGGCAGCACCAGCGCCCAGGTGGCCAGACGCAGTGCTTCCAGCACTTCTGCCGCGCTCTTGCGCGGTGGCGGCGCCACCACTTCCTTGCGCACCAGATACCACCAGGTAAACACCAACGCAACGGCCAGCCAGACGCCGGGGAAAATGCCTGCCATGAACAGCTTGGAAATCGACACGTTGGCGGCCACGCCGAAAATCACAAAGCCGATGCTGGGCGGAATAATCGGCGCAATGATGCCCGCCGAGGCAATCAAGCCCGCCGAGCGTGCCTTGTCATGACCGGCGGCCACCATCATCGGCAGCAGCAGCGCCGTCAGCGCCGCCGCATCGGCCACCGCCGAGCCCGACAGTGAGGCCAGAATCACCGCCGCGACGATGGTCACATAGCCCAGACCGCCTTTGATGTGGCCGACCAGCGACATCGCAAAATTGACAATGCGCCGCGACAGGCCGCCCGCATTCATGATTTCGCCAGCGAGCATAAAAAACGGCACCGCCAGCAGCGGAAAGCTGTCGGCGCCATTAATCACGTTTTGCGCCAGAATCTGCGCGTCAAACATGTTGAGGTGCCACATCAGCGCCGCGCCGCACAGCAGCAGGGAAAATGCAATTGGAACACCCAGCGCCATGGCGGCGAGCATGGAGCCCAGGAAAATCGTGATGGTCATGTCAAACCTCTGCTTGGGTTAGTGCGCTGGGCCGTTGTCGGCATGCGGTGCTTCTTCGGATTCCTGCATCAAGAGCAGGTGCTCGTCATCGATCTGGCCGCTCAGCAGGCGCCACAGGTTGCCCAGCAAAATTGGCGCGCTCAGCGCAGAAAAAACCATGCCCGTCGCGTAGAAGTAACTCATCGACACCTCCATCACGGCGCTCGTGGTTTCCCAGTTGATGAGGGTTTGCTCGTAGGAGCCTTTGAACAGCAACCCCAGGCAAAACAGCATCAAAAGCAGCGACAAGCCCATGCAGATTTTTTTGCCCGTTGGCCCGAGCTTTCCGACCAGCATGTCGGTGCCCAAATGGCCGTTGTCGCGCACCGCCACGACCGCGCCCAAAAAGGTCAGCCAGACAAACAGCCAGCGCGACAGCTCCTCGGAAATGATGAAGCCCGAATCAAAGGCGTAGCGCATGAACACGTTGCCGAACACCAGCACCACCATCACCGCCAGTGCCGCAGCAATCAGGTAGCTGATGAACTGACAGTAAGCGTCAATCAACTTTGTAATCATTTATGTGTCTCCTGGATAAAGGCTTTCAGCTAATGTACTAACTAGTTAGTTTTCTCGATACTAGTGCTTACCCTAGTCTGCATGGCACGTTTTGAAGGGCGGGCTGGGGCGGCTGGCCTGGCGGGCCAGCCGGAAAAAGTTACCGCCGCACGTAGCGCAGCACCATCTCGATGATGTTGCTGCGCCGGGTGGCGATGGCCTCGGGCGTCTGGGTGTCTTGTTTAAAAATCAGCCGGAAAGTGTGCTGGTTCGAGACGTTGAAAAAAGTCAGCGCCGAAATCGAGGCATGGATGTCCAGCGGATCCAGGCCGGGGCGAAACACACCGCTGGCAATGCCGCGCTCGTAGAGCTGGCGGATGGACTCAATCGCGGGCACGTTGAGCTGCTGGATGATTTTGCTCTGGGCCAGATAGCTGCCGCGCTGGATGTTTTCAGACATGACCAGCCGGATGTAGGCCTGGTTGCCCGCATGGTGGTCAAAGGTGAAACCGACCAGACGGCGCAGGGCATCTTCGGGCGACAGGTCTTGCAGATGCTGCTCGGCCTCGATTTTGCGCATGCGCCGGTAGGCCTCTTCCAGCACGGCCACATACAGACCTTCCTTGCTGCCAAAGTAGTAGTAAATCATCCGTTTGCTGGTCTGGGTCGCCGCCGCGATCTCGTCGATGCGTGCGCCGCTCAGACCTTTTTCGGCAAACTCGGCGGTCGCCATCTCCAGAATCCCGGCCATCGTGCGGGCCGGATCGTTGGTGCGGGAGGCAGCGGCGCGGCTGGTCGGCCTGGCCGTCGTTGTGACCTTGCGGGCAGAATGTACTGACTTGTTCATTCCCGAAGTATAAAAGGCGCGGATCGGGCATGTTTGCGAATTTCCGGGGCCGCACACCGGCGTCCACCGACCTGCCGCCAGCCCGCGTCGCTCTGAAAACAGCCGCCGTCCAGCACCGCGACCTCAGCGGCCCGCCCCGGCTCAAAACACCTCGGTATCGACCTCGCTGTTACCCTGCGGGTTGTAGCGGCTGCCGATGACGGTGTTTTCGTTGATCAGGGTATCGAGCCGGGCCAGTACCCCGGCGCCAAGCTGGACGTTGGCCGCATCCAGATCGTCAAGCAGATGCTCCACATTCGTGGTGCCGGGAATCGGGATGATGTCCCCGCCCTGGTGCAGCAGCCAGGCCAGCGCCAGCTGGGCCGGGGTGCAGCCCGCGCGCAAAGCGCGGCATGGCGCGGCGGATGTCTTTGGCGTCAAACGCGTCCACGTCCATTTCGCCGCACAAAAAGCCGCGCGCCACCGGGCTGAAGGCGACAAAGGCCACGCCCAACTCGCGGCAGGCGTCCAGCACGGCAATTTCGGGGTTGCGCGTCCACAGCGAATACTCGGTCTGCACGGCGGCAATCGGGTGGACTGCGTGGGCCTTTCGCAGCGTCGCCGCCGAGACTTCGCTCAGGCCGATGGCGCGGATTTTTCCGGCCGCCACCAGGTCGGCCAGCGCGCCGACGCTGTCTTCCACCGGCACCTTTTTATCCCAGCGGTGCAGGTAATACAGGTCGATCACGTCGGTTTGCAGGCGCTGCAGCGCGGCTTCGCAGGTGGCGCGAATCGTCTCGGGGCGCCCGTCGATGACGCGGACGAATTTGCCGTCGCCCGCCGCATCGACGCCGGTCATGCCGCATTTGCTGGCCAGCGTGAAGCGGCTGCGGTGTTTGGCCAGCACTTGGCCGAGCAGCGTTTCATTGGCGCCAAAGCCGTAGAGCGCGGCGGTGTCGAACAGCGTCACGCCCGCGTCGAGCGCGGCCAGCAGCACGCGCTCGCCCTGCGCAGCGGACACGGGCGGGCCATAGGCATGACTCAGGTTCATGCAGCCCAGGCCGATGGCCGAGACGCTAAAGGGGCCGAGTTGTCGTTCTTGCATGGTAAATTTAATTCGTAGATTACATTGCGTACATCAAAACAAAAGGCCGGATCACACCAACGCAGCACGTCTGGTGATCCGGCCCTTGATGGTGGCTTGATCTTTCAGCTCAGGTTGAGCCGGTAAATCAGGCGCTGGCGTTCAATTGCTGCTCCAGCTGGTGCAGCACCTGGTAGCAGGCAAACACCTTGCCGACGCTGGAGTTGGGCTCGCGCCCTTCCTTGATCGCGGCGAAGAATTCGCGGTCTTGCAGCTCGATGCCGTTCATGCTGACCGCCACCTGCGACACGTCGATTTTTTCTTCCTTGCCGGTGAATAAATCGTCGTAACGGGCGAGGTAAGTCGCGGTGTCGCCGATGTAGCGGAAGTAGGTGCCCAACGGGCCGTCGTTGTTAAAGCTCAGGCTCAAGGTGCAAATCGCGCCGCTGGCCGTTTTCAACTGAATCGACATGTCCATCGCAATGCCCAGCACCGGGTGAATCGGCCCCTGCATCGCGTTGGCCTGAACAATCGGGCTGTTCGCCTGATACGCAAACAGATCGACGGTGTGCGCGGCGTGGTGCCACAGCAAATGATCCGTCCAGCTGCGCGCCTGGCCGAGCGCGTTGGTGTTGGTGCGGCGGAAAAAGTAGGTCTGCACATCCATCTGCTGGATGTTGAACTTGCCAGCGGTGATCTGCTGATTCACATACTGGTGGCTGGGGTT
>JAPLPS010000236.1 GCA_026400075.1 Polaromonas sp.
CATGGGCGTGGTCTCCTACCAGTGGAAGGCCGACGGCGGCGCCATCACCGGCGCCACCGCCAGCACCCTGGTGCTGGGCAAAGACCAGGCTGGCAAGGCCATCACGGTCACGGCCAGCTACACCGACGCCCAAGGCACCGCCGAGAGCGTCACCAGCAGCGCCAGCGCGGCCGTGATGATGGACACCACCGCCCCCACCGTGACCCTGTTCACACCGGCCGATAAAGCCACAGGCGTGGCGTCAGGCAGCAACATCGTGCTGACCTTCAGCGAAGCCGTTGCCAAAGGCACTGGCAGCATCGTGCTCAAAACAGCCGATGGCACCGTGGTAGCCACCTACGATGTGGCCACCAGCGCCAACCTGACGCTGAGCAGCGACAAGACCACCTTGACCCTCAATCCCGACAGCGACCTGGCCTTCAGCACCGCTTACAAAGTCGAGCTGGCGGCAGGCACGTTCAAGGATGTTGTCGGCAACGACTACGCGGGCAGCACCAGCTACAGCTTCAGCACCATTGGCACCACCTACACGGGAACCGCCAACGCTGAAACGCTCACCGGCGGTGTCGGCAACGACACGCTGATCGGTTTGGCGGGCAACGACACCCTGAACGGCGGCACCGGCGCCGATGCCATGACCGGCGGCGACGGCAGCGACAGCTACTATGTGGACAACGCAGGCGATGTCGTCAGCGAGACCAATGCCGTAGCCAGCACCGGCGGCACCGATCTGGTTTTCAGCTCGCTGAGCGCCTACACGCTCGGCGCCAATGTCGAGAACGGCCGCATCACCGCCAGCGGCACGGCCAGCATGACCGGCAATGCGCTGGGCAATTTGCTCTACGCGGGCGCGGGTAACAATGTGCTCGACGGCGCGGCAGGCACAGACACCGTGTCTTACCAGTACGCCACGGCCGGCGTGACCGTCAGCCTGGCGAGCACCGTCGCGCAGGCCACCGTCGGCTCGGGCAGCGACACGCTGCTCAACGTTGAAAACCTGACCGGCAGCAACTACGCTGACAAGCTCACCGGCAACGCCAGCAGCAACATCCTGAACGGCGGCACTGGCGCCGACAGCATGACCGGCGGCGACGGCAGCGACACCTACTACGTGGACAACGCAGGCGATGTCGTCAGCGAGACCAATGCCGTGGCCAGCACCGGCGGCGTTGACCTGGTTTACAGCAGCTTGAGCACCTACACGCTGGGCGCCAATGTCGAGAACGGCCGAATTACCGCCAGCGGCACCGCCAGCCTGACCGGCAACAGCCTGGACAACATCCTGTACGCAGGTGCAGGCAGCAACGTGCTCGATGGCGGTCTGGGCACCGACACCGTGTCCTACCTGTACGCGACCGCAGGCGTGACCGTCAGTCTGGCCAGCATCGTCGCTCAAGCCACCGTCGGCTCGGGCAGCGACACGCTGAAAAACGTGGAAAACCTGACCGGCAGCAGCTACGCCGACATCCTGACCGGCAACACGGGCAACAACGTCCTGACCGGCGGACTGGGCGCTGACCAGCTGACTGGCGGCACGGGCGCCGACAAGTTTGTCTTCAGCAGCCTGGCCGAAATGGGGTTGACCAGCACCACCTGGGACACCATCACCGACTTCAAGACCAGCGAGGGCGACAAAATCGACCTGCTGGGCGTGGATGCCAACACCGCCTTGACCGGCGATCAGGCTTTCACCTTCTTGGGCGCGGTTTCGGCGTTCACCGGCGACGCTACTGGTCAGCTGCGCTTTGATGTGGCCACCCACACGCTGTACGGCAGCACGGACGCCGATACGGCGGCCGAGTTCGCCATCGTGCTGACCGGCGTGAGCAGCCTGGCCAGCACCGATCTGGTTCTGTAAGTAAGGTCGGCAATACCCCACGCGCTGATGTAAAGCGTTGTGGGGAGCGATGGGTGTTTATGGTTAAACCCTGCTGGATCCTTGGGAGGCCTCACTTGCCCGACTCGGCCAGCGCATCGCGGTCAAACTCGCGTGACAGCGCAAAGCTCGGCGCATTCTGGCCTGCGCTGTTCGGCGTGGTGCAGCCGTAGTTGACCCATTGCGTGGGTGACTCAGTCCACCACATCCGGTAATACAGCCGACCATTGCTGGCGTTGTCGCGCAGCCGCGCCCAAGCCGCCGTCGGCATGACGAAGGCGGCCGGATACAGCGCCGACGACTCGAAGGGCGAGACTTTCCATGAGCCGTAGAAGTTGTCATCGGTGCGCTGCGCGCTGTACTGGTCGGTGAAATACCAGCTGTTCGTCGAGACCTCGACCGCGTAGTAGCGCCCGGCGCCCGGATTGACCTGGAAGCGCGGCGGCGAGCCGTTGGCCGGAAACGCGTTCGGCGCGGTGATGGCAGGCATGCCGCTGCTGTCCCCGCCGCTGCTCTGCCCCTGCGCCACCAGCGTGACGCTGGGCGCGGCGGCGGCATTGCTGTCCGACGTCGTTACCCGGTAATTGACCCAGCTGTTCGGGCTTTCGGTACACCAGAGCCGGTAGTAAAGCTGCGCGGCGCCCTGGCGCATGCGGTTCCAGTCGGCCAGCGGCATGCTGAACGAGCTGCCCTGGCGAAACGGCGCGACTTTCCACGACGCATAAAAATTGCTGTCGTTGCGCCGCGCGCCGTTGGCCGTGCTGTTGAACAGGCCCGCCTCGGTGGCGATTTCCACGGCAAAGTAATTTGCGCTCGGCACCGACACCGAGAACGAAACCGGCGTCACGCCGTTGGCATACGACGACGGCGCCGAAATGGAGAAGCCGCCGCTGCCGCCGCCGCCCGCGCTGCCCGTGCCTATCGTGAACGGTTTTTCGGCCTCGAACGCCGGGCTGGCAACGCCGCTGCGGAACAGGTTGGGCGTCTGGTCCGATGGCATGCGCGCCAGGATCGCCGCATGAAACTGGGCATAGCTGCCGCTGAAAGAGCCGTTGCTCCAGACCTCCTTCAGGCGCTGGGTGAAGAGGCCGTTGGCATCGCCGTCGGACGAGAGCTGGTTGTCCTGGCAGCCCGAGATCAACAGCACGCTGGCGTTGACGGCGGCGCGGTGCGTCCACTGGCTGACCTCGTAGTTGCTCTGGTTGGCCAGGTAGTTGGCATGCACTGCCGCCGGGTCGGCGGCGCGGATGCGCGGCGCGTCGTTCATCTGACGGCCGTAGGAGGCGGCAAACTCGGCGCTCCTGAACTTTTCCTTGAAACTGCGCATGCGCAGCACCGTCCCGCTGTGGCAGCTGTCGGACAGCACAAAGATGCGCACACCGGACGCAAAGCTAGACCACAGGCCGTTCAGTTCATCGTCGAGCAACTGGCGATCCCAGAGCACCCAGGTTTCGTCCTTTCCGTCGGGCTCGTCGCCGGTCACGTCATTGATCTGGCCGCCATGCCCGGAGTAGGTCACCAGGCAGATGTCGCCCGAACTCAACTGGCGCGCCGCCTCGCCGATGGCCCGCGACACGCCGGACGCCGACGCCTGCGCGTCGATCAGCAAGGTGGCGGTGTAGCCGAGCTGCGTGGCGATCTGCTTCATGTCGCGGGCGTCGTTGATGCAGCCCGCCAGCTCTCCGTCCCAGCCGCTGTAGGCATTCGGATCGACAAAATTGAGCCCGATGTTGACAGAAATTCCTTTTGGCATTTTGATCTCTCCTCGGTTAATTCGCTAAGTGGCAATCATTTGCGTGGTGATCGTGACGATATTGCTGTTGACCTCCATGTCCCAGGATTTCCATTCAGTCACCTCGCTGGGCCTGGAGGCAAAAACCTTGGTGAGCTGAAATTCGACGATGCGCGTGGCCAGGTAAGTAGTCAGCGGCAGCAGGAAGTTGACCGAGCCCCGGCGGCTGTCCATGCCGACGCGAAAGACGCCGGGCACGTCCTTCAGCCGTGCATCCACGTCAATGCGCGTGAGGCCGTGGTTCTCGTAGTTGACGACATCCAAAAACACCACGTTGCACTCAATGTCCTCGATCATGGCGCGCACTTCTTCAAACGTCGGCTTGCCGTCGGCCAGCGGCGCGCAGTCGGCCTGCGCCACGGCGAAAGCACCGGACACGGCAACTTCGAGCGTGGCGCCGGGCGCCAGCGTGGCCTCGACGCTGACGCGCGCCGGTTCGCCCGCGCCATTGAACAGGTAAACGTCCTTCACGGCCACCGAGCCTTCGATGCGGTTGCTCAACTGCAGCGCCGCGCCGTTCGGTTGCAGCGTGACCGGCCCCGTCGGCCACGGGCCGGTGATGCGGCCCAGATGCACCGACAGTGCCGATGTGACAACGCTGGCGTCTTCCAGGGTAAAGCGCGCCTGACCCGTCAGGCCGGTGTTCTGGATCAGCGTTTTCAGCAACAAGGCGCTGGCCAGGTCGGTGGACAGCGCGGTGTGCAGGCAGTCGGGCGTGGCCGAGGTGGCGGCTTCGACCGGCGGCGTCGCGGCCAGGTTCCAGCTGAACTCGGTGCGCTGCGCGAGCATGTTGGGCAGCTCCAGCACCGGGCTGGCGGCTTCGAGCAGCAGGCGGCGGCGCAGGTCTTGCATTTCATAAGGCGTGATGGCCGGGCCGAGCATCGCTTCGAAGCGGATGCGGCTGTTTTCCAGGTGGTCAGCGTCGAGTGCGGCATAGACGATCAGCGCCGGGCGGTAGGCGCGCTCGGCCGTTCCCGGTGCATAGCGGGTGATGTCATAGGCCAGCGGTACCAGTAAAAAGCGGCCGGGCTGGCGCAGGTTGCGAAACACGCGGTAGCCCGGCCGGTTCAGCGCCACCAGTTCCTGGTAAGTCAGTGGCGACGCCTGGCCCAGC
>JAPLPS010000401.1 GCA_026400075.1 Polaromonas sp.
CCCGCAAGGCAAAGCCGTCACCGCGATTCTGGACGAGGCCGAGCAGAAGATTCTGAACATCGGCGAGCAGGGCGGTCGCGCGCAGCAGGGTTTCCAGAGCATGGACACGCTGGTGGTCGATTTGCTAGACCGCGTCACCGAGATGGCGGAGAACCCGAACGACGTGACCGGCGTGCCGACCGGTTTTCACGATCTAGACCGCATGACTTCGGGCTTTCAGGCGGGCGATTTGGTGATTCTGGCAGCGCGGCCCTCGATGGGTAAAGCGCAGCCGCTCGACGCGAATATCCGCACGCTAGGCGGCTGGAAGCGCATGGCCGAGCTGGAAGTGGGCGACGCGCTGGCTTCGGTCGATGGGCGCGCTTCCATCGTCACGGGGATTTTTCCGCAGGGCGTCAAGCAGACTTACAGCGTGGCCTTTTCTGATGGGCGCTCGACGCAGTGCTGTGGCGAACACCTGTGGCGCGTCATGTACCGCGATTGGGCCGCGCCGCGCATTGTGTCCGCTGACCAGCTGCGCGAGATGCTGACCAAGGTGCGCTACCAAGGTCGGCTGTGGATAGACACGGTCTCGGGCGATTTTGGCAGCCTGGAGCCGCTGCCCGTCGATCCGTGGCTGCTGGGCAGCCTGCTCGGCGATGGCAGCTTGAGCGGCACCGGCAGTGTCAGCAGCGAGGCGCTGGACGCACTGGGCCTGTCCGGCTTGAGCAGCGAGCGCAAGTTCATTCCGGCGCTTTACCTGAACGCCGGTAAAGAAGCCCGTCTGGCGCTGCTGCGCGGCCTGATCGACACCGATGGCTGGGTGGAGAAATGGGGCAGCATCCGTTTTTCAAGCGCCAGCGAGCGGCTGGCTTCGGATGTGGCCTTGCTGGTGCGCTCGCTGGGCGGCTGGTGTTCCATCACGCAAAAGCAGCCGCATTTTGTCAACACTGCCGGGGTTCGTGTGCCGGGCCTGCCCGCCTATGTGTGCCATATTTCGCATCCCGACCCCAAATCGCTGATGTCGCTGGCTGAAAAGCAGGACCGGGCGCCGCAGCAGCGCATGCGTCAAAAACGCTTGACCGTGACTTCCATAACGCCGGTTCGTCTGGCCGAATGCCAGTGCATTTCCGTCAGCCACCCTGACCATCTTTACGTGACCGACGATTACATCGTCACGCACAACACGGCGCTGGCTATCAACATCGCCGAACATGTCGCGCTGCACGAAGGCCTGCCGGTGGCGGTGTTTTCGATGGAAATGGGCGCTTCGCAACTGGCGGTGCGTATCGTCGGCTCGATTGGCCGGATCGACCAGACGCACCTGCGCACCGGCGCGCTGACCGACGAGGAATGGCCGCGCCTGACCGAAGCCATCGAAAAGCTGCGCACCATTTCGCTGCACATCGACGAGACGCCGGGCCTGACGGTCAGCGAGTTGCGCGCCAATGCGCGGCGGCTGGCGCGCCAGTGCGGCAAGCTCGGGCTGATCGTCGTCGATTATTTGCAGCTGATGAGCGTCTCGACCGGCATGGCCGATGAAAACCGCGCCACTGCCGTCGGCGAGATTTCACGCGGCCTGAAAATGCTGGCCAAGGAATTGCAGTGCCCGGTGATTGCGCTCTCCCAGCTCAGCCGGGGCGTGGAGTCGCGCACCGACAAGCGCCCGATGATGAGCGATTTGCGCGAGTCCGGCGCGATTGAGCAGGACGCGGACATCATCATGTTCATCTACCGCGACGAGTACTACACCAAGGAAGCGTGCAAGGAGCCGGGCGTGGCCGAGGTGATCATCAGCAAGCAGCGGAACGGCCCGACTGGCACGGTGAAACTGGCCTTCATCAACCGCATCACCAAGTTTGAAAGCCTGGCGCACAGCAGCGGCGATTTTTAATGAGAAATGGCTACAGCGCTTGTCTGGTAGTCGGTGGTAGCTACTTTTTCAATAGCAGTCGTTAAAATAAAAATTAAACCACTCCTATTGGATCGCCATCATGCTTGTCGAGCGCCTGTCTATCGAACTGACCAACCGCTGCGACAAGGGCTGCGGCTTTTGCTACAACCACAGCGGTCTTGACGGCGCGACGCTGTGGCGCGTCGAAGAAGTCCTCACTTTTGTGCGCGACTGTGTGCATCACGGCGTGAAGGCGGTGTCCTTCGGCGGGGGCGAGCCCCTGCTTTATCCGGGGCTCGGTGAGCTGTTGGAAGCGCTGCAAGGCCAGGTTTTTCGATCCGTCACTACCAACGGCCTGCTGCTCACGCAAGCTGAGCACTTCTCCCGCTTGGTTGCCGCCAAGCCGGACAAGGTCCACCTCTCCATCCACCGGCCCGCCTCCATGACGGAAGTCAGCCGCGTCATGGCTACCGTGCAGGAACTCCAAGCCGCCGGTATCGCCAGTGGCGTGAATTTGCTGGTGCCGGCAGACCAGGTCGAGGCCGCAACCCGTGCCGCGCAGGCCCTGCGGGCGGGGGGCATCGACAACCAGCGTATCGTTTACCTGCCCCAGCGCGGCAGCCACACGCCGACGGCCAAGGTCATCGCCGCCGTCGCCGCCGGGCCATTCCAGTCGATGAGTTGCTTGACCGCGTGCGGCAGCAGTCCGCGCTTTTGCGCCATTTCATGGGATCGGGCGGCGGCTTGGTGCTCTTACACTTCCATGAAGCGGCCCCTGCCCGAGCTGACCCATGCTGGCTTGATGGCCGCACTGGATGGGCTGGGCATCGTCAATTGCGCCACCACTGCCGGGGTAGAACAAAAGCCTGTGTCGTGGCGCAACAAGGCCATCGAAACGCAAATTCCGGAGGAAAAATAAAATGCAGTTCCCGACGCAGCCTGACTACCCGGCAGCGCACAGCATGGACAGCTGTTGGTTTGCCATCGACGATGCTGGCGAGATTGCCCAGATGGAGACATATGAAACTGGCCCGGTTCCCTCAGGTGGGGCGCGTGCTGATGGAATGTTCGATCTCTTTCATCGGCTCGACAAGGACGCGAATGGCATTCCCGTATTTCCTGTCGAGCAAGACCTCTTTCCTGAAGGCTTGAGCACCCAGGCGTTGGAACATATCCTGGCCAGCCTGCCTGAGCCAGCGCGCCAGATTATTGAGCGGCTTGCTTTTGATAAAAGCCTTGGCGCAGACGAAAAACACCAGCTGAAAAAATCTGTGGGCATGGATTTTTCCAATTTTGTGGCATGGCTCGTTGATCCCGCTGACATCAGGGAATTTGAACTTGAACCTGACATGTTAGACGATGAAATCATCCGGCTTGATGTGTCAAAACCTGTCTTCCATATCAAAGGAAATATCGTCGGCGTAGATGCGTTGTGCCTGCTGCTGAAAAAACGTTTGCTGGCCTGGCGTGAAGTCGATGTTTATGCGGGGGATCCAGGCAGCATAGCGGATTTCTATGGGATTTATGTTTTCAGTTCATCCTCCCCGCCAAGCGAGGACTACTCGTATTTGCGTAATTTCCCATTCCCATTGTTCGAGCCGACAAACTACGACAGAGACAAGGTTCCTAAAAAACCGCGCATCGGATTGGAAGCTAGGACAATGGCAGTCCAGTCTGGCAGTGAACAGCCAGGCGCCACGTTTCATTTGTCAACCCTGGCGCACCATATGCCCGGTGTTCTTTTTTCGGAAATTAAATCGATTCAGGTGGCGGATTTTATCCCGTGCTATTCTTGGGGAGAAGGTAATCTGCTGCCGGACTCTGGTGACTCTGCCATGCGGCGTAATTTAACGATTATTCATAAAGCCGATTCTGCCGAGCGTGACAGG
>JAPLPS010000444.1 GCA_026400075.1 Polaromonas sp.
TAATCGGCGTGGCCTGGGCAGTCAACGTGAGCGTAGTGGCGATTGGCCGTTTCGTACTCGACGTGAGCGGTGTTGATGGTGATGCCGCGTGCTTTTTCTTCAGGCGCCGCGTCAATTTGATCGTAGCCCTTGGCGGTGCCGCCGAACTTGGCTGCCAGCACGGTCGTGATGGCGGCGGTCAGCGTGGTTTTACCGTGGTCAACGTGACCGATGGTGCCAACATTGACGTGCGGCTTGGTCCGCGTGAATTTCTCTTTTCCCATTTTTCAACTCCGAAAAGTTACAAAACCAGACAACAATCACCGCCAGCCGTAACGCGCTTGCGCTACGTCAGCCTAAAAATATGGTGCCCATTCCGGGAATCGGACCCGGGACCTCTCCCTTACCAAGGGAGTGCTCTGCCACTGAGCCAAATGGGCGTAAATCTACTTCAGCAACCAAGCGTAACATCATTCAGCAAGCAGCCCAGAACACTCTGGAGCGGGAGACGGGAATCGAACCCGCGTCATTAGCTTGGAAGGCTAGGGTTCTACCATTGAACTACTCCCGCAGCTCTACTGAATCAAATCACACTCAACTACTTCTCAAATTCAAAACCAGCTTGGCAACATTTGTCAGCAATCTGGTGGATGGGGCTGGATTCGAACCAGCGTACGCGTTAGCGAACAGATTTACAGTCTGCCTCCTTTAACCACTCGGACACCCATCCTCTGAGTGAGCCTCAAATTATGCCACGACTTTACGTCGAATGCCAATTATTGTTGTGCGAATGCTGCTTAAAGCTTATATTTTTGTACCCGCTGGTGGCTCAAGCCCGCTGGCAAGGCGCTCAAAAGTCAAGCACAGCCTCATGTCGCGCTTGTTTCAGCCATTCGGCCGCCTGCGAAAAATGCCCGCAGCCGATAAAAGGCAGCGGCGGGCGCAGCGCCGATAGCGGCGACGGGTGGTTCGCCAGCAGCACCTGGTGGCGCCCGGCGTCAATCAAAGCGCGCTTGCTTTGTGCGTGTGCGCCCCACAGCATGAACACGACCGGCTGCGGGCCGCCAGAGACTTGGCGAATGATGCTATCGGTCAGCACTTCCCAGCCCCGGCCCGCATGGCTGGCCGGTTGGCCTTCCTCCACCGTCAGGCAGGTGTTGAGCAGCAAAACACCCCGCTTAGCCCAGCGCACCAGACTGCCGCCCGGCACCGGAAATGCGGGCGGCGGCCGCCCCAGATCGCGCTGCAATTCCTTGAAAATATTGCGCAGCGACGGCGGCAGCGCGACACCGGGCGCGACCGAAAAAGCCAGCCCCTCGGCCTGCCCGCGCCCGTGGTAAGGATCCTGCCCCAGAATGACCACACGCACCGCGTCAGGCGGCGTCAGTTCCAGCGCCCGCAGTGGCTGCGGCGGAAAAATCACCGCGCCCTCGGCCAGCCGCCCACGCAAAAACGCCAGCAGTTTGCCACCCGCTTCACTGGCAAAAAACTGATCCACCACCGGCCGCCAGCCCTGCGCCACCGCCCAGGCCGACGGATCAGCGCTGATCAATTGATCGGGCGCCGCGCCCCCGGCAGACATTTCTGGAAACTGCGCCTGCATCCCGTCAGCACGCCTTAAGCGGCGTCAGCGTCAAACAGCTCGGCCAGCGCCTCGCCCGGCTCGTCGGCGCGCATGAAAGCCTCGCCGACCAGAAAAGCGTTGACGCCAGCCGCACGCATGCGCGCCACATCCTGCGGCGTCATGATGCCGGACTCGGTGACCAGCAACCGATCCGCAGGCACCTTGTCTTTCAGCGTCAAGGTTGTCTCCAACGACACCTCAAAAGTCTTCAAATTGCGGTTATTGATGCCGATCAGCGGCGTTTTTAGCTTGAGCGCGCGCTCCAGCTCGGTCTCGTCATGCACCTCGACCAGCACCGCCATGCCCAGCGACAACTCCAGCATTTCAAACGATTTCATCTGCACGTCGTCCAGGCAGGCGGCAATCAACAAAATGCAGTCCGCGCCCATGACACGCGACTCATAGACCTGATACGCATCGACGATGAAATCCTTGCGCAGCACCGGCAGGCCGCAAGACGCCCGCGCCTGCTTCAGGTAATCAATGCTGCCCTGAAAAAACTGTTGGTCCGTCAGCACCGACAGGCAGGCCGCGCCGTATTCGGCGTAGCTCTGCGCAATGTCGGCGGGAATGAAATCGGCGCGCAGCACGCCTTTGGACGGACTGGCTTTTTTCACTTCGGCAATCACGGCGGGCTGACCGGCGGCGATTTTTGCGCGCAACGCGCCGACAAAATCCCGCGTGTTGACACGCGACTCGGCGTCGCGGCGCATTTCGGCCAGCGGCTTGCGGTTGATGGCCGCTTCGATTTCCAGGCGTTTGACGGCCACGATTTTGTTCAGAATGTCACTCATGGGGAGGCTCCGGTGGGGTGGGCGGGGAAGGCGCTTGCGCCTGCCCGGCGGGTAAGGTGGACGGCTCGACCGAGCCGTTTTTCAGAATTTTGACGAAAACGCGGTGCATGACAAAACCGACGACGATGAACAGCAGGGAGACGCCCAGCGCAATCCAGGTGCCCGGATCGTGCCACACGGCCTCAAGCCCCGGCCTGCTGGCTGAACGCAGCCAGCTGCGCCAGCTTGGCCCGCGCCGCGCCCGACTCAAGCGCCGTCCGCGCCAGCGCGATGCCGCCCTGAATCGAATCAGCCACATTGGCCGCGTACAGCGCCGCCCCCGCGTTCAGCATCACGATGTCGCGTGGCGCGCCGGGCTGGTTGTCCAACACGCCCAGCAGCATCGCTTTCGATTCTTCCGGCGTTTCGACGCGCAGGGCGCGGTTGCTGGTCATCGTCAGGCCAAAATCTTCCGGGTGGATTTCGTACTCGGTGATTTCGCCGTTTTTCAGCTCGCCGACCAGCGTGGCCGCGCCCAGGCTGATCTCGTCCATGCCGTCCTTGCCATAGACGACCAGCGCGTGTTCCGCGCCCAGCCGCTGCAGGGCGCGCACCTGAATGCCGACCAGATCGGGGTGAAACACGCCCATCAAAATATTCGGCGCCCCGGCCGGGTTCGTCAGCGGTCCGAGGATGTTGAAGATCGTGCGGATGCCCAGCTCCTTGCGCACTGGCGCGACGTTTTTCATCGCCGGATGGTGATTCGGCGCGAACATGAAGCCGACGCCCACTTCGGCAATGCTGCGCGCAATCGC
The DNA here is from genome assembly GCA_026400075.1 of Polaromonas sp. Classification (GTDB taxonomy): domain Bacteria; phylum Pseudomonadota; class Gammaproteobacteria; order Burkholderiales; family Burkholderiaceae_C; genus Polaromonas. Next base: position 3,192 of record JAPLPS010000444.1, read on the forward strand.
CTCGGGCGAGAGGTTCAAGGAAATGCCTAGCGACTCGACCACATCGGCGCTGCCCGACTTGCTGCTGACGCTGCGCCCGCCGTGCTTGCTGACCCTGGCCCCCGCTGCGGCGGCGACAAACATCGCGCAGGTCGAAATGTTGAACGTGTGCGAGCCGTCGCCGCCGGTGCCGACGATATCGACCAGATGCCGCTTGTCGGCCACATTCACCTTGGTGGAAAACTCGCGCATCACCTGCGCGGCGGCGGTGATTTCGCCGATGGTTTCCTTTTTGACGCGCAGGCCGGTGATCAGCGCGGCCATCATCACCGGCGACATATCGCCGCCCATGATGAGGCGCATCAAATGCAGCATTTCGTCGTGAAAGATTTCGCGGTGTTCGAGGGTGCGCTGCAGCGCTTGCTGCGGGGTAATTTTGTGGCTGTCGGGCATAAAAAATACCTTTGTTTACTCGGTTGGGCGGGTGGCAACAGGCGCTGATCAAGAGGCAGAAGAAGGGGCAGACTGATCCGTCATGTCAGCATCCCCTGCCCCTTCTCGACGGTGATCATCGGCGACGAAAAATCGCCAATTACGCTCGCTGTTCCAGGAAGTTTTTCAGCATCGCGTGGCCGTGCTCGGTCAGTATCGATTCGGGGTGGAACTGCACGCCTTCAATGGCCAGCGTCTTGTGGCGCACGCCCATGATTTCGCCGTCGTCCGTCCAGGCGGTGACTTCCAGCACGTCGGGGCAGCTTTCACGCTCGATGGCCAGCGAGTGGTAGCGGTTCACCGTGAACTGCGCTGGCAGCCCGGCAAACACGCCCTGCTGCGTCGTGGTGATGATGCTGGTCTTGCCGTGCATCAGCTCTTGCGCCCGGACGATCTTGCCGCCAAAGGCCGAGCCAATCGACTGGTGGCCCAGGCACACGCCCAGAATCGGCAGCTTGCCCGCAAAGTATTGAATGGCGGCAACCGAAATCCCGGCTTCAGCCGGTGAGCACGGGCCGGGCGACACCACCAGCCTATCCAGCTCGCCCGCGTCCAGCTTGGCGGCGATCTCGGCGACGGTGATTTCGTCGTTGCGGAACACTTCCACCTCAGCGCCCAGCTCGCCGAAATACTGGACGATGTTGTAGGTAAAGCTGTCGTAGTTGTCGATCATCAAAAGTTTCATGGCTCAGCTCTTTTCGGACGGTTGGGCGCGCAGGCGTTGGAATTCGCCGCGCTCAAATTCGATGAAGGCGTCGATCATGGCGCGGTAAGCGGCCTCGATGACGGCGGCGGGTGCGCCCTGCTCGGCGGCCATCGCGCTGACACGGGCGACGATGAAGTCGATGCGCGCCTGGTCATGCACCAGATTCGCGTCCTGCTTGATGCGCGCCGCCTGCGCGACATAGCCGCTGCGCTCAGCCATCAGCGCGACGATGCGCTGATCCAGCGCGTCGATGTTGCGGCGCACATCGGCCATCGTGTGGCAATGTTCCACGATCACGCATTCGGGAAGATTTAATTTGATAGTCATAGGCTTGCTGATGTGGTGTCTTCAATCATGGACAGGCCAAGCATCTCCATGACCAGCCGTTTCATTTCTTGCTGACGCGATTCAATGGCTGAACTATTCCATTCACTGTATTGCCCGAAATATTGAGCAGCTTTAAAATAACTGGTATTCAAGCCAACCGATTGTGAAGCGGATAACGATTTTGTCAGAAACAATCCAGAACGGCCATAAACAGGCTGCTTGACAGAAAAATAATCTCGCCCAAGCGAAGCATTGATTGGTTTTTCTAACAACGTCAGATTTCCAAGCAAAGATTTATAATAATCATAATCGCTTGGCCTATCAAATTCCGCCTTTAATTCCGGAGATGGATTATCAGGCAATACATGCTCAACCTCAAACTTAGTAAAATGACTGATAGCTAAATTTTTCAATGAGGTTTTCGCCTTAGCTTCAACGTATTGCGACAATCGCCTTAATATAAACCGGCACGTCAATTTACGATCCAAGCTCATTACATTCAGAGCCTCTGAGACCCTTAGCGTCAATGGTTGAATTTCCCTATTGACCCAATCCTCCATCCAAGCATTCAAGATCAACTTAAAGTCGGAACGAGCCTTATTCTTAGCAATCAACTCCCCCAACTCTGGAGCAGCGTTTGCAAATATCCTATCAAATACTTTAGTAGATGCTTTAGCAAGTGAATACGCCACAGAAAGGCGCTCCAAATGATGCGTAACGACAAACAACGAATCATTATTCAGCGTTTGACAAGCCAACAAAACAATTAAATGCTGCCTTGCGCTATTAGAAATGGCGTATATACTGGAAAGCGCAATATCTGGCTCAGAAATAAATCTTTTATATGCCAGCGCAGCTTGATGCAAACGTTCTGCAAAGGCAATCGGATCTTTTGTAATGCCTAAATCATCCCTATCTTTACTCTTCGAGAGCCATTCATATAAATTATTTTCTGTTAATAAGTTCGTTTTATTACGCGCATCAGGAAAATTAGCCAATATAAAGTAACGCAAAAACCGCAAAGGTTTCCCATCTCTTCCGGTTTTTTCAATAGCGTTAACCATTTTCTCCCAGATGATCGTCAGGCGATCAAATTCAGCCCGTTCCACCTGCATAAACAAAAGATTTTTCAGCAAATCTAAAGCATTCAACCCCACACCACGGTCATTGATTGTTTCAAAAATATGTAATGCATCACTTATCCCAAGAGTTTGAATCCGGACGAGCCGTACCCGTCGAGATAATTGCGCTTGAAATCGGCGCAACCGATTAACATCCCGCCCAAAGTTTTCACTCAAAAAATCGGCTGCAACCTCATAAGTAGCCAACATGTTTTTAGCTGACTGTGGCAGGGTTTTAACTTGTAATGTCTGAGTTCCGCTTGCCATGTTTTGCAGAATAATATCAGCATCTCTATAAAGAGGTTTCAGTCGCAATCTGACACCCGTTGTCCCATCTGGTTTTTGATACTGATCTTGAATCATTCCTTCCAAAAAAGTTACAGGTTCAGGATCGTTCAGTGAGTTTCGTAGGTCACGGATGGCACACAATATGATAAACAAAGTCGTAAGACGCTGCTGCCCATCAATCAATTGAAAAACACTTTGCTCATCCAAATAAGCCACAATGCTTCCTATGAAATATTCACCCGATGAAGGGTTGTCATTTTCATCAAAAAGTGCATTTATTACATCAGTTAGTAACGAGCTAACTTGTAGCCTTTTCCAAACATATTCACGCTGAAATGCTGGCACCTCATAAAACGATTCTTTAAAAACTTCTTGCACCGTCGGATGCTTGACTTCAATCTGCATAAACCAACCTCCATCTTCTTTTGTTATTCCAAACCTTCTTCGACCAGCTCGCTGGCGCGCAGCAGGGCGCGGGCCTTGGCTTCGGTTTCTTTCCACTCCAGCTCGGGCACCGAGTCGGCGACCACGCCGGCGGCCGCCTGCACATAGAGCATGCCGTCCTTGATGATGCCGGTGCGAATCGCAATCGCCACGTCCATGTCACCCGCGTAGCTCAAATAGCCGCAGGCGCCGCCGTACAGGCCGCGCTTGCTGGGTTCTAACTGGTCGATCAGCTCCATCGCGTGGACTTTGGGCGCGCCGGTCAGCGTGCCCGCCGGGAAGGTGGCGCGCAGCACGTCCATGCTGCTCATGCCGTCGTTCAAAATGCCCTCGACGTTGCGGACGATGTGCATCACATGGCTGTAGCGCTCGACGGCAAACGCCTCGGTCACCTTGACCGTGCCGGTTTTGGCAATGCGGCCGATGTCGTTGCGCGCCAGGTCAATCAGCATGACGTGCTCGGCGCGCTCTTTCGGGTCGTTGATCAGTTCGTGCTCGGCGGCCTTGTCGGCCTCGATGGACGAAGCGCGCGGTCGGGTTCCGGCCAGCGGGCGGATCGTGACTTTCTGGCCTTCTTC
>JAPLPS010000148.1 GCA_026400075.1 Polaromonas sp.
CGACCAACAAAAACCTCAAGACCATGATTGCCCAGGGCGAGTTCCGCGAAGACCTTTACTACCGGCTCAACGGCCTGGTGGTGCGCCTGCCCGCGCTGCGCCAGCGCACCGACTTTGAAGTCGTCACGCAAAAGCTGCTGAAAAGCCTGTGCGAAAACGGCGCCTCGGTGGGCATTTCCGCCGAAGTGATGAAGCTGTTTCGCGCCCACCACTGGCCGGGCAATTTCCGCCAGCTGCACAACCTGCTGCGCACCGCCGTGGTCATGGTGGGCAGCCAGGGGATGATTGAGCCGATTCACCTGCCCGATGATTTTCTGGAAGAGCAGGAACAGATGCCGCAGGGACGGGCAGCGCCCGCCCAGAGCGCTGGCCCGGCCCCGGAAAGCGCTCCCGCCACGGCCACGGCCAGCGAAACCGACGGCCAGCGGCTGCAGGATGTCGCGCTGATCGCGATGACCAAGATGCTGCAGCAGCACAAGGGCAATGTCTCGGCCGCCGCTAAAGCGCTGGGCGTCTCGCGCAACACCGTCTATCGACGCAAGGAGCAGCTGCCGCCGGATGTCTGGAACTGAGGCGCTGCGCCTCTCACTGATCGCTTACTGTGGCCGGGCCGGGCGCCCGTCCTGCACCAGAGTCCGCAGCACCGCGCGAATGCCCGGCTCGCTGGCCAGATGGCCCGCCACCGGCCAGTAGCCGCAGGCCAGCCCCGACGCCAGCGCCCCGGTTTGCCGCAGCCAGCCCCGACTGTTGCGCGGCGGGCAAATCGCATCAAAACGGCCATGCACCCAGTCACTCGGAATGCCCCACTGCGCCAGCGCCCGCACCGCCCTATCCAGCTCGCCGGGGCGCAAAAACCCCTTATGCCGCAGGTAATGCGACTGGATGCGAAATTTCTGCCAGCCACGCCTGTCCGCTTGAACAATGCCGGGCCGCATCAAACCCGCCTCGGCCTGGCGCCGACTGCGCCGCAGCCGCGCCCAGCCCTGGCGTATTGACGCGGCCAGCTTCGGCTCGTTCAGGCCAGCGGCGTGAATCAAACTGCGCCGCATGCCGCGCAAGGCCGCGCCCTGCTCCAGCAGGTTCCAGCAGCGCACCAGGCGCAAGGCTGCAACACCGGGTGCTCCAACTTGCAACACTTGCTCCAAACGAGCCAGCACCTGCGGCGCACCGTTGAGCGGACTGCGCGGCCAATGGGCGCATTGCGCCACGCGCCGCTCGCGGCGCGCATCGGGGTGCAGCAGGCCGCGAATTTCCGCCAGCCGCAGGCCAAAAGCGCCGCGCAGCACCAGCCGCGTCACCCGCTGCGGGTGCTGCTGGGCATAGCGCAACGCCAGCACCGTGCCCCAGGAACCGGCCAGAATGCTCCAGCGCTCAATGCCCAGTGCCAGCCGCAGCGCCTCCAGATCGGCCACCAATTGATCCGTCTGGTTGCCCGCGCTCTGGCCACGCGGGCGCGACAAGCCCGCGCCGCGCTGGTCTGGCACGATGACGCGCTGGCGCTCCAGCAGGAAAATTGCGGCCGAATCGGGCGGGCTGCCGCTACCCGGCCCGCCATGCAGCACCAGCCAGGGCTCGCCAGCGGCAGGCCCGAACAGGCGGTAAGCCATGCGGCTGTTGCGCGCCGTCGCCAGCCCCAAAGGCGCGGGCCAGCCGGGGCGCGGGCGGCCATTGGCCACACGGGGAATAAAGGGCAAAAATGGTTTGGGCATGGCATTGATATTGCTGTATTGAAAATGCAGCTTGTAAAAGCCACCGCGACGACAAGCTGGCAGCCATTTTCACGCCAACTATTCAGGAGACAGAGACTATGCAATGGACTACCCCTTCCTTCACCGATCTGCGTTTCGGCTTTGAAATCACGATGTACATCGCGAACCGCTAATTCAGTCCCGCCGGACCCAGCCAAGCGCACAGGTTTTCAGGCCCGTGCGCTTTTTTTATCTCCTGAACAGACGGGGTCAACACATATGCGTATTCGAGTTTTAGGTTCCTCCGCTGGCGGCGGCTTTCCGCAGTGGAACTGCAACTGCGCCAACTGCGACGGCCTGCGCCGGGGCAGCATCAAGGCCAAGGCCCGCACCCAGTCCTCCATCGCCGTCACCGTCAACGGCGCCGACTGGCTGCTGGTCAACGCCTCGCCGGACATTCTGGCCCAGATTCAGGCCAACCCCGAGCTGCAACCGGCCCGGACTACGCGCGACAGCGGCATCGCCGCCCTGCTGCTGATGGACGCGCAAATCGACCATGTCACCGGCCTCTTAATGCTGCGCGAATGTCAAAAACCGCTGCCGCTGCTGGCCACGCCCGAGGTGTTTTCCGACATCGCCGAGGGCTTTCCGATCACCAAAATTTTGTCGCATTACTGCGGCGTCAACGCGCTGCCGTTGCGTCTGGACGCGGGCTTTTTGCCGGTGCCAGGCCTGGACGGCATGGCCGTGTTGCCGGTCGTGCTGTCGTCCAAGCCGCCGCCTTATTCGCAGTTTCGCGAATGCCCGCGCCCCGGCGACAACATCGGCCTGGTGATTGACAACCCGGCCACCGGCCAGCGCGCTTTTTACGCGCCCGGCCTGGGCGAAATGACCCCCGAGCTGCTGGCGCTGATGGCCGAATGCGCGGTGGTGCTGGTCGATGGCACCTTCTGGACTGAAGACGAAATGCAGCGCCTGGGCTTTTCAAGCAAGGGCGCGCGCCAGATCGGCCACCTGCCGCAAAGCGGCGCGGGCGGCATGATTGAGCAGCTCGCCACGCTGCCGACCAGCGTGCGCAAAATCCTCATCCACATCAACAACACCAACCCCATCCTGCGCGAAGACTCCGCCGAGCGCGCCGTGCTGACAGCACACGGCATCGAAGTCGCTTTCGACGGCATGGACATCGCGTTTTAGTTTTAAGTTTCAGGAAGCCCCGTCATGGAAATCGCCCAATCCCCCAGCATCGCCAACGGCTTGCCCGCCTGGACGCCCGACGAATTTGAACGCCAGCTGCGCGCCAAAGGCACGGCTTACCACATTCACCACCCGTTCAATGTGCGGATGAATTCGGGCGGCTGCACCGCCGAGGAAATCCGCTGCTGGGTGGCGAACCGCTTTTATTACCAGATCTGCATTCCGCGCAAGGACGCGGCGATTCTGGCCAATATGCCAGACCGGGCGCACCGGCGCCTGTGGGTCGAGCGCATCCTGGACCACGACGGCTACGGCGACTACGAAGGCTCGGCAGCGGGCGGCATTGAAACCTGGACCCAGCTGGGCCAGGCGGTCGGCATCTCGCGTGACGAGCTGTGGTCGCTGCAGGGCGTAGCGCCCGCCGTGCGCTTTGCCTGCGACGCCTATGTCAATTTCGCCGCCAAAGCGCCGTGGCAGGAGGCTGTCTGCTCGTCGCTGACCGAGATGTTTGCGCCGCAGATTCACAAAGACCGCCTGGCCACCTGGCCCGGCCACTATCCGTGGATTGAAGCCCAGGGCCTGACCTACTTCCGCAGCCGCATTCCGCTGGCCAGCCGCGACGTGGAGCACGGCCTGGCGGTGACGCTAAACTATTTCACCACCCGTCAGGCGCAGCAAAGAGCGCTGGACATTTTGCAGTTCAAGCTCGACATTTTGTGGAGCATGCTCGACGGGATTGAGAAAGCCTGTCAATGACCTCTTCCAGCCCGCCACCGGCCAGCGCCAGCCCGGCACCCGCGCCAAAACCTGTCGATGTGCCCGCCCATCCGCGCCTGTCGCGCCTGTACCGGCTGCAGTACGAGCCGGTGCAAAAAGGCTGGGTGCTGCTGTACCCGGAGGGCATGGTCAAGCTCAGCGACAGCACGGCGGAGATTTTGCGCCGCTGCAGCGGCCAGCTCAGCCCGGACGCCATCGTGGCCGAGCTGGAGACGCTGTTCAATGTGCAGGGCATTGGCCCGCAGGTGCAGGATTTGCTGGAAGAAGGAGTTCGCCGTGGCTGGATCGTCTGACATTTCAACGCCGCGCGCCGCGCCGGTTTCCATGCTGGCCTCTGCGCTGGCATCCACGTCGCCTGCCCCGGTCATTTCGCCGCCGCTGTGGCTGCTGGCCGAGCTGACTTACCGCTGCCCGCTGCACTGCGTGTTCTGCTACAACCCGACGCAATACGCCCGGCTGCAGACCGAAATGACGACGGCGCAGTGGGTCGATGTGATGCGCCAGGCGCGCGCGCTGGGCGCGGCCCAGCTGGGTTTCTCCGGCGGCGAGCCCATGCTGCGCGACGATCTCGAAGAGCTGGTGCAGGAGGCCCATCACCTGGGTTTTTACACCAACCTGATCACCTCCGGCGTCGGCTTCACGCCAGCGCGCGCCCAAAAGCTCAAGGACGCCGGGCTCGACCACGTCCAGCTGTCGTTTCAGGATTCGACCAAGGAACTGAACGATTTCCTCAGCCACACCAAGACCTTCGACCTGAAGCTCAAAGTCGCCAAGCTGATCAAAGAACACGACTGGCCGATGGTGATGAACTGCGTGCTGCACCGGCACAACCTGCCGCATGTCGGCAAGATCATCGACATGGCCGAAGCGCTGGGCGCCGAATTTTTAGAGCTGGCCAACACCCAATATTACGGCTGGGCCTGGACGAACCGCGACCAGCTGATGCCGACACAGGAACAGCTGCTCGAAGCCGAAGCCGTCGTCAAGCGCTACCGCGAGCAGGCCAATCCGCCCTGCCGCGTGCTGTTCGTCGTGCCCGATTATTTTGAACAGCGCCCGAAAGCCTGCATGAACGGCTGGGGCTCGGTGTTTCTGGCCGTGGCGCCCGACGGCACGGCCCTGCCCTGCCACAACGCCCGCGACCTGCCGGGGCTGAACCTGCCCCGCGTACAAGACCAGCCACTCGCCGACATCTGGGCGCGCAGCCAGGGTTTCAACGCCTACCGGGGCCAGGCGTGGATGAAAGCGCCCTGCCGCGACTGCGACGAGCGCCACAAGGATTTCGGCGGCTGCCGCTGCCAGGCTTTTCTGGTCACTGGCGACGCGACGCAGGCCGATCCGGTGTGCAGCAAGTCGCCGCACCACGAGAAAATCATCGAGCTGGTGCGCCGGGCGCCCGAGAACCGCGTCGTGCCGATTGTGTTTCGCAGCGACAGCGAATCGCGGCGCCTGCATCCGCAATAAACAAGCTAATCACGCCAGCGCCGGAGCCGGAGTCGGCGCCGCGACACCGGCAGGCAGCCAGACAGTGGCGACAAAGCCCTGGCCCGGCGCGCTCTCAATCGTCAGCGAGCCGCCCTGCATCTGGATCAGTTCACGCGCCAGCGGCAAACCCAGGCCGGTGCCGGGCACGCTGGTGGCATTCTGGCCCCGGTAGTAGCGTTCAAACAGCTGCGGCAAATCGGCGGCGCTGACGCCGGGGCCGTTGTCCAGCACCTCAATGGTGACGCCCTCGGCGCTGGCACGGGCGCGCAGCAGCACGCGGGTGCCGGGCGGCGTGTACTTCACCGCATTGCCGACCAGGGTGCGCAGCGTCAGCAGCGTCAGCTCGGGGTCGCACGGGAAGTCTTCGGGAAGCGCCTGCGCCTGGATCAGCACTTGATGCCGCGAGGACAGCATCAGCGCAGACTCGCGCGCATCGATCAGCAACTCTTCCAGATCCGTCGGCTGGCGCTGCAAGCCCCGGTTGAGCAGTTCAAAACGATCTTCACGAAAACAGTTCTTCACCAGCGTGATCAGCTGTGCGCTGGCGCGCTGGATTTTCTGGTAGCGCCGCCGCGTCGCTTCGTCCTGCGCCTGGCTGTCCAGGGACAGATTCAGGGCGGTGGCGTCAATCACGGCCAGCGGGGTGCGTAATTCGTGTGACACGGTGGCAAAAAAGCGCCGCTGATCGGTGTGCGTCTGGCGCTCGATCTCCAGCGACGCCCGGGCCAGACTCAAGGCCTGATCGAGCGCCTGAGTGCGCGCCAGCACCTGGGCTTCGAGCTTGCGCTCGGCATCATGGGACAGCTCAAGGGCCAGGGCTTGCGCCTCTTCCTTGGCATGGCGCAGCACCAGGTAGCGCTGACTGGCGGCGTGGGACATGACCAGCAGATGCAAAATGGCGCCAAACATGTAAAGGTAATCACTGCTTAGCGTCGCAGGCAGCCAGCCCAGGTTGCGCCCGAATCGCACCGCCACCCCGGCCGACAGCGGCAGCGAACCGAGCAGCAAGGCGCCCGCATCGGTTTTGCTGGACAGCCAGTGCCGGATCAGCACCAGCAGATTGAGCACCATGCACACTAGCGTCCACGCCTGAAACTTGGGAATCACCCACTGAAAAGCGCCGCCCAGCGACAGCGCCAGCACCAGCAGCGCCACCAGCCAGTGACCCCAGACGTAGAAGCGGCCCCAGCCCTGCTGCCACGAGATTTTCAGGTGATCCAGCAGGAACAGGCTATACAGCGGATAGACGGGCACCCAGAACACCAGCATGATGGGCTCACTCCAGCCCGGATGAGTGGGCAAAAGATACTGAAAAATCAGCCCTTCAAACGCGGCGGTGACACACATGCTGACCAGCGTAAATCCGGCCAGGTAAGCATAAGAGGCTTCGCCGGACGCGCGAAAATTCCAGAAGCTGCTCAGCAGCACAACCAGATGAACGGCCAGAAACAGGCCAAACAGCAGCTGCTCCCGGCCGAACTGGGCGACGAAGGCCTGCGGCGTCCACGCCGACAGGCGCAGCACGACGGCATTGTTGGTGCGGATGCGCAGGTAAAACGTGTACGCGGTCTCGGGGGCCGCGAGCCGCACTTGAAACACTGGCGAGCGGTAGTTGACATCGCGCCCGGCAAACGCCCATTCGGTGCCAGCGCGCCGCTCGGTGAAACCGCCCCCCGCTGCCGGGGTGTACAGGAACACATCATCAAACATCGGCGCGGCCACTTCCAGCCACCAGAGCTCAGGCATCTCCGGCGGACGCTCCAGCGTGACGCGCAGCCAGATGGCGCCCTGAATGTAGCCCTGCGAAGGGCGCCCCGGCAATTTCTCGAAACGCTGCGCAAAACCGGGCTGGGCCACCTCCTGCACCGACCAGGCCGCATCCGGATCACGCAATAGCTGCAAATCCCCCGCCAGCGACACCGCGCTTGATGACAGCACCGTGGCCGACACGTTCAGGCAGCAGCAGGAAAGCATGACGATCAGCAGCGCCTTCAGCGCGCGCGCCAGCCTCGCAACAGAAATCATCACCCCGGTGACACAAAAAGATACATGGTTTTTCTTTGATTACTATACATACTGTTACAGGCTCTCTTTTTGAATTGCTCGAACTTTATAGTCAATTTCGGCATGAAAGCAGAACCTCAAGATGGATGTTGATGAAAATTATTGTTGTTGAAGATCAGGTCGATTTGCAAGATGAGCTTGTCTATTTTCTGGGAAAAAGCGGGCATGAGGCCTGCGGCGTGTCCAACGGGATTGAGCTTGACCAGTCAATGGCGCGCCAGCAGCCCGACTTGCTGCTGCTGGACATCTGCTTGCCCGGCGAAGACGGCATTGCCATCGCCCAGCGCCTGCGCGATACACCCGGCATGGTCATCGTGATGCTGACAGCCAGAAGCACTGAAGAAGACCGCATCCGCAGTTTTGAAAGCGGCGCAGACAACTACCTGGTCAAGCCGGTCAACTACCGTGAATTGCAGGCCATCCTGGAGCGGGCCAACCAGCGCTTGAACCGGACGACATGGGAAGTACCTGCGCTCTGGCAGCTTCAGCGCCGCGAGCGGATGCTGATCTCGCCCACCGGACAGGAAGTGCCTCTGACTGGCATGGAGCTTTGTCTGCTGGAAACCATGATGGCAGGCAACCTGTCCAAGGTCACATCAAGGCGTGTACTGGTCGAGTCGATGGGCTACGACTACCTGACTTTTGACGAGCGGCGCCTGGAAGTACGCATCAGCCGCCTGCGCAAAAAAATCCGCGACATCACAGGCTCGGACGATCCGGTCAAGTCCGAGTGGGGCGCTGGCTATATCTTTTTAGCCCCCTGCGCGCTGAATTAATGCGCTCCCGGCATCGGGCCGGATATTGACTGCGAATCATCCGCAACGACGGCCGATATCTGTCAGAAAAAATCGTGAACTAAGTTGCAGAAAATCAGAAATACAAATTTCACTGTTGGGATTTGCAAGCTTTCTCTTCTGTACGCCAGTAAAGTCAAAGCTCTAGGGTTTTCACTGAGTGGAATGCCTGGAATTTTCAGTGCCAAGCGCTCTTGAACGCCACGCCAAAAATAGCCTCCGCACCCGGCAAGGCGCAATTGATAAAACAAATCCAAAAGGATGACTCATGAACTTCCCTGCCACTCACCTTCCCTCTTGGCTGCAGCGCGCCATGCGTGCGCCTTACCCTACTATGGTGGAGTTTCCTGACTCCGGCTACGTGACGGTGTTTCCGCAGGAGCAGCTCTACATGACGGACATTCTGGATATCAAATGTCTTTCGGATCTGAGCAGCGATACCGCGCAATTCAAGGTCTTGCAGGACACGACTGGAAA
>JAPLPS010000227.1 GCA_026400075.1 Polaromonas sp.
CCGGTGGACATGCTGAGCATAGGCGCGTCCGACGTCAAAATCACCGTCGGCAGCACCAGTGATCCGCTGTTCACGCTGGACAAAATCGACATCGCCTTCACCACGATGAAGGCCACCAGCGCCGTCGATCCGACTGGCAAGCTTATCCCGCGCCTGTTTGCGGTCAAGGCTTTGTGGGCCAATCCGTTAGACCTGGACATGGGCTTCATGCAGGTCAAGGTGGCCGACCTGACCGTTGAGCTGAACAAGGGCGCGAAATGGCAGGGCACCGAGCTGTCGCCGTATGTCGATTTCACCAGCAGCTTCGGCGCCAACGGGCTGTCGGTGGCCACCGGCGGCGCGCCGATGGCGCTGGACTTCAACCGCTCCCTGTTTGGCGTGTCCGTCGGCCATGCGCTGGTCAAGGTCGATGATTTCATTTACCTCGAAGGCGGCTTTGCCATCGAAAAGAGCGCTGGTGTTTCCGTCGATATCGTCACCGGCTTTACCGACACCAGCGTTGAAGGTGCTGCCGCGCTGAAAAATCTGGTCACCAAAAAGCTCGTCACGCCCGGCCAGTATTCGCATATCGACAACCTGGCGATGGACGCCTTCACGGTGGGCTTTTCCAACGTCAAGCTGTTTGCCGGTTCCGGCCCATATTTTGTGGACCAAAACGGCGACGGCTACAGCGACAGCACCGACAGCTCCGCCGTCGGCGTGGTGGTGGACAACCTCAACCTCGGCATGGTGATTTACACCGCAGCCGACAAAACCGTCACTATTCCCAAGCTGTGGGCGCTCAACGCCACGGCCGATGTGGCCGCCTTGGTCGGCCTGGACTTCCTGACGCTGAGCGCCGAGGGCGTGACGATCTCCGCCAATCAGGGCGGCGTGTGGTCAGGCAGCACGGTCAAGCCGTATGTGAATTTTGTCAGCACCTATGGCGCCGACGGCCTGTCCGTGTCCACCGGAAATGCGCCCGTCGCGCTCGCCTACAGCACCGGCAGCTACGGCGTGCAGATTGCCAAGGCGACGCTGCAAATCGACCAGTTTGTGTTTGTGCAGGGCGCTTTCAGCCTGCAAAAGGGCGAGAAAAAGCTCGTCACGATTGACACCGGCCTGTCGCTGGCCGATGTCGGCATGGCGGCGACGATGGCCACGCTGGCATCTCCGGCGGTGGGGGCCACGGTTTCCTCGGACTGGAAAACCTTCTCCGGGCTGCAAGTCGATGTCATGACCATCGGCATGCAAAACGTCAACGTATTTGTTGGCTACGGCATTCCTGACTTTGAGTCGGCCAAGCCGGTCAAAGACCAGCCTGGCCTGTTTGGCCTGGCGCTCAAAGACGTGGATATGGCCCTGGCCATCCTGACGCCGACGGCCAAAAATGTGCAACTGCCCAGATTCACCGCGCTCAAAGCCAGCGCGGGCGCGTTTGTCGTGGCCGGTGGCGACAGCATTTTCAACCTGTCGGGCAACGATATTGACGTCAAGCTGAACTGGGGCTCCGCCTGGGCGGGTGCCGCTGGCAAGCACGCCAGCGTTGACTTTCAGGCCAGCTTTGGCGCGACCGGCCTGGCCGTGCCCACCGGTCTGGGCGCCATCAGCCTGGACTTTAGCGAAGCCCTGGTCGAGGCCAAGGTCAGCAACGCGATGCTGGCGATTTCCGAGTTTGTCTTTATCTCCGGGGACTTTGCCTTTAAAAAGGGCGGCGAATCCGAGATCAGCGTCAAGGAAGGCCTGAAAATCACCAGCGGCGTCAAAGTCCAGGGCATGGACATCGGCGCAGAAAATGTGCATGCGTTCGTCGGCCTGAACGGCCCGACCCGCGACACCAATGGCGACGGCAAGATCAACACCGACGACCTGGGCACCGATGCGATCGGTCTGCGCGTCAACGACCTCGATTTCGGCCTGAGCATCCTGACGACCGTGCGCGATTTGAGCCACCCGTTGATCGCCGAAGGCACCAAGTTCATCGGCCTCAAGGCCCATGCCAACGGCATCGGCATGGTCGGTTTTGGCGACTTTATCCAGTTTGATCTGGCCGATGTCAGCGTCTCGCTGAACCAGGGCAGCAAGGCGGGCATGGTCGCCGACTTTACCCAGGGCGGCACGGTGGCCGGGCGCTCAATTGAAACCGGCGGCGCCAATCCGGTGCTGCTGGACTTTAGCGCCGAGCTGATTGAAGCGTCTGTCGGTCTGGGCACGCTGAACGTGGCGGGCGTGGTCAGCCTGCAGGGCGGCTTTGCCTTCCAGAAGCGCCAGATCGACCGCATCGGCTTTAATCTGGCTGGCGTTGAAGTGGTCGCACCGGCCGATGCGCTGGTGGTTGCGGGCGTCAACGTTCAGGCTTTTGCCGGCTTTAACGGCCCCTACAAAACGGTCAGCCAGGATGCCAATGGCAACCTGGTGACCAGCGACGCCAAGGACGGCGCCGTCGGTTTTGCCATCGACAACATGGACTTTATTTTGTCCATGCTGACGCCGTCCAAAGCCTCGGGCTTTGCGGTCAAGGGGGTCAACTTCTACAGCCTGTACGCCACGGCGGACAAGGCGGGCCTGGTCGGCACCGACCCGTACCTGACGCTGGACGGCTCGCATATCGAGATCAAGCTCAACGGCGCCATCGTCAACGGCTACCCGATTCCGAGCCTGTACGCCGACTACACCGAAATGGCCGACAAAAAGCTGACCATCGCAGTCGGCACCAGCGGCAAGACCATGTCGCTGGACTACTCGTCCAACCTGGTCGGCATCAAAGTCACGGCGGATATGGGCATCTTTGACCTGTTCCATATCAAGCATGACTTTGACTTCCAGTTTGACCTGCCCAAGATCAATCTGGGCAGCATTGGCCTGCCCAATCTGGCGCTGCCAAACCTGGACTTCCTCAAATTCAAGCTGCCCGCGCTGCAGGCGATGAAGTTTGAGCTGCCCGCCTTCCTGAGCGACATCAAGTTTGAGTTCCCCGGCCTGAAGCTGCCAGCGCTGCCGAATGTGGACTGGTCTGCCTTGCTCGGCATGCCCAATCTCGACCTGAACCTGCCGCGTCTGTCGCTGTCGGCCTGGGTCAAGCTCTCGATCAACCTGCCCAGCCTGAAGCTGCAGTTCCCGAGCGTGGACTTCCCGGCGCTGCCGGACTTTCCAAAGCTCAGCTGGTTTGGCCTGCCCGACCTGTTTGCCTTCCCGAGCTTGACGCTGCCTGCGCTGCCCAATTTCGACTGGGCGGTGTACCTGAACCTGCCCGATCTGGACTTGAGCCTGCCCAAGCTGTCCCTGCCTGCGATTGGCAAGCTGATTGCCGGCTGGCCAAGCCTGAAGCTGCAGTTCCCAAGCGTTGCCTTCCCGGCACTGCCGGACTTCAGCCTGCTCAGTCTGGGCATGCCTACCTTTGACATTGGCAGCCTGCGCGCGCTGTATGCCCACTGGCCCGATCTCAAGCTGCAGTTCCCGGATGTGACTTTCCCGAGCCTGCCCGCCTTCCCGGATCTGAGCTTTGGCCTGGACTTCCTGCACGGTCTGCCGGTGTTTGACATGTCCAGCATCAGCCTGCCGGATCTGAAATCGCTGCTGGCCGCCTGGCCAAAACTGCGTCTGGACTTCCCGCAATTCAACCTGCCAGACCTGCCCAAGTTGCCAGACCTGAGCATCTTCACGCTGCCAAGCCTGGACTGGTCTGCGCCGAAGATTGACCTGTCGGCCTTTAGCAATCTGATACTGAACCTGCCAGACCTGAAGCTGCAGTTCCCCGATCTGGTGTTCCCCGACATCACCTTGCCAGACTTCGGCCTGAAGCTGCCGTCCTTCGATTTGCCGACCAGCTTCCTGCCGACCCTCAGCCTGTCCGGTCTGAAAAACATCATTCCTGACGTGTCCGGTCTGGGCTTCCTGAAGGACGCGTTTAACTTCATCAGCAATATCGACCTGTCGATTGGCCTGGACCTGAACTTCAAGCCCATCATCCTGGGCAAGATCTCGCTGCCCGACGTTAATCTGCACCTGGAAAACTTTGTCCACCTGCACGGCAATTTCGAGCTGAACCTGGGCAAGACCTTCACCGGCACGATGTACACCGGCCTGCCCGCCGAACTCGGTCTGGTGCAGAGCTTGCTGGGCAGCACCGCCGACAGCGTCCTCAACGGCCTCAAGAGCGTGGGTGGCCTCTCGTCCGATTTCTCGCGCCTGAGCGGCGTCGATTTCAAGGGCTTGACGCTGGGCGGCTCGGACATTTCCGCCTTTGTCGGCGCGGGCACACCGGACTTCACGCAGCCGCTGCTGGGTCAATCCGACCTGGTCGGCTTTGGTCTCGACCATCTCGATATTGGCGTGGGTATTTTCAAAGCGCAGTTGCCTGACTTCTTCAAGGCCAAGGACTTTATCTCGCTGACGGCGCATGCCAACTCAATCAGCACCTACGGCTTTGGCGATGTGCTCAAGCTGACGGCCGAGAACATCACGCTGGACTTGAACAGCGGCGGCGAGCTGTTTAACGGCGTCATGCGCGCCCGCGCCGACTTTGCCACAACCTTCCCGGCCGTCACCGATCCGGCCGATCCGGGCAAAAACAAGCCCGTTGGCTACGCGGTGCAGACCGGCGACCCGGCCAAGCCGGTGTACCTGAAGTTTGGCGGCGAAGACCTCATTGGCCTGGACATTGGCATGGCCACTATCCAGGTGTCCGAATTCCTGAGCCTGCGCGGCTCGCTGGCTTTTCGCAAGGGCGAGCGCTACACGGTCGATGTGAATCCGGGCGGACTCGCTGGCGTGCTCGATGCGCTGGGCGCCACCGGCCCGACCTACAAGGTTCAGGTCGAAGCGATGACGCTGGGCGGCGCGAACCTGAGCGGCTTTGCCGGTGTCGGCGGCCCGTACCGCTACGGCGTTGACCTGCACGGCGCCGATGGCGTGACCGGCGGGCCTGACGGCTACCTGGACAGCATCAACACCGGCGCCGTCGGCCTGGTGCTGGATCATGTCGATTTCGGCCTGGCGATGATGACGCCCACGGTGTTCAAGGCCATTCCCGGCCTGAGCGATGCCCCCAAATTCATCTCCGCCAAGGCCAAGGTTGGCGACGCCTTCCTGACCGGCATCGACAAGAGCCTGCTCGATGTCCAGGCGCACGATGTTGAAGTCAATATCAACACCTTTGTGGTTCCCGGCGGCCCGTACGTGAATGCGGCGGTGCAGCTGATTGGCCCGCCGTCGATCAACTACCAGTCCAGCTTCCTGGCGACCAAGGGCTTTGCGGTGCCAGCCGGTGGCAGCAACTCTGTGTTGCTCGACTTTTCCGAAGAAATCATCCAGGCCAAGGTCGGCTACGCGCAGATTAACCTGGCCGGTTTTGTCCAGTTGTCCGCCTCTATGGCCTTTACCAAGAAGGGCTCGGAGACGGTCACGCTGTCCAATGGCGAAGTGACCCAGGTCAGCACGCTGGCCATCGGCATTGCCGATGCGTATGGCTTTGTCGGCGTCGGCGCTTACTGGAAAGACACCTCGGGCAACGGCCGCATTGGTGCCGAAGACCGCGCCGATACCAGCGCCGTGGGCCTGGCAATCCAGAACCTGAACGTCGGTCTGGTGGTGGCGCGTGAGCTGAAATTTGGCGCGGCAGGCCTGACGGTTGGCGTGTATATCGCCGCACAGGCCGACATTCAAAGCATCAACCTGGTCGGCGTGCCCGACGTGACGCTGCAGGCGACCGGCCTGCGGCTGGACTTGAACACCGGCCTGCGCACCGTCATCAGCGCCGCCGGTTACACCCAGGATGTGGCCACCGGCGCGGTGAACTACAACGAGGCGGGCATCAAGTTCTCGCTGACAACCATCGACTTTTCCAAGAGCAACTGGAAAGACATGTCGCTGGCGGTCAACAAGGACGCCGATACAACCAACGACATCACCCACCTGGGCTACGCCATTCCGACTGGCAATCCGTCACACCCGATTGTGCTCGACTACAAGGATCAGCTGATCCGCGTCCACGGTCAGGCCAAGCTGGATCTGCTGGGTCTGGTGAAGATGGATGGCGTGCTGGACTTCGAGTTCAACGCCAGCAACGGCCTGACGGTGTTTGCCGACGTGACGGCCACCGTTGGCAAGGGCGATTTCTCCTTCAGCAGCCATGCCACCGGCCTGCTCGTCATTGGCAAGCGCAACAATATTGCGGGTCTGGCCCTGCGCCTGGAGCTGAGCGCTGCCTTCAATATCGGCAGCGTCGCGTCTTTGAGCGCCGACCTTGAACTCAGCCTGAACACCTTCGGCGAGAAAATCGTCTATGACGTGCCCAAGGATTTCCAGGCCGCGCTGACCTCGGCCCAGGGCGCCACGGCAGTTGCCAGCCATTTCCCGAACTGGCAATACACCATCTCGGCCACGCCGACCAGCAAGCCCGACTGGACGGGCATGTACCTGCAGCTGCTGGGCAGCGGCAGCATGAATCTGCTCAACGGCGCGCTCAAGCTCGATGGCGACTTCGGCATTGTGATTTCTGCCAGCACCGGCATCGAGGTGACGGTTGCGGCGGTGCTGAACCTGCCGCTGCTCAAGCCGCTGGCGGTCGTCGGCACGCTGGGCCTGGTCAATACCGGCATTTACGGCAGCCTGGAAATGGGCGGCGCTGGCCCCGATTCGGTTCTGATAGACGGCGGCGCTTTCACGCTGGCGGGTCACTTCCTGCTGCAGATCAACACCACGGGCGTGGCCCAGACGGTGCGCGCGATCAACACGTCCGGCCAGGGCGCGGCTTTTGTTCAGGTCGCCTTGCCGCCGGAGTCGCTGCACATCGCTGGCACCACCAGCATTGACGTGCTGGGCGGCGCGCTGCATCTGGGCGGGTCTATGGATCTGACCATCGACAAGACCGGCATCACCGCCCAGGCGGCGCTGACGCTGGACTTGGGGCCGCTGGGCAGCATTGATGTCAAGGGCGGCATCGCGCTGGTGCTCGAAGGCAGCACCCCGGTTTTTGCGCTGACGTTGGCGACCAACGTCCAGCTCGGCTCCGGCCCCATCAGCATCACCGCTGGCGCGCTGCTGGAGATCAACACCGGCAGCCAGGATCATCTGGGCGTCCAGGGCGGCCAGCTGTTCAAGCTGGCGCTGACGAACGGCAACATCCACGTTCTGGCCTTTGACATCGGCTTTAGCGGTGCGATGACCTTGAAAGACAATGTCTTCAAGCTCGAATTTAACGGCCATCTGGACTTCTTCCATGCGCTGACCGTCAATGTCGGTGGCTACATCCAGTCCGATGGCCAGTTCGAAATTACCGGCTCGGCCGACATCAGCATCTACCTCGGCCCGCTGCATCTGTACGCGGGCATGTCGATGACGCTGAGCAGCCAGCCGCGCTTTGCGGCCAGCGCTTACGGCGGTCTGGACTTTGAAATTGACCTGGGCCTGTTCAGCATTGACATCACGCTGGCCGGTTTCAGCGCCAAGATTGACCTGACCCCGGTCAGCGCCTACATGGCCGCCAGCGTCACCGTGATGGGCGTGACTGTCTCGGGCAGCTACCTGTGGTCTCTGGGCGCGCCGCCGGTGATTGACTACCAGATTGGCGACACCCTGTACCTGAACATGGGCGACAAATCGGGGCGCTACGGCAGCGGCGATATTTACGAC
>JAPLPS010000133.1 GCA_026400075.1 Polaromonas sp.
AAGGGCACGAACAAAATATTCGTCAGCACATATTCGAACGCAAAGCCGATAGCCACCATGAACTCGAACGGCCCGGCAGTGATGGCGTCGTCAAAAAAGGACTTGCCGTCGGACAAGTACCAGATGCGCGACTGCTGGTGCGCGAACTCGTCCATGCCGTTGTAGAACTTGTTGTAGTTCGAGATCGAATGAATCTGCGTCTGAAAGTGGCGGTATTCATCGACCGCCTGCATCTGGCAGGCCACGCGCGGCCCGGCGCCGACGATTTGCCGCCCGACCATCGAAAAGCCGCGCGCCGCCATCAGTTCCAGCGGCGGCGTCGAGCCCAAAAACAGCTTGAGCACGTTGATGTAGCGCGCATCAGTCACCGACAGGTGGCCGTTGTTCTGGTTGAAGGCGTCCAGAATCGCGTAGAGCTTGCGCTCTTTTTCGGCCTGGTATTTCCAGTAGGCATCCATCGTCAGGCGAAACGGGTCTTCCCATTTGTCCCAGTCGTGGATTTTCAGACCTTCATAGCTGACTTGCGGAAACACTTTGTCCATTGGCTGGTAAGTCGTGTCCCAGGCCAGATCGCGGGTCATCAGGGTGTAACGCTCTTTGAGGCCGAGCTTTTTGGCAATTTTCGTGGTCATGATGTCTGTGCCTTGTTCGGAAATCAGGAGTTCCAGCTGAGGACGAATTCCTCGTCGCTCTCGTCGAGGTGGCCGGAGATGGTGATCAGGTGCAGTTGCAGCTCTTGGAGGTCAAACTCGCGGCCCATTTTTTCTTCAACGGTGCTGCGTTTGATGACCAGGCGGCCCGGCACATCGACCTTGACCATCGCGGGCTGATTGGTGACGACGGCGCCGGGGTTGTCTTCAACGATGGCCTCGACGATGCAGCGGGATTCTTCGTTGGTCTGAAAAGCAATGAATGCGTTCGGTGTCATGCCTGCGCCTTTTAAAGGGTGATGCCGGCTTTGGCAGCGCGGGCGTTGAGTTGTTCAATCACGTCGGCCATCACCAGGGTGGCGTTGTCGGCAAAGGCCAGCGTGGCAATCGGCGTCAAGGCCTTGATGGCGCGCTCGCGGTAGCGCTTGATCCAGTCGGCCAGCGCGGCCTTGTTCTCGGCACTTTCGGCGGCGGCGACTTTCAGGACGGCATCGACCCATTTGGCGCTTTCGGCATACCACTCGCTTTGAAAGCGCGTCAGCATCGAAAAAACCGGACCGTAGCTGCTGTTGAGCTTTTCATTGAAGCGGCTGTAAATCAGCGGGTACAGCAGGCCTTCAATGACAAAGTCCTGCGCGACCAGCAGCGCAAACCAGTCTTTTTCAACCATCAGGTCTTCGACAAAATGGCGCAGTTCCTGCCACTCGGGCGCGCTCAGCCAGGCCTGCTTGGCGCTGGCCAGCGTGTCGATGTCGTTAAAAGCCAGGCCCAGACGCGTCACGTACTGGGCAATGCCCAGCTGATCCATGCTGGCGTAGCAGGCGGCCTGGGAAATGGCGATGCCATAGCCGTAGGCCGACACATAGCCTTTGTTGATATTCGAGGCCCAGGCCACATGGCGCAGCGGCAGCAAGACCGACAGCGCCAAGTCCTTGCCAGCGGCAGGATAGGCGGCGGCCAGGCCCAGCTCATCGACCAGATCGAAGTCGCCCTCGGCCTTTTCCTGCATGCGCCCGCGTGCCAGCGTCCAGGCGCCGTAATAGTATTGGCGCGGGTCTTTCAGCGCGTACCAGTCTTTCATCGCGATGCGGGTGCGGCTGGCATCGAAGATCTCGTACTGCGGCTCCCAGGTCGGGCGAAAGTGAAAGTTCTCCACCGGCTGCAGATCCATCGTCGCTTCCATGTAGCGCGATGCGGGCTTGTCCGCACCCATGCGCCGCGCCAGATGCCCGAAGGTCTGGCGCAACGGCGTGATGCTGACGGTTCTCAAATCAATTTGCATGCTTGTCTCCTCGAAAAACAGTGACAGGTGCCAAAGGAGGCACCGATTAACTTTTAGCTATTATTTAAACCGCTGGTGCGTGGCCTGCTGCAGGCTCCAGTTGAAATCGTCCGCCTCCGGCCCGCCTGCTCTCGGCGCATCGGCTGCGATGAATTCAACCCGGTTATCGCGACAAAACGCGTCAAAAGCCGCTTTGGGCATAATCAGCTCAACAGCCACATCCGGCTCGCCAATGGAAAACTCAAATTCAATGAGGCCATTGGGCAGGGTGCGCAGAATTCTGACGAATTTGCGGCTGACATCGAAATCTTCTGGCGCCATAAATCCGCACTCCTCATGGTTTAGCTGCATGAGAGCAACTGTGTGATGAGGCCTATTGGAGCATTCATTAATATGTTAATGAATGGACATTTGAGGCAATTACTTGTACTTTTCGCAAGCTGAAAAAGGGCTCAGCCCAGCCCGCTCTGGCGGTATTGACTCGGCGGCATGCCAGCGCGCCGGGTGAAGAAGCGGGAAAAGTAGGCCGGGTCTGAAAAGCCCAGCTGGTAGCTGATTTCGCTGACCGGCACCGCCGAAAAGCGCAGCAGGCGGCGCGCTTCCTGCAGCAGGCGCTCATGCACGACCTCTTTGGACGGGCGCTGGGCCATGCGCCTGCAGATGTCATTGAGCCGCGCCTCGGTGATGGCCAGACGCCCGGCGTACTCCGACAGCGTTGCGTGCTCACGGAAATGTGCCTCCACCGCGTCGCAGAATTTCAGGAACAGCCGCAAATCCTCACCCCGCTCGTGACGCATGGAGACCACCGGCGCGCCCAACAGCAACAGACGGCTGAGCGAAATGAAAATGCTTTGCCCCAAAGCCAGCAATGCGGCAGAGCGGCCGGGTTTTTCCTGAAAAAATTCCTGCTGCAGCAACTCGACAAACTGCACCAGATTTTTAAAGTCCGCCAGCGCATCGGCGGGCAGTTTGTCAAACTCAAAAAAGACCGCTTCGCGCAACAAAGTATCCGGCCACTGCCCCGGCATGGCCCGAAACCAGCTTCGCACCATTTCCTGGCGCACCGTGATGACGTGACCGTTGGTGTCTTCATCGGAATGAAAGGCGTGCGGAATGGTCGGCGGCGTGAAAATAAGCAGCGGGGCTTTTCCATAATAAACCCCCTCGTCAAGGTTCAGCCGTATACTGCCGCTGAGCAATAAATGAACTTGAAAAAAACAGTAATGCCGATGCGCCGGTGTGTTACGGCCAAAGAACTGGGCCAGGCGCTCGAAGGTTTCATAATGAATGTCGCATTCAGGATCGCGCCGGTCATAAACCCGTCCAATATGAATATCAGGAATGGCCTGAATGGATGTTGTTACCATTTTTACACCAACTCGTGAATATATTTAAAAACCAAATTTCCGCCGTTCTTCAAATGTTCCAGCGGCAGACGCGGCACTTGATGGATCTGCAGCAGGGTGCGCAGCAGAACTGCTGTTTATGAACAGACTGGTGACGCTGCAGACAGCGTGAAAGAAAGAAACTTTAAATGCAGAATCCCTGCTTCGACAGGGTTGATCGACAGTATAGTAACCTATGTCGTTAATTTATTAACAAATTTATTTCACCGCTATGCCACTGGGCTGTGGCGGTTAGAAATCTGGTGCCAACTCTCAATGAATAGAACAATTTCCATGTCACGCAAACTCGCCTACAGAAACCTGCCGCAACTTTTTTTAAAGGCACGCGAAGAGTTGCTGTGCCATTTCCGGCCCATCATCAGCCATTTCGGACTAACCGAGCAGCAGTGGCGGATCCTGCGCACCCTCAGTGAAATGGAGCCGCTGGAGCCACGGGAGATTTCCAAACTTTGCCACATTCTCAACCCCAGCCTGTCCGGTGTCCTGTCGCGCATGGAGGAGATGGGCCTGGTCACCAGAACCCGCATTCCAGAAGATGAGCGCCGCGTCATCGTGCGCTTGACGCGCAAAAGCGAACAGCTGGTGGCCGAACTCGGCCCGCTCATCATGGCCCAGTACAAAAATATCGAGGAAACTTTCGGCCCGGTGCTGATCCAGCAGCTCTACGACGTGATGGACCAGGTGATATCTGCCAAGCGTGGCCCGGTTCCGCGCGTTACCCTGCCCGCCAAAAAAGACTGGACCAGCATGGAGGCGCTGGATCGCTCTTGACACTTTTGCCGCGCTGGCGGCCAAAGCAAGGCGCTCAGCTGCCGCCATTTCTTCGACAGTGTCTTGCTTAAACCGGTGTCGGGAATCTGGGCGCCACGCATATTGAACGCCCCATCGCGCACGATGGCCCTTGGAGCACCTGTCCGATTACATTGAAATTCAGGGTTATCCCCTAAGCAGCTTTTGCACAAAGTCACTACACTAATGATAAGCGTACTGACTATTTAACTGCTTTTAAGGAGACTCCCATGAGTGACAAGCGTTCAGAACTTCCCGTCCTGGTATCCGGCGGCGGCATCGGTGGCCTGGCGGCGGCGCTGGCGCTGGTGCGCCAGGGTTTCAAGGTCCAGGTATTCGAGCAGGCGCCTGAAATCGGCGAAATCGGCGCGGGCATCCAGCTCGGCCCCAATGCCTTTCACGCCTTTGACGCGCTGGGCGTGGGCGACAAGACGCGCGCGCGCTCGGTGTTCACCGACTGCATGGTGATGCACGACGCGCTGGACGAATCCGAAATCGGCAAGATCGAAACCGGCGAGGCGTTTCGCCAGAGTTTTGGCAACCCTTACGCGGTGATTCACCGTGTGGACATTCACAAGTCGCTGTTTGAAGGCGCGGTGGAAACCGACCAGGTCGAGTTTTTCACCAGCACCCGCATCGAAAAAATCGAGCAGGACGCGGACAGCGTCACCGCGACCGACCAGAACGGCAAGCAGCACCGGGGCGCGGCCCTGATCGGCGCTGACGGCGGCAAGTCGGTGGTGCGCGC
>JAPLPS010000183.1 GCA_026400075.1 Polaromonas sp.
CATCTCGCTGCTGGATAACGCCGCCCAGCATTGCCTGGTCAAGTGCAAGCTGCACACCGGACGCACCCACCAGATTCGCGTTCACATGGCTTTTCTGGGCCATCCACTGGTGTCCGATGCGCTTTATGGCGGCGCGCTGGCGGGCGGATTGCCGCGTCAGGCGCTGCACGCCTGGCGGCTGGCTTTTATGCATCCGGTCACCGGCGCTAGTCTGGAATTCAAGGCCTTGCCGCCGCCCGATTTGCAGGCGGCCATCGATAATTTTGGCCTGATATACAATCAAAGCCTGTAGTTTTCTGCTACCCGCAACATGGCGCCCCTGAACGGGGAACTGCACATGGATGCCACGCGCTGACACCACAAGCGCTTTCTCCGCTTCAGTCCCGCTTTTTTCGGAACGACCAATCAATGAATACGACGGATGCCAAACGCGTCCTCGAAACAGCCCTTATTTGCGCGCAACAACCGCTTGCCCTGCGTGAGTTAGGCGTCTTGTTTAACGGGGCACTCACTGCCGACAGCCTGAAACAGGCGCTGCTGGCGTTGCAGCAAGACTGGAGCGGCCGGGGCGTGGAACTCCTGCAGGTGGCAACCGGCTGGCGCTTTCAGAGCCGCCCGGAAATGCGCGAATACCTTGACCGGCTGCACCCTGAAAAGCCGCCACGCTACAGCCGCGCCACACTGGAAACGCTGGCCATCATCGCCTACCGCCAGCCGGTGACGCGCGGCGACATGGAAGACATTCGCGGCGTGACCATCAACAGCCTGCTTTTGAAGCAGCTCGAAGAGCGCGGCTGGGTCGAGGTGATTGGCCACCGCGAAAGCGCGGGCCGCCCCGCGCTGTATGCGACGACCCGGCAGTTTCTCGATGACCTGGGCGTCCAGTCGCTGGCCGATCTGCCGGTGATGGACAGCGCGCCCGCCCAGGTCGCCATGTTTGAACGGCTGGCGTCTGACAGCGCGCCAGCGCCGAAATCTTTAACCCAGCAGGCCGTTTCAGGAAAAGCGGCTAACTCCGACCCGCATTGACATCCTCCCCGCCCTAAAGGACGGGGATTCCCACTGCTGGCGTGCCATGCCCGGCACGGGAACCAAATTTTTTCAGAATATTTTTTGCGGCATTCACATCACGATCATGCTCACAGCCACAGTCCGAACAAATCCAGTTCCTTATTCCAAGGTCTGCGATACCTCTCGGCCTCGAATCGGGCAGAGTGCCGCAATCCGAGCAGACTTGGGAGCTAAACGCTTCATTCACTTCTTCAAACCACGCGCCATGCTTAACAGCCTTGTACGCCAGTTGAGTTCGGAAGGACGACCAGCCTGCATCCAAAACGGACTTCGCCATGCTGGTCTTGGCGAGTCCGGCGGCGTTGACATTGCCCACCGCGATGTAATCGAATTCTTTGACGAGGCGCGTCGAAAGCTTGTGGTGAAAGTCGTTTCGCCGGTTTCCTATTTGGGCGTGAATCGCTTTCACCCGCTTTTTCTTGCCCGCCCGCTGCGCCACGGCCAGCGCCGCCTCCGCGCCCCGGTAGATGCGCTGCGCCCCGATCTTCTCGCCCGTGGACAGCGTGGCGAAGTCTTTCAGGCCCAGGTCAATGCCGACGCCGTTCAACGGCTGGCGCGCCTCAGCCGGGCAAGCCACCGCAATGACGATGTTCAAAAACCAGTTGCCCCGGCTGTCGCGGGAAAAGTTGCTGCCGTCCTTGATTTTTCCCTCGGGCAGCGCCCGGCTGTGGAAGACGCGAAAGGTGTTGCCAGCAAAGCGGAAGGCATCGCCTTCGCGCTTCAACTCGCGGCCCTTGAACGGAACCCAGCCGAGCGACTTTTGGCCCCGATAGCGCAGAAAGGGGCGCTTTTTCTGGCTGCGCGATTTGGCGTATTGCTCACACACGGCGTTCACGGTGCCAGAGTGCAAGCCAAGCTCTTTGCTAGAGCCAGCAGTGAGCTTGTTCAAATCAAAGCCGCTGTGCCAAGGTCGTCCAAAACGCAAGGCATCTTTCTGCCGGTCATTGCAGTAGTTCCAGACAAAGTTCACCGCCCGACTTTGCTGGTTCAGCAAGCCGTTCAGCGATTTCACCCGGTAGCGATAGACCAAGATCATGCTGGCTATATTACCCGTGGTTCGCCATTGAAAACAAACTCCGAACGCTTTGCGTTCGCCCTCTACCTCCCCGGCCTGAAGGCCGGGGTTTCTCGGGAAAACTACTGATGAACCCACAAGACCCTTCCGCCTCCGATATTCCAGCCGCCCTTGAAGAAGAGGCGACATCGACTGCGCCCGAATCTTCCCCACAACCTGCGCCAGCTTCCACACCAGCGCCTGCCAAGCGGCGCGCCCCGGCGGCTGAGCCTGCCACGATCCGCTTTGAAGATGTCATCACCGGCCAGTTTGACGCTGACGAAGAAGACAGTGCGCTGGAATTCAAGCGCGTGCTCTCGCCGCTGCCCGAAACGCCCAAGCTGCACAAAGTGCTGGCCCAGGCCGGACTCGGTTCGCGCCTTGAAATGGAGCAGCTGATTTTGCAAGGCCGCATTTCGGTCAATGCCGAACCGGCCCATGTCGGCCAGCGCATCCAGTTTGGCGACACTGTCAAGGTCAACGGCAAGCCGATCCGGGTGCAAATCAGCCCGCCGCCGCCGCGCATCATTGCCTACCACAAGCCCGCTGGCGAGGTGGTCACGCATGACGATCCGCAAAACCGGCCGACGGTGTTTCGCCGTCTGCCACGGCTGTTTCATGGCAAATGGCAGTCCGTCGGGCGGCTCGATTTGAATACCGAAGGTCTGCTGCTGCTGACCAGCTCGGGCGAGCTGGCCAATAAATTGATGCACCCGCGCTTCGGCCTGGAGCGCGAATACGCCGTGCGCGTGCTCGGCGCGCTGAACAATGAAGAGAAAAAACGCCTGCTTGAAGGCGTGACGCTGGACGATGGCGTGGCGCAGTTCGGCTCGATTGAAGCCGGTGGCGGCGAAGGCGCCAACTGCTGGTACAAGGTGACGATTTCGGAAGGCCGCAACCGCGAGGTGCGGCGCATGTTCGAGGCTGTCGGCCATGCGGTCAGCCGCCTGATCCGCATCCGCTACGGCGCGATGGTGTTGCCGCGCGGTTTGAAGCGCGGCGCCTTTGTCGAACTCGGCGAGCAGGAAATTCTGGCGCTGACCAGCGCCGTCAGCCGCGCCGAATCCCGCATCGATACGCGCGGCGAGACAGGCCAGCCAGCAGGCGAGGGCGCTGAACAGCCGCGCCGGGCGCCGCGCAGCAACAATACCGGTACACGCGGCGGCGCTGGCGGCAAGGGACGCGGCCAGGGCGGCAACGCTGGCCCGGCCACGCGCTTTGGCCCGCCCGGCGGCGGCGCCCCAGGCCAGCGGCGCGATCCGCGTGGCCCGCGCAATGACAAATCAAGCGGCAGCGCCCAGCCCGATCCGATGAAAACCTCGTTTGGCTACATCGGCGCCGACACGCTGACGCGCCAGCGCGAAGACCAGGGCCAGCGCCGCCGGGGCGGCCCTGGCAACGCGGGCGGCTTTGGTGGCAGCAGCAGCGGCGCTCCGCGCCGGGGCGGCGGCAATACCGGCGGTGGCCGCAGCGGTGGCAATCGGGGCGGAAATCGCTGAACGCTTTGCGCCCAGCCTGTCATTTCTCAGTGTTACCCTGAGGCGCTGCTGACGGGCAGGTTAAAATCGCCAGCTTTATTCGAATTTTGAATAATTTAAAACCCTAAAAATCAAGTACTTAAGGAAAACTCATGGCTATCGAACGCACTCTCTCCATCATCAAACCTGACGCCGTTGCTAAAAACGTCATCGGCCAGATCTACGCCCGTTTTGAAGCTGCTGGCCTGAAGGTTGTGGCTGCCAAAATGGTTCACCTGTCGCAAGGCGAAGCCGAGGCTTTCTACGCTGTTCACAGCGCACGTCCTTTCTTCAAGGATCTGGTCTCCTTCATGATCTCCGGCCCAGTGATGATCCAGGCCCTCGAAGGCGAAGGCGCTGTGCTGAAAAACCGTGACCTGATGGGCGCTACCGACCCGAAGAAGGCCGACGCTGGCACGATTCGCGCCGACTTCGCTGACAGCATCGACGCCAATGCCGTGCATGGCTCTGACGCTGTTGAAACCGCCAAGGAAGAAATCGCTTTCTTCTTCGCTGGCCTGAACGTTTACTCGCGCTAATCAATGACGACCAACCTTCTTGACCACGATCTGGAGGGTTTGATCGCCTTTTGCGAACAGCTGGGTGAAAAGCGCTTCCGCGCCACCCAGCTATTTCGCTGGATTCACCAAAAAGGCGCATCAGATTTTGACCAGATGACGGATCTGGCGAAGTCCCTGCGCCAAAAACTCGCCGGTTCAGCCCGGATCGAAGGCCCGAAGGTGGTTTCCCGTCACGATTCGACGGATGGCACCATCAAGTGGCTGTTTGATGTCGGCGCTGGCGACGTTATCGAAACCGTCTTCATTCCCGAAACTGATCGCGGAACGCTGTGTATTTCTTCCCAGGCCGGATGCGCCGTGGGCTGCCGCTTTTGCTCGACCGGGCATCAGGGCTTTAGCCGGAACTTGACTACCGGGGAAATCATTTCCCAGCTGTGGTTTGCCGAACACTTTTTGCGCCAGCATCTGGGCCGCGACGAGCGGGTGATTTCCAACGTCGTGATGATGGGCATGGGCGAGCCGCTGCAAAATTATTCGCAACTGCTGACCGCGCTCAAGGTGATGCTGGACGACCACGGCTACGGCCTGTCGCGCCGCCGGGTCACGGTGTCCACCTCCGGCGTGGTGCCGA
This sequence comes from Polaromonas sp., assembly GCA_026400075.1. Classification (GTDB taxonomy): domain Bacteria; phylum Pseudomonadota; class Gammaproteobacteria; order Burkholderiales; family Burkholderiaceae_C; genus Polaromonas. The sequence goes on from JAPLPS010000183.1 coordinate 4,795, forward strand.
TGATGGATCGGCTGGCCGCTGATTGCCCGGTCGCGCTGGCCGTCTCGCTGCACGCGCCCAATGATGCGCTGCGCGACAACCTGGTTCCGCTGAACAGAAAATACCCGATTGCCGAGCTGCTGGCAGCCTGCACGCGCTACCAGTCTTCTGCGCCGCGTGACTTCATCACCTTTGAATACTGCATTCTGGATGGCGTCAACGACCAGCCCGAGCACGCGCGCGAGTTGATCGCGCTGATGAAAACGCATGCGGCCAACGGCTTGTCATGCAAATTCAACCTGATCCCTTTTAACCCGTTTCCTGCTTCAGGTTTGACCCGCTCGGGCACGCCGCAGGTGATGGTGTTTGCCAAAATCCTGATGGATGCGGGCCTGATCACCACGGTGCGCAAAACCCGGGGCGACGATATCGACGCGGCCTGCGGGCAGCTCGCTGGTGATGTCCAAGACCGCACCGGCGTTGACCAGCGCATGGCCGCCCAGCGCCAAGGCATGCTCGGCGGTATCAAGGTAGTCGTCCTGAAGGGGAATGCGGCATGAAAGCGAAAGTCAATCTGATTGGCATGGCTGCCTGCTGGGCAGCGGTTTTGCTGGCGGGCTGCGCGGGCGGCCTGCCACGCAC
>JAPLPS010000324.1 GCA_026400075.1 Polaromonas sp.
CGGTGACGGATCAGTTAGGAGCCCAGTCGCGGCTGGACGGCGCGCTGGTGCCGGATGAGGCGCGGGCGGGCGGCACGGCTTTTTCCGAGCCCGCCGCCGATGTTGCGCACGACGGTGTCGCCGTCGGCACCGCCATAGCAGCCACTGCCTCAGCGGCCCCAGATGGGAATTTGCGCGACGGTGCTGGCGGAGACGCCGCCGCATGAGCTCGCCGATCAGGGACTTGCTGCACACGCTGAGCCGCCACGCCGATCTGGTGCAAAGCGGTTTGTTGGATGTGGTCTGCAGCGAAGCCGACAGCTCGCCCGCTGCCATCGCCGCGCTGCGCCAGGCCAGCGCGCTGCGCCCGGCGGGCGACGAAGGCTGGCGCCTGCACCCCAGGCTGCGTGATTATCTGCAAGACCATTTGCAGATGTTTCCGGCCTTCCAGAGTCTGGCGGAAATCGGCTCGCTCATCAGCCAGCTTGACGCGCTGTGGACTGAAATCGCCCAGGTTCGCCAGGACGCTGACCAGGAGGCGCTGGCCGGTCTGATGCTGACGCTGCACGGCACGGCGTTCGACATCGTCGATAGCATGGAGCGCAACCTGCTGCTGCTGCAAACCCTGATGAGTACGCGCTTTGGCAACGTCAAAACGCTGCAGGCCAAAAAAAGCCAGAACCGCTATTATCAGCAGCAAACCGCGACGCTGGCAGCTGACCTGAGCCGTCTGGCCGTGATGGCCGGCGAGCTGGAGCGCCAGGCCAGCGCCTGGGCGCTGGAGCCGCTGGCGCGCTTTGTCCGGCGCAACCTGCTGGCGCGCCTGGGCGTCTGGCAGCAGGGCCTGTCGGAGATGCAGACGCTGATCCGCACCGAAATTTTCCGGCTGCGCGAGGTCGAGCAGCGCCACCAGCAGCTCTCGCGCATGGATTTGCTGCTGCGCCAGCAGCCGGGCTGGCGCGGTTTTGAGGCCGATCTGAGCGGCGCGATTCCCGATTTTCTGCTCGCCGCCCGGCTGCCGCCGCTCGTAGCCCACGCCGCGCCGCTGGACAGCGAACACGCGGTGCGCCAGGAAATGCGCGCCTTGGCGCGGGCGCTGCCGCCCAAGGCGCTGCCAGTGGCCAACACCGCGCCGCCGAAACGCTACACCCGCATCATCGACGCGCCGCGCACTGCCGCCGCGCCAACGGCCACGCCAGCGGCGCAGGCGCTGGAGCGGCTGGCGCGCGACGTGATTGCGGCGGGCAGCGCCGGGCTGCATCTGGCCGCCTGGCGCCAGCGCGACGCGGCGGCGCAGGCGATGGCGCCGCATGTCTGGCTGGTGTTTGCGGTGATGGCGCTGCGCGGGCGCGGCATGCGGGTGGAGTTGCTCGGCAGCGAGGCGCGTGCGGGCGAGCACTTTGCGCACCACTTTGACGACGCGCTGGCCTGCGTCGGGCCGGGCGCCTGAGGCGAACTGCTGATTTAGCGCCGGCTCAGCAGGCGCTGCCAGATATTGGCAATCAGCGAGCTGACAGCGGGCGCAATCCCTTCCGGGGCTTGAGCCTGCGGCCTGTCTGAAAGGCTGTGATCGTCCGGTTTTGCCGCTGTATCGGCTATC
>JAPLPS010000074.1 GCA_026400075.1 Polaromonas sp.
GCGGACGCTGTAATTTTGCTGCTTCAGGCTGGCCAGCGTCACGCGCTCTTCGGGCTGGAGCTGGCTGTAGTTCTTGGGCTTGCTGTGCATCTGCGTACCTTACTGGATGGCAGGTGTTGCACTTCAGTTTTGAATCCGCCCTATGTTTCTTGACTTTGCCAACACCAGACGCATCGGATGAATTCTCGGGTGGCCGCTAGAGAGACTCTGCGGCTGACCGTAAAATCAACGGTTCTGGCTGGCTGCAGGCTCAATCCATAACATTTTTACAACACTCATTACAGGATCAAACATGTCCCTAGCAACCCCCTCGATGGCAGACCGCGACGGCAAAATCTGGATGGACGGCCAGATGGTTGACTGGCGCGACGCCAAAATCCATGTGCTGAGCCACACCCTGCACTACGGCTGCGGCGCTTTTGAAGGCGTGCGCGCCTACAAAATGCCCGACGGCGGCACGGCGATTTTTCGGCTTGAAGAGCACACCGAGCGCCTGTTCAACAGCGCCAAAATCCTGCGCATGAAAATCCCGTTCACGCCGCAGGAAGTCATGGCCGCCCAGATTGCCGTGGTGCGCGAGAACAAATTAGAGAGCGGCTACATCCGTCCGCTGACCTGGATCGGCTCGGAAAAGCTCGGCGTCAGCCCCAAGGGCAACACGATTCACCTGATGGTCGCCGCCTGGACCTGGGGCGCGTACCTGGGCGAAGAAGGCATGAAGCGCGGCATCCGCGTCAAGACCAGCAGCTTCACGCGCCACCATGTCAACATCACGATGATCCACGCCAAGGCGGTGAGCAACTACACCAATTCGATCCTGGCCAACATGGAAGCGACCGACGAGGGCTACGACGAGGCGCTGCTGCTCGACCCGCAGGGCTTTGCCTCCGAGGGCGCGGGCGAGAACCTGTTCATCGTGCGCAAGGGCGTGGTTTACACGCCGGATTCGAGCGCAGGCGCGCTCAACGGCAACACGCGCAACACGATTTTCAGTATCTGCAAAGACCTTGGCATCGAGATCAAGGAAAAGCCCATCACCCGCGACGAAATCTATATTTCAGACGAAGCCTTCTTCTCCGGCACCGCCGCTGAAGTCACGCCGATCCGCGAACTCGACCGCATCGAAATCGGCAGCGGCTCGCGCGGCCCGATTACCGAGAAAATCCAGGCGGCGTTCTTTGACATCGTCAACGGCCGCAATCCCGCGTATGCCTCCTGGCTGACCCGCGTCTGAACCTGTCAACCTTCCCGCGCTTGCCGCTTCGACATCCTGATTGAGTCAAAAATTATGAGCAAATCTTCCACCATCGAGCTGCTGGCCAGCGACCTCAACCACCAGGGCGGCGTGTTCTGCCCCAATCCCAAGGCCGATATGGCGCTGTGGAATAGCCACCCGAAGGTGTATCTGGACGTAGCCCGCAGCGGCGAAGCCAAATGCCCGTACTGCGGCACGCTGTACAAGCTCAAGCCGGGCGAGCATTTCGGCGGCGGACATTAAACGTGACGGTGTCGGCTTGAAAACGGGCGCGCAGGCTGCTGCCGTCAACTCGCTCATCATTGCCCCGCAGTGGATTGGCGACGCCGTCATGACCGAGCCGCTGCTGCGCCGCCTGCACGCGCGCGGCGAGCGCCTGACTGTCGGCGCGCTGCCGTGGGTGGCGCCGGTGTACCGCGCCATGCCGCAGGTCGCCGAGGTGATCGAGTTTCCGTTTGCCCACGGCGGCCTGCAGTTCAGGGCGCGGCGCAGCATTGCCAAACGGATTGAAGGCCAGTTCGACAAGGCCTATGTGTTGCCGAACTCGCTGAAAAGCGCGCTGCTGCCGTTCATGGCCAGCATTCCGCAGCGCATCGGCTACCTGGGCGAAACCCGCGTCGGCCTGCTGACGCACCGGCTGACGAATCCGAAAAACAAGCCGCCAATGGTGGCGTTTTATTCGGCGCTGAGCGGCGAGGGCGGCCTGAGCGCCGACCGGCCGCAATTACACATCAACGCGGCAGACATCAGCGCCACGCTGGACGCGCTCGGCCTGCAGCGCGGCGGCTACGTCGTGTTCGCACCGGGCGCCGAATTCGGCCCGGCCAAGCGCTGGCCAGCGGCGCATTTTTCTGAACTCGCGGCCAAGCTGACGGTGCCGGTGGTGCTGCTCGGCTCAGGCAAAGAAGCGGCGCTGTGCGACGACATCGCCGCGCCGGTCAACGCCGCGCAGCCCGGCAAATGCGTCAATCTGGCCGGAAAAACCTCGCTGCCGCAGGCGCTCGCCCTGATTGCCGCGAGCAAAAGCACCGTCAGCAACGACTCGGGGCTGATGCATGTGGCCGCCGCACTGGGCGTGCCGCAGGTGGCGGTGTTTGGCTCGTCGAGTCCGCTGCACACGCCGCCGTTGAACGACAAAGCCGCCGTGCTCTGGCTCAAAAGCGACCCGGCTTACCAGCCGCCGCTGGACTGCGCGCCCTGTTTTGAGCGCGATTGCCCGCTGGGCCACACGCGTTGTTTGAACGACATCAGCGCGGCGCGGGTGCTGCAGGCGCTCGAAGAAATGGCGCCAGCCGGACGGCAAACGGTAGAATAAAGGCCCGGCTTACCACGTAGTTACCACGCGGTTACGGCGCACGTCAGGTGGGCTGTACGCAGCAGGTTCCCGTCAAATAGCCCCCGTTTTCACCGCTTTTTTAACTTTCAGGATTTCCACTATGGCACTCGTTTCGATGCGCGAGCTGCTGGACCACGCCGCCGCCAATGGCTACGGCATTCCAGCTTTCAACGTCAACAACCTGGAACAGGTTCAGGCCGTGATGGCCGCCGCCGCCGAGGTGGGCGCCCCCGTCATCCTGCAGGCCAGCGCAGGCGCCCGCAAATACGCCGGTGAAGCCTTCATCAAGCACCTGATTCTGGCCGCCGTTGAAGCCTACCCGCACATTCCGCTGGTGATGCACCAGGATCACGGCCAAAGCCCGGCCATCTGCCAGGGCGCGATTGACCTGGGCTTTAGCTCGGTGATGATGGACGGCTCGCTGCACGAAGACGGCAAGACCCCGGCCTCGTTCGAGTACAACACCGAAGTGACGCGCAAGGTCGTCGAAATGGCCCACGCCACCGGCGTGTCGGTCGAAGGCGAACTCGGCTGCCTGGGCAACCTGGAAACCGGCGAAGCCGGTGAAGAAGACGGCATCGGCGCCGTCGGCAAGCTCGACCACAGCCAGATGCTGACAGACCCCGAAGAAGCCGCCCAGTTCGTCAAGGCCACCGGCCTGGACGCGCTGGCGATTGCCATCGGCACCAGCCACGGCGCTTACAAATTCAGCCGCAAGCCCACCGGCGACATCCTGGCGATCTCCCGCGTCAAGGAAATCCACGCCCGCATCCCGAACACCCATTTGGTGATGCACGGCTCGTCGTCGGTGCCGCAAGACCTGCTGGCCATCATAAACCAGTACGGCGGCCAAATGAAAGAAACCTACGGCGTGCCCGTGGAAGAAATCCAGGAAGCCATCAAGTTCGGCGTGCGCAAGATCAACATCGACACCGACATCCGCCTGGCGATGACCGGCGCGGTGCGCAAGTTCCTCGCTGAGAACCCAGACAAGTTCGACGCCCGTGAATGGCTCAAGCCTGCCCGTGAAGCCGCCAAGGCGATTTGCAAGCAGCGTTACATCGAGTTCGGCTGCGAAGGTCAGGCCGCCACGATCAAGGGCCGCAGCCTGTCCGTCGTCGCCGCCCAGTACGCCAATGGCGAACTGGCGCAAGTCGTCCAGTAATCTGCCCGTGCCATCCGCTGCGCCGGATTGGCGATAATTCAAAGCCCGTGGACTCTGCCCGAGTCGCACGGGCTTTTTTACTTTTCCCTACCTGCATCACCTGCATGACCACCATGACCACAGCACTTCACACCTCGGCCCTGACTTCCCTGCCACTGCTCGCGCGCGGCAAGGTGCGCGACAACTACGCCGTCGGCCAGGACCGGCTGCTGATGGTGGCCAGCGACCGCCTGAGCGCGTTTGACGTGATTCTGGGCGAGCCGATTCCCGGCAAGGGCGCGCTGCTGACGCAGATGGCGCTGTTCTGGTTCGGCAAGCTCGGCCACATCTGCCCGAATCACCTGACCGGCGACGCGCCCGAAAGCGTGGTCAGCGCCGCAGAAATCCCGCAAGTGACGGCCCGCGCTATGCTGGTCAAGCGCCTGAAACCGATTCCGGTCGAAGCCGTGGTGCGTGGCTATCTGGCGGGCAGCGGCTGGGCCGAATACCAGCAAAGCCAGTCGGTCTGCGGCGTGGCTCTGCCTGCCGGACTGCAAAACGCCAGCAAGCTGCCCGAGCCGATTTTCACGCCCGCCGCCAAGGCCGAAGTCGGCGAGCATGACGAAAACATCGACTACGCCCAGGTCGAAAAAGTCGTCGGCCCCGAACTGGCCGCGCAGATCAAAAAGCTCAGCATCGAGATTTACCAGACCGCCGCCGCGTTTGCGCTGACCAAGGGCATCATCATTGCCGACACCAAATTCGAGTTCGGCCTGGACGACAACGGCACGCTGACGCTGATGGACGAGGTGCTGACGCCCGATTCGTCGCGCTACTGGCCGGTTGAAGGCTACGAAGCGGCGTTTGCCGCTGGCCAGAACCCGCCCAGCTACGACAAGCAGTTCGTGCGCGACTGGCTCGAAGCCGTGCGCATCAACGGCAAGCCGTGGGACAAAACCGCACCGTCGCCGCACCTGCCGCCCGACGTGATCGCCAAAACCGCCGCCAAGTACCAAGAAGCGATGACGCGGCTGACGGCCTGAGGCGGGGCGGGGGGGGGCACCCTCCCAGTCCAGCTAGACCACCTCCAGCTCCCGCGTCGCCTCATCCAGCACCGACTGCGGAACACCGTGCTTTTTCAGCGCCTCAATCAGCCGCGCCTGTGCGCTGAACATGAACTGCGCCTCATCGCGGCGCAGGCCCTCGCTCAGGTATGCCTTGAGCAGCGTCTGGTATCCGGCAAAGCCGCGTTTCGGGGCAATGCTCTTCATAGAGTCCACCACATCCACCGGGATGCGCAACGTGATGGAGGTCATGGGCCGGTCTTTGGTCAGCCGGGTTTTGATGCGTTCAGAAATGCTCATGGTCTTGCCTTTCATGGGAGGTTGCCCGGCGGGCGGAAATGATGCGGATGAGCGCATTGTCAAGCTCGATATGCACCACAAACAGCAGGCGCGAGGAGGCGTCAAAGCCAATGATGGCGTCTCGCGCCTCCTGGTTGCGCCCGGCGTCCACCAAGCGAAACAAGGGGTCAAAGAACACCGTGGCTGCCTGCTCGAATGTCACGCCGTCATGCTTACCCGGATTGCTTGCCGACTTGCGCTCATTCCACACGAAATCGCATCCATTGAGCTGATAGTGAATATCCATGCCCTGAAGTCTAAAGAGTGTATTGTCTTTGTCAATACAATTTTTGATGAAAATTGATTTAGCTTCGTTACGCTTTCTCGGCAGGTCATGCCTCGCGCACGGGCGGCCTGTGGGAATTTAGCTGTTGTTATTGAGGGATAGGCCCAACAAGGCACTGATTTTCAGGAAGATCTGCCGAAGTTTGCTTTATAAAGGCTTGGTTTTCCTCAACCTGGCCTCAGGCTTCAGCCCTCATGAACGATCTGTCCAATCTGAACGAACCCGCCGCCATTGCCGGTATCTGGGCCGACTCGCGGGCCTGCGGCTTCACGATGGCGTCCGAGCCGCTGACCTGCTCGCTGCTGCGCACGCTGGCCGCGACCAAGCCTGCGGCGCGGTTTCTGGAGCTGGGTTCGGGTTCGGGCCTGTCCACCGCCTGGCTGCTCGACGGCATGGACGCGGCGTCCAGCTTGAGCACGGTGGACAACGACGAGGCGCTGCTGGCCATCCTGAAAAAGCACCTCGGCGCCGACCCGCGCCTGACGGTGGCTTGCGCCGATGGCGATGATTTCCTGCGCTCGCTGCAAGGGCAGCGCTTTGACTTCATTTTTGCCGACACCTGGGCGGGCAAATACCGCCTGCTCGACGAGGCGCTGGCGCTGCTGAACCCCGGCGGCCTGTACGTCATCGACGACATGCTGCCCCAGCCGAACTGGCCCGAAGGCCACGCCGAAAAAGTCGCCCATCTGGTTGCCACGCTGGAGCAGCGGGAGGATTTTCGGCTTACCAAGCTGTCCTGGGCGAGTGGTGTGATGTTGGTGAGCAGGCGCTGAGTTGGGGAATTTTTGAGGGCCAGTTAGGCGGCGACTTCGGCGGCTGATGTTATTCGTAAATTCCTATTTTAAAAACTTTTGTTCGATTTTTGGAATGGTTTTGGCGATTGCTTCCGACAATTTTCGTCTTTTGAATATGTGTAATGCAGCTTCAAATATTTCAAAGGAATGTAGTAAGTCGGTTTCGTCAACTCCATCTGAATGGGTGGCTTCATTGCCAACAAGCTTTAAAGCTGTCAACCAAGCTGCTTCTTCAGGATATTTTACAGCCATTGCCTGAATACTTTTGTGAAGCGTATTTTCACAAAATTCTAGTTCGGTACACATTTTCTCCATAGCCCTCCTTAATTTCCCACCCGATGCAGGTAGATCGCTGTGAAAATAGTTAAAAGCATACAGGAGTTCTTCTGCGATTGATCTTGGAATAAAATTTTCTATCGGGAAAATTGGAAGTGGCGGGCTAAAGTATTCAGCCTTTATCTGAATAAATGATTTTTCATTAGAAAGACTGTTGGGTATTAGTGCAGATCCAGTTGCGGAAACAGTATGAAAGCAATTTTCACATTGAAAAAATGTGATGAATTTTCCAGGATTATATTTTATACCATCATATGCCATTACTCCATAGCACAAAATATCAAAGAAGCTATCCCCTTTAAGTGCAGTTTTAAGCCCAGAAGTTGCTACGGACTTATGACGATTGACACTAAAATTTCCAAAATTTGATGGAACTCCTCGACACTCAAAGGTGTCGGGTTGCAACTTTAACTTGAGTGAGTTGCAGTATGGGCAAGGTAATACCGGATAATTATCTGGCGAGATAAAAGTTTTTACACTTTCCCATAGATATTTTGAAAACAAAATAGACATCGTTTTTTACTTATTCAAATGTTTAGATAGATTCACAATGAACATTGTGCCATGCTAATTTTTCTAGCTATTGCCTATTCGTTGAGGGGATAGTCTTTGGATGGCTCCGGTTGATGAAAAGTGTCGGTATTTCTCATGTTCAGTGAGCGCCATCCGTTTGACCCGCTGAAATTTCGGAAGCTATACTCCCCGCCAAGCCCACATCAAAAAAAGGTGTGGCCGGGTTTGGAAGCCCGAGTCACTTCTGCGACGTAAGCCGCAGTTTCACCGCAGAACCTGCGGCTTCATCATTTCTGCCTCCAGTTTTTGGCGGCTCGGATGGGGGAGCCTCGGCTCCGCCGGTTTTCGCAAGAAGTGCCCGGTCTTCCAACCTGTTCGAGCTGCCGCCCTCATTTGGAAGTGAGTGCGTCAGTTTTTGCAAACTGCACTTCTTGGAGGCCATTCATGGCTGAATTCGTCACGGGCGCGTGCGCCCTCATTCCCGTCTTCACGGGCAAATTCTCCGATTCCTGCGCCCTGAACGGCGGTGCCGCATGAGCCGCCCCGACCTCGACATGGCCGCCAAAATCTGGCGCTGCGCCCTGCCGCCGGGCGTCAACAAGCTGGTGCTGCAATGTTTCGTCCACCACCTCAACGCCAGGGAGGGCGCGGCCTATTTTGGCCTGAGCTGGCCCAGCATCAGCCGCGTGGCGCGCATGTGCGGCATCAGCGAGCGCACGGTGCAGGGCCACATCCGCGCCCTGGAGCGCGCTGGCATCCTGCGCGCCCGGCTGCGCACGGGCCGCACCACGCGCTACAGCATCCACACCGACACCCTGGCGCCGCTGGTGTTCAGCACCGACACCGTGGTGCTGGATGCGCTGGCGCCGACCCCCGCAGTTTTTGCCGAAAAACCTGCAGCCAACGACACGCAAGCCGCAGAAAACGACACAAAACCTGTCGAAATCTGCACCCTAACAGGAGATAGATCGTCTAAAAACGCAGCAGTAACAGCCGCCCCGGCGCTGCCGGACGCGCTGCTGCTGGCCGATGGCGTTCCGCCGCAAGTCCTGGCCGACTTCGCGGCGATACGGGCCAAAAAGAAGCTGGGCGCGCTCAACGCCACCGCGCTGGACGCGCTGCGCAGCCAAGCCGCCATCGCGGGCCTGACGCTGGCGCAAGTCTTGGCACTCTGCTGCACCCGCAACTGGGGCCGCTTCGAGGCCGCCTGGCTGACGGACACCCGCCGCAGCCCGGCTGGCAGCGCCAACCCGGCCAGCGCAGCCAGCGCCAGCACGGCCAACGTCACCCCACCCGCGCCGCCCGCAGGCCCGCCGCCCGCACCGCCCGCGCCGCCCAAACGGGCAGCGCCCGAAGTCGTCGCCGCTGGCTGTCAGCGCCTGCAGGAAATCCGCCAAACCATGCGCGGCGCCCCGGCCATGCCCGCCATGCCGCCCGGCGCCCGCGAAATCCGCATCACCCCCGATGCCCCCGGCTGGGCCGTCGCCATCGTCAACAAACAGCGCACCGGCCAGCACGTCAACCGCAGCGCGCTGGACAACGCCTGCGCTGTCCTCAAGCTCGACCCGGCGGGCCTGCGCCGCGCCGTTCCGCATGACGCCTGCACTGCGCGCAAGCCGAATCCGGCGGGCTTGGCGGCGGGGCGGATGCATTGAGGCGGCACACGGCGTTTGGCTCTGTGGCATCAAGCGTTTTGTCATCAAATCGCATTGATTTCATTGAAGATTTTTCGGCGTGATTTCACGCTCTCCTCATCAGACGGCCAGCCTGAGCGCCTCCGGCGTGCGCGCCGCAATGCGCAGCAGCGTCTTGGCCGCGCCGGATGGCTCACGCCTGCCTTGCTCCCAGTCCTGCAAGGTGCGTACCGAAACGCCCAGCAGTGCTGCAAATGCGGACTGCGAAACCCCGACCTTCGCCCTGGCTTCGGCAGCAGCTGTCAGGGTGACAACAGTCGTGCGTGCCGCCTTGCCCGCCTTCATTTGCCGGACGGACGCCAGCAGGTCATTTTGGAATTGTTCCATTTCCGCGTCGATTGGTTTAGCCATGTTCCACCTCGTGTTTAAGTTTTGCCAAAAATTCAGCGGGCAGGTTGTCGAATTTTGCTTTCGCATAGACGATCAGCAGCCAGATGCGCCCCTCAAGCTCGTTGAAATAAATCACCCGCGCACCGCCGCGCTTGCCCATGCCGGCGCGGCTCCAGCGCACCTTGCGGCAGCCGTTGGAGCCCGGCACCACATCGCCAGCCAGCGGGTTGGCTGCAATCCAGTTGATGAACTCGACTCGTTCAGCCTCAAGCCAAACGCCTTGCGCGTACTTTTGAAAAATCTCGGTTTCAGAAACTGTATGCATGGCTTTAATCATACGGCATTGCCGTACTAAATCAATAAAGCAAGCCATGTTGATGATGGGAATTCTTTCGGCGTAGTTACGCTTTCGCCGTAGGGGTAGAAGTTGGCAAAATAGTTGGCAAAAGTATAGAAAAACCCAATGAAATCAAATAGTTATTTTGAATTCAATCTTGGCAAGATGAAGGCATCTCTCCCTGTAGTCCGCTTTGTCTCCGATGTCACAGCCCGCTAACACCACGGGCGGGCCGCTTTGGCCAAGAATCAAGCCTCAACCCCAACCCCCCAGGAGACAGACATGGCAGCGAAAAAGATTCTGATGATTTGCGGCGACTACTGCGAGGACTACGAAACGATGGTGCCTTTTCAGGCGCTGCTGGCCGTCGGGCACACGGTGCATGCGGTGTGCCCGGACAAAAAAGCCGGTGATTCCATCAAGACCGCCATCCACGACTTTGAAGGCGCGCAGACCTACAGCGAAAAGCCCGGCCACAACTTTGCGCTGAACGCCACGTTCGCCGACATCGCGGTCGAAAGCTACGACGCGCTGGTCGTGCCCGGTGGCCGAGGCCCGGAGTATCTGCGCACCTATCCGGCGGTGGTGGCAATGGTCAAGCACTTTTTTGACGCGAATAAGCCGGTCGCCGCCGTCTGCCACGGCGCGCAGCTGCTGGCGGGCGCGGGCGTGCTGAAAGGGCGCACCTGCTCGGCTTACCCGGCCTGCCGTTTCGAGGTCGAGCAGGCGGGCGGCACCTACGCCGACATCGCCATCGACGCGGCTCACACCGACGGCAACCTGGTGTCGGCGCCCGCCTGGCCTGCGCATCCGGCTTGGATCGCCCAGTTCCTGGTGCTGCTGGGCACGCAGATCACGCATTGACGCCGCCCAGCCGCTGCTGCATGATTCCGGCTGGCCCGCAGGGGCCGTCCGACAACGCAAGCAAGCAAGCTGGAGATGCAACATGTGTCAGGTGTTTATTGGCGCTGATCCGGCGCTGTACGAAAGCCGGGTGCGCTCGGTGCGGCTGCACGGCATGGCCACCAGCATCCGGCTGGAAAACATGTTCTGGAATGTGCTCGACGACATCGCCCGCCGTGACCGCCTGAGCGTGCCCCAGCTCTGCACCCGGCTGCACGACGAGCTGATGGCCGAGCGCGCCGACATCGAAAATTTCGCGTCGTTTTTGCGCGTGTGCTGTGGCCGCTATCTGACGCTGCAGCTGTCCGGCGGCATTCCGCGCGATGCGTCGATTCCCATTGCCAGCCTCAACGCCCAGCGCGTGCTGGCCGCCGAGCAGCGACCGTTTGCGCGCTTTGATGCGGCGGGCTGCGCGCAGCAAGCGCAGGCGGCTTGATTTGCGCCTGGCTGGCGTTCCCGCTCAGGCGCTGGCGCGGGCTTAACTCAACACCACGCTGCTCAAACGCCGCCGGTAGGTGGCGATGGTCGCGTCTTCCGGCGGAATCTGGCCGTCGGCGACCTTGGGCTTGGGCATCTCCATGATGTCGAGAATGGCGATATAGGTTTTGCGCGCCAGACCGTCATTCCACACCTTGTCGCGCATCAAAATGTCGAGCAGTTCGTCGAGCGCCTCGGTCCAGCGCTGCTGGGCCATCAGCCAGCGCGCCTTGCCGAAGCGAGCGTCAAAATCGCGCTTGTTGGCGGCGATGCTGGCGTCAAAAGCGGCGCCCGCGTCCTCGCCCAGCGCGTTGATGGTGACGAAATCGAGCGCGTCCATCCAGCGTTTCAGCGAATCAAAGCGGCGCACCACGCCGGTCTGGGCAATCACCGGCGCAAAGGCGACTTTGGCCTCGTCTTCCAGGCCCTGCAGCAGCAGCTGCCGGACGTAGTCGAAGCGGGCGTTGTCGTCGGTGGGCGCGGCGGTGACGGCGTCCTGCAGCTTTTGCAGAACCGCTTGCGGGTCGGTATCGTCGAAGGTTTCCAGCGCCAGTTCCTCTTCGGCGGCGGGCGGCACGTAGCGTTCGAGGAAAGCGCGGATGTCGCTCTCGGGCAGCACGCCGGCAAAGCTGTCCACCGGCTGGCCGTTGACCAGCATGATGCAGGTCGGCACGCTCTGGATGCCAAAGGCGGCGCTGAGTTTTTCCTGGCCGATGGCATCGACTCGCACCAGTTTGAAGCTGCCGCCGTAAGCGGTTTCCAGCTGCTCCAGCAGCGGGCCAAGCAGCCCGTCGGGGTCGCCGCCGGGCGCCCAGAACTCAAGCAGCACGGGCAGGGTTTGCGAAGCGGTCAGCACTTCGTTTCTGAAATTGGCGAGGGTGGCGTCGATCATGGGTGTGGAGGAAAATAAGGTGTGGATACGGGCTTTTGAGGCGGTGCGGCGCGGTGGGCGCGCTGCCTGTCTGCTGCAGGCACGACGATAGCATGCAGGCACGCGAAACGGCCCGTGTTGCTTCAGCGCAAGGCGGACGACCCCAGCACCTTAAAATCCCCGATTCCAGGCGCACCGCCGGCAATCCATACGACTTGAAACTTCTTTATGACGACAACCAACAACCCGGCAAGCCCTCTCGTGGGCGTGGTGATGGGCTCCAGCAGCGACTGGGACACGATGCAGCACGCGGTGCAAATCCTGCAGCATTTCGCGGCCTGCAAGCCATCATCGCGGGCGCGGGCGGCGCGGCGCATTTGCCCGGCATGCTGGCGGCAAAAACCATTGTTCCCGTCCTCGGCGTGCCGGTGGCGAGCAAGCATTTGCAGGGCGTCGATTCGCTGCACAGCATCGTGCAAATGCCCAAAGGCATTCCGGTGGCGACGTTTGCGATTGGCGTGGCCGGTGCGGCGAATGCGGCGCTGTTTGCCGTCGCGATGCTGGCGCTGCACGACAAGGAACTGGCCGAAAAACTGCAGGTTTTCCGCGCCGAGCAAACCGCCGCTGCCCGCGCCATGACGCTGCCCCCGCTATGAGCGCGTTGTCCTCTCTTTCTCCGGGCGAGGGCGCGGCCAGCAGTGCCAGCGCCCCCGCCGTGAAGCCCTTGATTCTTCCCGGCGCGACGCTGGGCGTGATGGGCGGCGGCCAGCTTGGGCGCATGTTTGTCCACGCCGCGCAGCGCCTCGGTTACTTCACCGCCGTGCTCGACCCGGACGCCGACAGCCCGGCCGGGCGCGTCAGCCATCACCACATTCAGACCGGCTACAGCGACGCCGCTGGCCTGGCGCAACTGGCCACGCTGTGCGCCGCCGTCACCACCGAGTTTGAAAACGTCCCCGCCAGCGCCCTGCAGACGCTGGCCGCGACGCTGCCGGTCGCGCCCGGCGCCGCCGCCGTCGCCATCGCGCAGAACCGGATTGAAGAAAAATCGCACTTCACCGCCAGCGCCGGTGTCGCAGGCGTGACCTGCGCGCCGCATGCCGTCATCACGACGCAGGCGCAGCTCGATGCGGTGCCTGCCGACCTGCTGCCCGGCATCCTGAAAACCGCCCGCATGGGCTACGACGGCAAAGGCCAGGTGCGCGTCAAAAACGCCGCCGAACTCGCCGCCGCCTGGGCCAATCTGGCGCAAGTGCCCTGCGTGCTGGAAAAGCTGTTGCCACTGAAGGCTGAATGCTCGGTCATCGTGGCGCGCGGCTGGGACGGCGCCATCGTCGGCTTTGCGCCGCAGCACAACGTGCATGTGGACGGCATTCTGGCCATCACCGAGTCGTTTGACGGCGCAATGGCGCCCGCGCTGGCCGAGCGCGCCCAGGCCGCCGCCCGCGCCATTGCGGCGCACATTGAGTACGTCGGCGTGCTGTGCGTGGAATTTTTCGTGATCGACGATGGCAGTGAACACGGCGCGCTGGTGGTCAACGAGATGGCGCCGCGCCCGCACAACAGCGGCCACTACACGATTGACGCCTGCGACATGTCGCAGTTCGATTTGCAGGTGCATGCGATGGCCGGTCTGCCGCTGCCCGTGCCGCGCCAGCATTCGCCCGCGATCATGCTCAACCTGCTGGGCGATATCTGGTTTGACGCGCAAGGCCAAGCCCGCACGCCCGATTGGGCGGCGGTGCTGGCGCTGCCCGGCGCGCATTTGCACCTGTATGGCAAAAGTGACGCCCGCTCGGCCCGCAAAATGGGCCATTTGACCATCACCAGTGCCGATGTCGCCAGCGTGAAAGCCACGGCGCGCCAGGCGATGCAGATTCTGGGCCTGCCCGGCCTGGACGCCTTGTCATGAAGATGGCGCGCTTGCGCGTGGGCGCTCCATCATGATTTTGTCCGGCACCGACCCGCAGGCGATTCTTGCCGCTGCCGCCCGCATTCAGGCGGGCGAACTGGTGGGTTTTCCGACCGAGACGGTTTATGGCCTGGGCGCGGACGCGTCCAGCGACGCCGCCGTGGCCGGGATTTTTTCTGCCAAAGGCCGCCCGTCCGACCACCCGCTGATCGTGCATCTGGCCGACGCGGCGCAGGTCAGCGACTACGCCAGCAGCGTGCCGCCGTTTGCCGCCCGCCTGATGGCGGCGTTCTGGCCCGGCCCGCTGACGGTGATCCTGCCGCGCCGCGACGGCGTGGCCGCTGCGGCGGCGGGCGGGCAGAACTCGATTGGCCTGCGCTGCCCGGATCATCCGGTAGCGCTGGCATTTTTAAAGGCCTGCGCCACCGGCGTGGCTGGGCCGAGTGCGAACCGCTTTGGCCGCGTCAGCCCGACGACGGCGGCGCATGTGGCGCAGGAGTTTGGCGACGATTTAATGGTGCTGGACGGCGGGCCGTGCGAAGTCGGCATTGAGTCCAGCATCGTCGATTGCACACGCAGCCGCCCGGTGCTGCTGCGCCCCGGCGTGCTCACTCGCGCCGAGCTCGAAGCCGCTTGCGGCGAGCCGGTGCTGGCCAAAGATGAATTGCTGCAAGAAGCGGGCGGCGCGCCGCGCGCCTCCGGCACGCTGGAAGCGCATTACGCGCCCAACGCCAAAGTGCGGCTGATGGACGCGGGCGCGATTCAAACTGCGCTCGACCTGCTCGGCGCCGACGCCGCCCACATTGCGGTGTACGCCCGCGACGTGCTGCGCATCAAGTCTGAAAAAGTGCTGTTCCGGCGCATGCCCGGCGACGCGCTGGCCACAGCCCAGCAGCTGTTTGCCGTGCTGCGCAGTTTTGACGACCAGGGCGCCCGGCTGATCTGGATCGAAAACCCGCCCGCCAGCCCCGAGTGGGACGGCGTGCGCGACCGGCTGGGCCGGGCGGCGGCGAGTTAAAGCGCTGCCCGCGCTCAGTTCATTGGGGTGCGCGCGTAGTTCTTGTAGGTGTAGAGCGTGACGGCGGGCTTGGTCAGCTCGCCATTGGCGGTGAAGGCGATGCTCGCGGTCACGCCCTTGAACTGCGTCTTGCCGATGAAGGGCAGGTAGGCTTTGGGCTCGACCGAGTTGGCGCGCTTCATCGCGTCCACCAGCACGAAGGTCGCGTCATAGGCGTAAGGGCTGTACATCTGGAACTGGCCGGGGAAGCGGGCGTCGTATTTTTTCTTCCAGTCCGCGCCGCCCTGCATTTTTTCGATAGAGGCGCCGCCGGTGGCGCAGGTCACGTTGTGAACCGTCCCCGCCTTGCTGGCCAGCTCGGGCAGTTTTTCGGTACACAGCGCATCGCCGCCAAAGAGCTTCACATTGGCCAGGCCGAGCTGCTGCAGCTGGCGCAGCATCGGGCCAGCCTGCGCGTCCAGGCCGCCGAAGAAAATGGCGTCGGGCTTTTTGCTCTTGATGCTGGTCAGGATGGCCATGAAATCGGTGGCCTTGTCGGTGGTGAACTCTTCGCCGACGACTTCCATGCCTTTTTGTTTTGCCGTCGCCTTGAACACATCGGCCAGGCCCTGGCCGTAAGCGGTGCGGTCGTCAATGATGGCCACTTTTTTGATGCGCAGGGCATCGCTGGCATACACCGCCAGCGCCGCGCCGAGCGCGTTGTCGTTGGCAATCAGCCGAAAAGTGGTCGGGTAGCCGGGCTTGGTCAGGCCGGGGTTGCTGGCCGAGGCGGTGATGTGCGGAATGCCGCATTTGTTGTACACGCTGGACGCCGGAATCGTGGTGCCCGACTGCAGATGCCCGATCACGCCTGCGACTTTGGTGTCGCACAGCTTTTGCGCCACGGCGGTGGCCTGGCGCGGATCGCCCGCGTCGTCTTCGGCGACCAGCTCGAACTTGATCTTCTTGCCGCCGATGACCAGGTTCTGGGTGTTCAGCTCGTCAATGGCCAGGCGCACGCCGTTTTCGGTGTCCTTGCCGATATGGGCGATGCCGCCGGAAGTCGGGCCAGCGTGGGCGATTTTGACGGTTTGCAGCTCCTGGGCCTGGGCGCTGCCCAGTGTCAGCAGGGCCAGGGTCAGACCGGATGTGAGGCTTAACAAGGCGGATGGGGACATGAAAAAACCTCTTCAGAAAAAGGAAAAAATTATAGGCCGCCGCTGATTCGTGTCCAATAGCGCGATGCATATCCCCGACGCCATCGACCACCGCCTGACCGAACTCGAAATCAAGGCCAGCTTCAGCGAAGACCTGCTGGAGCAGCTCAACCAGGTCATCATCCGCCAGCAGCAGCAAATCGACGCGCTGCTGCGCGAAGTCACCCAGCTGCGCCAGCAAATGCCCGAACCCGGCCCGACGGGCTTTAGCCGCGCGGGCGACGACCTGCCGCCGCATTATTGAAAAATAGTTATTTACCATCCACTTGGATGGTGATAGGATGGCTTTCATGCCACCTAAAACCGCATCTTCCGTCGCCGCCGCCAAGCCGGCCGACGAAAAAATCACCATCAACCTCGGCTACGTCGATCTGGGCCAGATCGACTTGCTGGTGCAGGAAGGCTTTTACGCCAACCGCACCGACCTGATCCGCACCGCCATCCGCAACCAGCTCGCCGTTCATGCCGATGCGGTGAAACAGGTGGTGGCGCGCAAAACGCTGGTGCTGGGCATCCAGCATTTCAGCGCCGCCGACCTGCGCGCCGTGCAGGCCTCCGGCGAGACGCTGCAAATTCGCATTCTGGGTCTGGCCAGCATCGCGCTTGATGTCAGCCCGGAGCTGGCGCTGGCGGCGATTGATTCGGTCGTCGTGCTCGGCGCGCTGCATGCCAGCGCGGCGGTCAAGGCGGCGCTGGCGGGCCGCATCCGCTGATTTTTCCCCCTGTTCTTTTGAAACCGAAAGGAAATGCCATGAACGCCACTTTTCAACGCCTGATGCGCGAGGCCGCCCGGCTGGCGCAGGCCGCCAGCCAGTCCGGCCAGACGGGTTTGCCCGGCGGATTTCCCGCTGTGTCCCTGCCCGAGGCGCTGCAGGGCCATCCGGCGAGCGCGTCCTTTCAGCAGCTGATGGCCGAGGCGACCCGGCTGACCCAGAGCGGCGACCTGCAGGCGGCGACAGCGGCGATTCAGTCCGCGCTCAGCGGCGCGGCCGCCGCCGTGCCCACTGCTTTTACCGCGCCGACGACTTTTGCCATGCGCGACGTGATTGACGTGCAGGCGCGTGAAGTCTGGCGCGAAGCGTGGCCGCAACAGTCGCCCGCAGCGGCGGCGCCAGCATCGAACGCGGCTGGCGGGGAGTCAGCGCCAGCATCGAACGCGGCGGCCGGGGAGGCGGCGCCAGCGTCCAGCGCGGCGGGCGGCGCCAGCGCGCCAGTTGCGCCAGTTGCGCCGTTGAACCCCGGCCCGGCGGGCCAGTTCATCACCGGCAGTCACAGCGACGCCAGCGCGGGCAAGCGCGACTACAAGCTCTACATTCCGCCAGCCGCCGCCGACGGCCAGCCGCTGCCGCTGGTGGTGATGCTACACGGCTGCACGCAAAACCCGGACGATTTCGCCGCAGGCACCGGCATGAACGAGGCGGCGCGCCTGCGCGGCTTTTACGTGCTGTACCCGGCGCAGACGCAGCGCGCCAACGCGTCCAGCTGCTGGAACTGGTTCAAGCACAACCACCAAAAGCGCGGCCGGGGCGAACCTGCCTTGCTGGCGGGCATGACGCGGGCGGTGATGGCCAGCCACGCCATCGACCCGCAGCGCGTTTATGTCGCTGGGCTGTCGGCGGGCGGCGCGATGGCGGCGATTCTGGGCGACGCCTACCCCGAGCTGTTTGCCGCCGTCGGCGTGCATTCCGGCCTGGCGACCGGCGCGGCGACGGACATGCCCTCGGCCTTCGGCGCGATGAAAAACGGCGCCGCCGCCGCCAGTCCGCGCAGCAAGGCCAGCCCGCCGACCATCGTCTTTCACGGTGACGAGGATGCGGTTGTTCATCCGTCTAACGGCCAGCATGTTGTGGCCGCCAGCGCTGGCGCCTTGAAGTCAGAGCACCAGCGCAAGCGCAGCCGCAACGGGCGCGAGTACAGCCAGCACCGCTACCAGCACGCCGACGGGCGCGTGGTGGCCGAGCACTGGGTGGTGCATGGCGCGGGCCACGCCTGGTCGGGCGGCAGCGCGCAAGGCTCGTACACCGACGCGCAGGGGCCGGACGCGACCGAGGAGATGCTGCGCTTTTTCCTGGAGAAGCGGCTGCCCTAAAAAGCCGCGTTGGCCGATAAAAATCGGCAAATGCTTTGCCGAATTCAGGTTTTCAGAGCGCCTGCGTCGGGCGCTCTGCAGGAAAAGGTACAGTGGCTCGCAGTTTTTCGACAGTTCTTTGCTTCAACCCTAAAGGCGCTACTTTCATGACATCACCTCGGCTGGCACTCATTGCCCACGATGGCAAAAAAACCGACATCATCACGCTGGCCAAGGAATTCCTCAGCTATCTTTCAACCTGCGAGCTCTGCGCCACCGGCACCACCGGGCAGCGACTGATGGACGAGACCGGCCTGCAGGTTGAGCGTTTGCTAAGCGGCCCGTTCGGCGGCGATTTGCAAATAGGGTCGCGCATCGCCATGCGTCAGGTCGATGCGATCATTTTTCTTCGCGATCCGATGACTTCGCAGCCGCACGAGCCCGATATCAACGCGCTGGTGCGGGCCTGTGACGTCCACAACCTGCCGTGCGCGACCAATCTTGCCACCGCCCGCCTGGTGTTGCAGCAGCTGCAGGCGCTCAAACCTTCTTCGGAAAGCGCGCTTTCAGCCTAAAGCGCCCGCTGACCCGGCTTGATACCGCCTTTTTCCTTTTTTGAGCAGCACTTGCCGCTTCAGTTTCGGCCGCCTGCCGCATGACCTGAATCAAGCGCTTGGCGCTGGCCTGGGCCGATAGTGCATCGGCGCAGGTCAGTGAATCAAACGTCAAAAAGGAAAATTCCGGTCAACCACCCCAGCCTAAAGGCCGGAGCTTGAAGTCCAAAAACAACGAGCCAGGTTGAAACAGGGAAAGCGGTAACCAGCCCGCTACGTTAGCAATGGGTCGTTAAGACGCACCAGCAAATGCTTCCTCAGTTTGCTGCTCTGCAAGGCTTTAATCATGCAGACCAAGGGTAAAGGGTTGAAGGTTTTAGTCGCTACTCGCAAGGGTAGGAGCCGGTTGCTGACAGTCCCGAGGGGAGATTTGCCGAAAGGCTTACGTCACAAGGCCCGTAAGGGCAGAAGGTTTTGAAATGGCAGCATTTGTTTTGGATAGAGGAGGCAGGCCACTGATGCCCTGCACCGAAAAGCGGGCCAGATTGCTGCTGGAACGCGGTCGCGCCAGAGTACACAAGATGTTGCCGTTCACGATTCGCGTCGTTGACCGCTTTGCTGAATCTGGCGAGTTTCAGGCTCTGCGCTTCAAGCTTGACCCCGGCAGCAAGACCACCGGCATGGCTTTGGTGCGGGAAACCGCAGAGTACGGCGTGGCCGTCATCAACCTGTTTGAGCTGGTACACCGTGGCAAACAGATCAGCGAAGCACTCACGGCACGGCGTGGGCATCGCAGGCAGCGGCGCAGTCACTTGCGCTACCGTGCGCCCCGGTTCTTGAACAGGGGCAACAAAAAGTCAGGCTGGCTGGCGCCAAGCCTGCAACACCGGGTTGATACCAGCATGGCTTGGGTGAACCGCATCCAGCGGTATGCCCCGGTGTCAAGCATCAGTACCGAACTGGTGCGCTTTGACATGCAGGCACTGGAGAATCCGGAAATTGAAGGCGTGCAGTACCAGCAGGGCACCTTGACGGGCTACGAAGTCCGCGAGTATCTGCTGGAAAAGTGGGGCCGCACTTGCGCCTACTGCGGCGCCAAGAACGTGCCGCTGCAAATTGAGCACATCCAGCCCAGGTCTAAGGGCGGTTCAAACCGCATCAGCAATCTGGCGCTGGCTTGTCAATGCTGCAATCAGCAAAAAGGGGCCACAAGTATTGAAGACTTTTTGAGGAAACAGCCCGAGCGTTTGAAACGTATTCAGGCCCAAGCCAAGCGTCCGCTCAAGGATGCTGCTGCCGTCAATGCAACTCGCTGGGCGCTGGTCAACGCCCTCAAGGCGACGGGTCTTGCTGTTGAAACCGCCTCCGGCGGCAGAACAAAATTCAATCGGAGCCAGTTCAACATTCCTAAAACCCATGCGCTCGATGCTGCCTGTGTCGGCTATGTGAACGCAATGACCGGCTGGCGCAAGCCGACGCTGTGCATCAAGGCAATGGGGCGCGGCAGTTATCAGCGCACCCGGCTGGACAAGTTTGGCTGCGTGCGCGGCTATCTGACCCGTTCAAAAAGCATCCAGGGTTTTCAGACGGGCGATATGGTGAAAGCCGAAGTCACTCAAGGCAAGAGGGCAGGCAGCTACACCGGACGGGTTGCAATCAGGGCATCGGGCAACTTCAATATTCAAACCTGTCATGGTTTGGTTCAAGGTGTATCCCACAGCTATTGCACCGTCGTGCAGCGCGGCGATGGATACGGTTATCAACTGGTGGCAAAAACGGACGCGACAGGTACGCCACCGCAGCAAGGAACACTTCGTGTTCCGCGCTCTACCTCCCCGGCCTGAAGGCCGAGGTTTCACGCGCAAACTGATGAAACTCACACGCAGAAACTGCTTGGTCGTGGCTGGCGGATTCGCTGCCGCCTTGTCGGTTGCGCCGGTATGGGCTGGCAGCCGCGTCATCAAGGTCTCACTCTGGGACAAGGGCGCGAGCGCCATGAGCATGCCGGGTCATGACGGAATGATGGGCATGGGCATGGGGCACAGGGGTGGCGCCACGCCGATGGCGCCGGTGGGGATCCGCCTGTCATCTGAGAAAGTTCCGGCGGGCAAGCTTACTTTTGAGGTGAGCAACACGTCCACCCAGATGCCGCACGAGATGGTCATTTCGTCCATCAAGGATAGCCAGACACCTTTGCCGTATGACAAGGACGGCAACAAGGTCGATGAAGACGCTGCTGGCCATCTGGGCGAAGTGGCCGAGCTGGAACCCGGCAAAAAAGGCTCTCTTACCTTGACCCTGAAGCCGGGCCGCTACATCCTGTATTGCAATATTCCCGGCCACTACGCGCGGGGCATGTGGACGCTGCTGACCGTGACGCCCTAGCGGTTTTGTTCAGCTTCACACCTTCTTCAGAAAGCACGCCTTCAGCATAAAGCTGCCCGCGTCCATCTTGCAGTCCACCTCGTGGTCGCCGCCGACGAGGCGGATGCTCTTGACCTTGGTGCCCATCTTCAGCGTCGTCGATGAGCCTTTGACTTTCAGATCCTTGATCAGCACCACGCTGTCGCCGTCGGCCAGCACGTTGCCGTTCGAGTCCTTGACGACGGCGTCGGCGTCGTCTTCGGTGTCCGGGGCGGCGGCCATTGGCCACTCGTGGCCGCAGTCGGCGCAGACGTAGTTGGCACCGTCGGGGTAGGTGTTTTCAAGCGTGCATTGGGGGCAGGCGATGGCTTGGGTCATGGTGTTTTTTAGGGGCTGGAAAAAAAGAAAGCCGCCACAGGCGCTGCGGGCCTGGCGGCGGGTCGGACTGTCAATTATCGGTGTCTGACGATGCGGGGCTTGATGGCTGGCGCCTGAAAAGAGCGGGCCGACGGCGGGCGGCCCCGGCTCATTTGCCGCAGGCCCGGCACGCTGGCGCCGGGGCGCCGGGGGCAGCGGCTGCGCCCGGCTTGTTGCCGTATTTGAGCTTCATGGCCAGAATCAGCAGCGCCAGCACCAGCGTGATGACGTTGGCAATCACCACCGGCCAGGCGTCCAGCAGCAGGCCGTAAGCCAGCCACAGCGCCACGCCGACGGTGAACACGCTGTACATGCTCAGCGACACGCCGCTGACATCGCGGGTCTTGAAGCTGAGCCAGACCTGCGGCAAAAAGCTGGCCGTGGTCAGGCAGGCGGCCAGCGTGCCGATCACGTCGGTCAGGCTGGAAAACATCGAAAAACTCATTTGTTACCTTGTTGGATGGCCCAGTCCACCAGCGCTTCGAGGGCGGGGCGGGCGGCGGGCGCGTTCGGATGGTTGATCAGGCCGACGACGATCAGCCGCCGTCCGCCGGGGGCGTCGATATAGCCCGCCAGCGCGGTGGCGTCGCGCAGCGTGCCGCTTTTGAGGTGTGCGCCGCCTTGTGAAATGGGCGACTTGCTGCGCTTCAAGGTGCCATCAACGCCGGAAATCGGCAGTGAGGCCATCAGCTCGGGCATCGCGCCGGAGGCGTAGGCCGCCTGCAGCATGCGCGCCAGCGCCTGCGGCGAGATGCGCTCCTGGCGCGACAGGCCGGAGCCGTTGTCCAGCACCGGCGCCGGTTCCTGCGCCCCAAAACGTGCCTGCCACCAGGCGCGCACCGCTTCGCGCGAGCCTTCGTTGCTGGCGCCGCCGGGGCGCTGCAGGCTCAGCGTCAAAAACAGCTGCTGGGCCATCAGGTTGTTGCTGTATTTGTTGATGTCGCGGATCACCTCGGCCAGCGGCGGCGACTCCAGTTCAAACAGCGGCTTCAGGCCGGGCGGCGCCAAACCGTCGCGCACGCGCCCGCCCAGCTTGCCGCCCATTTCCTGCCACAGCCCGGCAATGGCGCGCGGCGCGAAGCTGGCTGGATCCGGGTAGGCGACAGACCAGACTTTTTCGCCGCAGGCGGCCGGGTAGCTGCCCTTGAAGGCAATGCGCAGCGGGTCGGCCACATCGGCTTTCAGCTGCGCCCGGAAGTCGCCGCAACCGGCTGGGCTGGCCGCCGACAGCGGCACGCTGGCCTGCATCTGCACGCCTGCCAGCGGCGGGTCGTAGCTGACGCTGGCGCTGGCGCCGCCGGGCAGCGGCACCAGCGTCATCACCACCGACTTGAAGTTGACCAGCAGCGCGTCCGGCAGGGCGTTGTAGGGGCGCAGCGCCTCGCCATCGAAATCTCCGGGGCTTTGGGGCGCGCTTGAAAAGGCGCTGCGGTCGAGCAGGATGTCGCCGCTGATGCTCTTGATGCCCAGCCCCTGCACGCGGCGCAGCAGCAGCCACAGGCGCTCCATCACCAGCTTGGGGTCGCCCTGGCCCTGGATGATCAGGTTGCCCTTGAGCACGCCGTTGGCTATCGGCCCGTCGGCATAGACCGGGGTTTTCCAGCTGTAGGCCGGGCCGAGCAGCTCCAGCGCGGCGTAAGTGGTGACCAGCTTCATCACCGAGGCCGGGCTCATGGCGCTGCTGGCGCGCCAGTTCAGCAGCGGCGCGGCCTTGTTGCCGGGGGCGCTCTGGCCGCCGGGCGCGGGCGTGGCGTCGATGACCAGGGCGGCGAGCGCGTCGGGCGGCACTTTGGCGCGGGCCAGCTGGGTCTGGACTTCGGGCGGCAGGCTCTGGGCGCGGGCGGGCAGGGCGCCGAGTCCGGCCAGCGCCATCAGCGCGCTGGCGGCCAGGCGCAGCGTGGGCCGGGCGCTAAAACCGCTGCCGGGCCGAACGCAAAGGGAGGTAAAAAGCATGGGCTGATTATCGGTGCCACGGGGATTTTCTGGCGCTGACACGGTGTTTTGGCGCGTGTTGCGGCGCCAGACGGGATAATCAGCCGTTTTGCAGCCTGCGCCCGTCTGTTATGCGAAAGCGCCTTATTTGATGTCCCATCCCCTGAAATTTCTTGCCTTTGACACCAGCACCGACCGTCTGTCGGTGGCGCTGACCGACGGCGCCCGCGTCTGGCAGCACAACGGCCCCGGCGGCGCGCTGGCTTCGACCACCCTGATCCCGGCGATTCTGGCGCTGCTGGACGAGGCCGGTTTGACGCTGGGCGAGCTCGACGCGATTGCCTTTGGCCGGGGGCCGGGCTCGTTCACCGGCCTGCGCACGGCCTGTGCGGTGGCGCAGGGACTGGCCTTTGGCGCGAACCAGGGCGCCGGAATCGCCGTGCTGCCCATCGATACGCTGATGGCGGTGGCCGAAGAGGCGCGCTTTGCCCGGTTCGGCCCGGCTGGCGATGGTGATGTTGCTGTTGCTGTTGCTGTTGCTAGCGCGGCCGCCGCTGCGGGCGCCAGCGCGCCGCCATCCTTCACCGTGACGGCGCTGCTTGATGCGCGCATGGACGAGATGTACGTGCAGCGCTATGAATTCAGCGGCGGCGGCTGGCAGTCGCTGGGCGATTGCGCGCTGATCAGGCCCGAGAATCTGCAGCCCGAGGCCGCCGACCGGCTGCTGGCGGGCAATGTGTTCGGCGTCTATGCGGCGCGCCTGCCTGCGGGCGTGACTGCGTTTGAATGCGTTCAGGCGCTGCCGACAGCCACCGCAATGCTGCGCCTGGCGCCCGCGCTGGCCGCTGCCGGTCACTGCGTCGAAGCGGCGCTGGCGCTGCCGCTGTACGTGCGCGACAAGGTGGCGCTGACCACCGACGAGCGCGCCCAGGTCAAGCTTGATGCCGCGCAGGCCGCGCTGCTGGCGCTGGCAGCAGCGCCGATTCCCTCCACTCCCGACCAGGCGGGCTGAAGCCGCCATTTTTTGCCATGAACGCAGTCCTGCACCCCGTTGAAGTCCAGTTTGAAGCCATGACGCCCGCCTGGCTGGCGGCGGTGCTGCAGGTCGAGCGCAGCGCTTACGAGCAGCCGTGGAGCGAAGCCAATTTCACCGACTCGCTCAGCGCCGGTTATCAGGCGCAGTTGCTGGTGGCCCATACGCCGCAAGGCCCCGAAGTGCTGGGCTATTTTGTCGCGATGAAGGGCGTCGATGAGGTGCATCTGCTCAACATCACCGTGGCCCCGGCGCATCAGGGCGAAGGCTGGGCGCGGGTGATGCTGGACGCGCTGGACATCTGGGCGCGCGGTCAGGGCGCCGAGTGGCTGTGGCTGGAAGTGCGCGTCGGCAACACCCGCGCCCGCAAGGTCTATGAAAGCCACGGCTTTGGCCATGTCGGCACGCGCCCGCGCTACTACCCGGCCAGCGCGTCCCACCCGCAGGGCGAAGACGCGCTGGTGATGAGCCTGGCGCTGACGCCGTGACGGGCGCCCATCCGATGACGCCGCTGTCGTCCTCTTTGATGAATCCTGCTGCGATGAATCCTGCCAGCCTGAATCTGGATACGCGCCAGCGCGCCATGCTGCTGGAAATGGGCGTGCATGTCTGGCTGCCCGAAGCGCCGCTGGCCGAATTGCCGCCTGCGCGGGAGAGTTTTGCGGCGCAGGACGAGGCGGCCCGTGCCGCCGGGTTGCGGGCGCCTGCTCAGGCAATTCAAGCGCCGGTTTCGCCGCTGCCGCCGGTTTCCCGTCCGGCTGCGCAGCGGCCCGTGACCCCGACGCCAGCCGCCAGCGCGCCGGATGGCCGCCAGTCCGCCGGTTTGCCAGCCGCTCCGGCTTCCGGCGCTGGCGCTGCTTCCGCCCTTTCCGTGCGCCCCGAAACGCCGGGCGTTCAGCCCGCCGCCTGGCTGCTCGGCGAGGCCCAGCCGCTGTACGCCAAAACCGCCGCAACCCAGCCGGGCGCCGAAATTACCCAGAGCGCCCAGACCAGCGGCGGCGCCCGCTGGCTGGTGCTGGCCGAAACGCCGCCGACGGCGCTGCCGGACGGCGCGCTGGCTTCTTTTTCCGCGTTTGACGGCGACGCGGGCCAGCTGCTCGACAACATGCTGCGCGCCGCCCGGCTCCCGCATGCCGCGCTGGCGCTGCTGGCGCCGCTGGTGCGTCAGGGCGCGGGCGCCGTCACGCCGGAATTTTCCGCCGCGCTGGCCGCGCTGGTGGCGCAGACGCAGCCCGACATCGTGCTCATCATGGGCCGACTGGCCGCGCTGGCCCTGCTGCCGACCGGCGAGCCGTTCGGCAAGCTGCGCGGCAAGGTTCATGCGCTGCACGG
Organism: Polaromonas sp.; assembly: GCA_026400075.1. Classification (GTDB taxonomy): domain Bacteria; phylum Pseudomonadota; class Gammaproteobacteria; order Burkholderiales; family Burkholderiaceae_C; genus Polaromonas. The sequence goes on from JAPLPS010000074.1 coordinate 25,506, forward strand.
CGCCCGCGCCATCGTCACCTACGACGCGCCCTACCTGCTGCGCAAATCCGAAGACAAGGCCAAAGCCTGGGCCGACCTGTGCCTGGCGATGAGCCTGACAGAGGCACCGTAGCCAGGCTGCGGCCGGACTTCTTACAATCGGCGCATGACTTTTCTCGACATGCTGGGCGCCGCAGAGCGCCAAAACAACTCCATGCTGTGCGTCGGCCTGGATCCTGAACCGGCCAAATTTCCCGGCCAATTGAACGGCGACGCCAGCAAAATCTACGATTTCTGCGCCGCCATCGTCGATGCGACGGCTGATCTGGTCAGCGCCTTCAAGCCGCAAATCGCCTACTTCGCCGCGCACCGCGCCGAAGAGCAATTGGAACGCCTGATCGCCCACATGCGCCGAGCCGCGCCGCTGGTGCCGGTCATCCTGGACGCCAAGCGCGGCGACATCGGCAGCACCGCCGCCCAGTACGCGATTGAAGCCTTCGAGCGCTACGGCGCCGACGCGGTCACGCTCTCGCCCTTCATGGGTTTTGACTCGGTCACGCCGTATTTGAAATACCACGGCAAGGGCGCTTTTCTGCTCTGCCGCACGTCGAACCCCGGCGGCGACGATTTTCAAAATCAGCGCCTGGCTTCGGTGGACGGCGAGCCGCTGCTGTACGAGCACATTGCCCGGCTGGCGCAAGGCCCGTGGAATTTGAACGGCCAGTTGGGGCTGGTCGTTGGTGCGACCTACCCGGCGGAAATCGAGCGCGTGCGCGCCGTCGCGCCGACCGTGCCGCTCTTGATTCCTGGCGTCGGCGCGCAGGGCGGCGACGCGGTGGCGACGGTGAAGGCGGGCTGGCGTCCCGGCGCGCCCATCATCGTCAACTCGTCGCGGGCGATTCTGTACGCCTCGCAAGGGGCGGATTTTGCCGGTGCCGCGCGCCGCGAAGCCGTGAAGACCCGCGACGCGCTGCAGGCGGCGCGTCCGTCATAAAACCCGCCAGCTGCTTGACGCTCAGCGCGCTGGCCGGCATTCCACATACGGCCGCTGACTGCTGAGCCGATTCATTTTTGCCCAAAAAATACATGGTGATGCATGTATATCGCGCACTGCTACATGGGCAATCTGATAGGCTTGAGTTTTTATTTTTGAAAGTTTCACCATGCTGAACTGCGGCCTCGAATCCCAAGAAAAACTCGTCTCGAATATCAAGGGCGTGATCTCTGATGCAGAAGAAGTGCTTTCGGCCACGGCCGGGCAGGCGGGCGACAAAATCGCCGACCTGCGCACCCGCGCCCAGATCCGCCTGAGCGACGCCAAAGAGCGCCTGGCCGATGCTGAATCCGTACTCAGGGACAAAACCCGTGCCGCCGCCCAGGCCACCGATGACTACGTGCATGAGTCGCCCTGGACGGCCATCGGCATCGCCGCTGGCGTGGGCGTGCTGGTCGGTCTGCTCGCCGGGCGCCGTTATTGACCTTTGCGTTGATTTTCTGGCCGGTCTGCCGCGTCGGCGGGCCTTAAAGTGATTTCCGGCAACGCGCGCAACGGCGGAATTCGCGCCACCTTCCATTGCGCCAGATTGCTGGCCCGATGGGCCTCCCGCGCCATCAGTTCGCCCAGTCGCCACGGGTAGCTCGGCGCCACCTGAAATCTCCACTTGCAGGGCGTCGGCGCTATCGCTGCGCGTGGCGATTTGGCCCAGCTGCCAGGATTTTTTAGCGCCTTCTTCGCGTAATATGCTTTCCACCTGCTTGGATGTCAGTGTGCGCGAGACCACATTGTTCAAGGCGCGCAGCGCGGGAAAACCTGCAGCGCCTGGATCAAGATCTGGGCGCGCTGATCGCGCTGCTCAAGGTGGGTTGAGCAGGCTGGTGGTATTCCGCTGGGGAGTCCAGCCGGGGCGGCGGGGCGTAGCCGTTCACAGGAGCGGCGCGAGCACTACAGCAGCCGCGCCAGATACCGCCCCGTAAAACTTAAGATGGGCTTGCCAAACCTCTCAAAGCATCCATCCAGGTTTTAAAGTGCCTGCATTCTCTTTCGATGACTTCCAGTGAAATTCGCTCGGCAGCCCTTGGGCCATGCGTGGTCTTTTTGTACTTTGGATGCAGCAAGCCTTCTAGCCGCCGGGACGGTGCCGTGGCGTAGCCGTCGTTGATATGTTCAGGCGTATCGGCTGAGGCACGCATGGTTGTTAGAGCGTTGAGGCTCTTGCCCCAGGTCGGCTCCACGGCGCTCAAGGCCTGCACATCGGAGAACAGCAAGCCCTCAAATTCGTAAGGCTGAATATGCGGAACAAAGCGTTCAGGCCGACATTGAACCTGTGCCACGATGGCCGCATTCAGCGCCCGCTGGAGACAGGCAACGCGGGCGTAAACGTCCCGCTGCTTCTTCGCTTCTTCAAAGGCAGGGAAATCCTTGTCCAGCGCGTACAGGTCTAAAAAGGTGCTCAGCACCGCATTCGGGTGTTGCCTCAGCGTGTTTCTGGCGTTGAATTTCAAGCGGTCAAATGTGACCGCTCCGCCTTTGGTGGTCTGCGAGGTGTTCAAGGTTTGCGGCTTCACAAATACCTGCAAATGACGCAGTGCGGGTGCCACCACTTGCTTGATGAACTTTTCTTCGGTCTGCCCTTCGGCGAAGACGATGACTTCCACCATGTCATGGTCTCCCGCCGAGAATGTTGCGTTTCCATATTTCGCCCATCGAATACTCTTGCAGCCAGCCCGACAGTTCCTCTTCGGTGTAGCGCCGAAATGTTGAAGCCCCATCTTCCTGGTCAACCACCACCACGTCTTGCGGTGACAACTCATTCACCAGCTCGACGGACTGGGTGGAGACAATCAGTTGCCTGTCTTCGGCCACCTGTTTGAAGATGTCCACCAGCACGGTGATGGCGTAGGGATGCAGGCCGAGTTCGGGTTCGTCAATCAGGATGGTGTCTGGCAGCAGTGACACCGGTTGCAACAGCAAAGTGGCCAGGCAAATGAAGCGCAGGCTGCCGTCCGACAGCATGTGCGCCTTGAACGGGGTATCTGGCTTGCCTTTTTGCCGCCATTCCAGTTCCACATACTCCGGGTCGCCGGGTCTATGCACAAAGTCATCGAAAAAGGGCATGACCAGCCGGATGGTTTCGATGATGCGCTGGTATTCCGCAGCGTGCTTTTCTTGGAGCATGCGCAGATAGGCGGCCAGATTGGCGGCGTCGGGTTTTAGCCGCAGGTTGTCATTGGCTGCATGGCGCTGCTTGACTTTGGCGGTCTCGCTGGTGTCGTGGAAGTGATAAACGCGCCAGTTGCTGACTGATCCACGGACATAATGTGAGTATCTGTCTTTTGCATCTTTCAACTTTGATTCGGTATGGCCTATTCCCAATGTTGAACTTGACGCAGTTTTGTAAAAAACCCCTCCGAACCAGCTTTGTTCAAGTTCAAAAACTAAACGGTTATCTGAAGTGGGCACTAAATCAAACTTGTATCCATTCGCTGAAAAATAGAACTCAGCATGCAGTCGCTCACTCGTGCCTCGCCCAAAGTGCAGAAGCGCATCCGGCCCGCCCTGCTTTTGTACGTAGAGTTGTAATTGCTGCTCGTACATTTCATTAAGCAGGCGAAACAGATTGATGAAGTTACTTTTGCCCGCCCCGTTGGCGCCGACCAGTACGTTCAGGGAGTTGAGCGGGAAATTTTTTAGTTCGCGGATGGACTTGTAGCCAGATACTGTCAGTGACTTAACCCTGGACATCACAAGCTCCTTTGAAATTCAAAACGACTGTACAGGAAATGGACGAATTCATAGTTCAATTTTCCAGCAGCCGCGCCAGATACCGCCCCGTAAAACTCTCAGGATTCGCCGCCAGCTCTTCCGGCGTGCCCACGCCCACCACCGTCCCGCCACCCGCGCCACCCTCCGGCCCCATGTCGATCAGCCAGTCGGCGGTCTTGATCACGTCCAGGTTGTGCTCGATCACCACGATGGTGTTGCCTGCGTCGCGCAGCTGGTGCAGCACTTTGAGCAGCAGCGCGATGTCGGCAAAGTGCAAGCCCGTGGTCGGCTCGTCCAGAATGTAGAGCGTGCGGCCGGTGTCGCGCTTGCTCAGTTCCAGTGCGAGTTTCACGCGCTGCGCCTCGCCGCCTGAGAGCGTGGTGGCGGCTTGGCCCAGCTTGATGTAGCTCAGGCCCACGTCGAGCAGCGTGTGCAGCTTGCGCGCAATCGTCGGCACGGTCTTGAAAAACTCGGCGGCGGTTTCGACGGTCAGGTCGAGGATTTGGGCGATGTTTTTGCCTTTGTACTGCACTTCCAGCGTTTCGCGGTTGTAGCGCTGGCCCTTGCACACGTCGCAGGGCACGTACACGTCGGGCAAAAAGTGCATTTCCACCTTCACCACGCCGTCGCCTTGGCAGGCTTCGCAGCGCCCGCCCGCGACATTAAAGCTGAAACGCCCCGCGCCGTAGCCGCGCTCTCTGGCGGTGTTCATCTCGGCCATCAACTCGCGGATCGGCGTGAACAGGCCGGTGTAAGTCGCCGGGTTGCTGCGCGGCGTGCGACCAATCGGCGACTGATCGACGTTGATGACCTTGTCGAAATGCTCTATGCCCTCGATGGCCTCGTGGGCCGCAGGCTCTTCGTGGGCGCGGTACAGCGTTTGGGCCACGGCGGCGTACAGCGTGTCGTTGACCAGCGTCGATTTGCCCGAGCCGGACACGCCGGTCACGCAGGTGAACAGGCCGACGGGGAATTCCACGCTCACGCCTTTTAAATTGTGGCCGGTCGCGTTGATGACGCGCAGCGCCTGCATCTCGCCCAGCGTGGCTTGGTGGACGGCCTCGCGGGCGGCGCGGCGCTCGGCGGCCGGGCTGGGGGCAAAGCGCGGGGTTTTTGGCGGGGCTTTCTTTTTCTCGGAGTCGTCGCTGGTTCTGATGGTCGGCAGCCAGGGCGTGCGCTGCCTGGGAACGCTAATTTGCAGCGTGCCCGCCAGGTACTGGCCGGTAAGCGACGCCGGATTGGCCCGCACCTCGTCAAACGTGCCCTGCGCCATCACGCGCCCGCCGTGGATGCCCGCGCCCGGCCCCATGTCGATGACGTGGTCGGCGGCGCGGATCATGTCCTCGTCGTGCTCGACGACCAAAACGCTGTTGCCGATGTCGCGCAGGTGTTTCAGTGTGCCGATCAGCCGGTCGTTGTCGCGCTGGTGCAGGCCGATGCTCGGCTCATCCAGTACGTACATCACCCCCGTCAGCCCGCTGCCGATCTGCGAGGCCAGCCGGATGCGCTGCGATTCGCCGCCCGAGAGGGTTTCGGCGCTGCGGTCCAGGCTGAGGTAATTCAGGCCCACGTCGTTGAGGAATTTGAGCCGCAGGCCGATTTCGCGCACCACTTTGGCGGCGATTTCGGCTTTCGCGCCCTGCATCGTCAAGCGGCTGAAATAGTCAAAGCTCTCGCGCAGCGTCAGGTGGCTGAGTTCGTGCAGGGTTTTACGCTGGCTGGCGTGGGCACCGACTAAAAACACATGGCGTGCCTCGCGGCGCAGGCGCGTGCCGCCGCAGTCGGGGCAGGGCTGGACGCTGCGGTAGCGGGCGAGTTCTTCGCGCACGGCGCTGGAATCGGTCTCGCGGTAGCGGCGCTCGAAGTTGCTGATGACGCCTTCAAACGGGTGCTTTTTGGCGACTTTTTTGCCGACGGTCTGGCCCGAGTCCATCAGGTAGCTGAACTTGATTTCTTCCGCGCCCGAGCCGTGCAGCACCACCTGCTGCACCTCGGGCGGCAGGTCTTCAAAAGCGGTGTCGAGGTCGAATTTGTAATGGCGCGCCAGGCTCTCCAGCAGCGAAAAATAGTAGGCGTTGCGCCGGTCCCAGCCTTTAATCGCGCCGCTGGCCAGGCTCAGCGACGGAAAAGCCGCGACCCGCGCCGGGTCGAAAAAGTCTTTGTGTCCCAGCCCGTCGCAGCCGGGGCAGGCGCCGACCGGCGAGTTGAACGAGAACAGGCGCGGCTCCATTTCGCTGAGCGAGTAGCTGCACACCGGGCAGGAGAATTTGGCGCTGAACAGGTGTTCGGCGCCGCTGTCCATTTCGAGCGCCAGCGCCCGGCCTTCGGCCAGTCGCAGCGCCGCTTCAAAGCTTTCGGCTAGGCGCTGGCGCAGGGCGGGCGGCGGGGCGGCTTCGGCTTGCGCTTCCGGCGGCGGCTCTGGCTCCAGCCGCACCTTGAGCCGGTCAATCACCACGTCGATGTTGTGCTTTTCGGTTTTTTTCAGCTTGGGCAGCGCGTCGAATTCGTAAATCTCGCCATCGACGCGAAAGCGCACATAGCCCTGCGCCTGCATCGCTTCAAACAGGTCGGCAAATTCGCCCTTGCGCTCACGGGCGACGGGCGCGAGGATCATCAGCCGCGTGCCTTCGGGCAGGGCCAGCGCCGCATCGACCATTTCGGCCACGCTCTGCGCCTGCAGCGGCAAATCGTGTTCGGGGCAAAACGGCGTGCCGGCTCTAGCAAACAGCAGGCGCAGGTAGTCGTGGATTTCCGTCACCGTGCCGACGGTGGAGCGCGGGTTGTGGCTGGTGGCTTTTTGCTCAATCTAAATGGCGGGCGACAGGCCTTCGATCATGTCCACGTCGGGCTTGTCCATCAGCTGCAAAAACTGCCGGGCGTAGGTGGACAGGCTTTCGACGTAGCGGCGCTGGCCCTCGGCGTACAGCGTGTCAAATGCCAGCGACGATTTGCCCGAGCCGCTCAGGCCGGTGATAACGACCAACTGGTTGCGCGGAATGTCCAGGTCGATGTTTTTCAGGTTGTGCGTGCGCGCGCCGCGAATGCTGATGGCCTGGGCGCCAAAGCTTTTTTCAAGGCGCAAGGCCGCATCGGTGTGGCCCGTGGGGTCGTCCTTGCGCGGCTGGAAAAGGGGCGGCGGGAGCTGGCGGTCGTGGGGGAAGTTCACTGTGGGATACGGCGTTGCAAACTTTCCATCATAGACCTGCCGGGCGCGCCGCGCTGCCGGTTCTGGTACTTTCAAGCACAATACGGGGCTACGCACCAGCCGGTGCGGGCGGTCTGGGCGCATGCTTGAGTCCGCCCTTGAGCCCGTCTGGCCACGGCTGTCGGCCTTGTGTATTTCCCTTGAGAGACTGTCTGACTGTGTCTTCTGTTTCCGCTGCCCCCTCATTTCCGATGACCGCCACCGAGCGGCGCGCCAGCTTTTCGCTGGCCTCGATTTTTGCCCTGCGCATGCTCGGGCTGTTTCTGGTGCTGCCGGTGTTTGCGCTGGAAGCGGCGCGCTACCCCGGCGGCGATGATCCGGCGCGAGTCGGCCTGGCGATGGGCATTTACGGCTTGACGCAGGCTTTTCTGCAGATTCCGTTCGGGCTGGCCTCGGACTGGTGGGGGCGCAAGCCGGTCATCGTGGCCGGGCTGGTGATGTTTGCGCTGGGCAGTTTCGTTTCGGCCTGGGCGCCGGATTTGCACTGGCTGATCGCCGGGCGCGCCATTCAGGGCGCGGGCGCGATTTCTGCCGCCGTCACGGCGCTGCTGGCCGACACCACCCGCGACGAAGTCCGCACCAAAGCGATGGCGCTGATTGGCGGCAGCATTGCGCTGATGTTTGCGCTGTCGCTGGTGGTTTCGCCCTGGCTGGCGGGTCACATCGGGCTGCACGGGCTGTTTGCGCTGACCGGGGGTTTGGCGCTGACCGGCATTGCCATCGTGCTGTGGTGGGTGCCCGCTGAACCGAAAATTCATGCCAGCGCCGAGCGTGGCAGTGTGCTCGAAGTGCTGAAGGAGCCGGCGCTGCTGCGGCTCAATTTTGGCGTCTTTGTGCTGCACGCGGTGCAACTGGCGATGTGGGTCGCGCTGCCCGCGCTGCTGGTGGCCGCCGGGCTGGAAAAATCGCGCCACTGGGAGGTTTATCTGCCCGCCGTGCTGGCGTCCTTTCTGGTGATGGGCATGACGCTGTTTCCGCTGGAAAAGCGCGGCTACTTGCGCGCGGTGTTTCTCAGCGCCGTGGGGCTGATTTTTCTGGTGCAAATCGGCTTGCTGTGGACGGTCTGGTCTTCGGGCGCGGGCGCGCCGGGCCTGGGTTGGCTGGCGGCGCTGTTGGTGCTGTTTTTCTGCGGTTTTAATGTGCTGGAAGCGAGTCAGCCGAGTCTGGCGTCGCGGGTGGCACCGGCGCATGCGCGGGGCGCCGCGCTGGGGGTTTACAACACGCTGCAGTCGCTGGGCTTTTTTGCCGGTGGCGCCGTCGGCGGCTGGCTGACCAAGGCGCATGGCCCGCAGGGCTTGTTCATGGCCTGCGGCGCACTGATGCTGCTGTGGCTGGGCGTGGCCTGGCCGATGAAAGCGCCGGGCCGCCCGGCGTGAATTTCTGTGGCCGAGGCTGACCCGCAGTGCTGCCCGGCCAGTTAAACTCCGGGCCAGCACTTCGGGGATTTCGCTCCGGGGAATTTTGAAAGAAGAGCACTATGGCATCGGTCAACAAAGTCATCATCGTCGGCAATCTGGGTAAAGACCCGGAAATGCGCGCCTTTCCCAGCGGCGATCAGGTCGCCAACGTCACCATCGCCACCACCGACCGGTGGAAGGACAAGCAGACCGGCGAGATGAAGGAAGCCACCGAATGGCACCGCGTGGTGTTCAACGGCCGTCTGGCGGAAATCGTCGGCCAGTACCTGCGCAAAGGCTCGCAGGTCTATGTCGAAGGCAGCCTGCGCACGCGCAAGTGGACCGACCAGAGCGGCGCCGAAAAATACACCACCGAAATCCGCGCCGACCAGATGCAAATGCTGGGCAGCCGCCAGGGCATGGGCGCGCCCGGCCCGGCCGCCGGTGAAGGCAGCTATGGCGGCGGCTACGAGCAGCAGCCCCAGCAGTCGCAGCAGCCGCGCCAGTACGCAGCGCCTGCCGCCGCCCGTCCCGCTGCGCCCGCTCCGGCACCGCGCCCCGCACCAGCGCCCGCACAGCCCCGGGCTTCGAGCGGTTTTGACGACATGGATGACGACATTCCGTTTTGATTTGCCGCAGTCAGTCGCTGGGCAGTCGCTGACGCTCCAACGACTGACGCACAAACAAAACCCCGGCCAGCCCATCGCTGCCGGGGTTTTTTTCTGCCTGGCTCAGCCCGCTTCAGGCGCCGGGCTGGTTCTGCACATTGCTGGCCGCAATCACGCCGCCGCCCAGGCAGACTTCGCCTTGATACAGCACCGCCGACTGGCCGGGCGTGACCGCCCATTGCGCCTCTGAAAAAATCAATTCGCAGCCGCCCGCCGTGGCGCTGGCCAGTTCGCAGGCGGCGTCGGCCTGGCGGTAGCGGGCTTTGGCGGCCATGCTGCCCAGCGCGGGCGCGTGGCCCGCGACCCAGCTGCAGTCCTGCGCGCTCAATTGGGTCGATTGCAGCCACGGATGATCGTGGCCCTGCACCACCCACAGCGTGTTGGTATCGAGGTCTTTGCGCGCGACAAACCACGGCTCATGCTCGCCGACGCCGCGCTGGCCGCGTGCCTGCGCCGCTTTCAGATCCGCCCCCTTGGCCTTGACGCCGCCAATGCCCAAGCCCTGGCGCTGGCCCAGCGTGTAAAAGGACAGGCCGACATGCTCGCCCAGAATCCGGCCTCTGTCGTTCTTGATCGGCCCCGGCGCCTTGGCGATGTAGCGGTTTAAAAAGTCGCGGAAAGGCCGCTCGCCGATAAAGCAGATGCCGGTGGAGTCTTTTTTCTTCGCGTTCGGCAGGCCGATGTCGTCGGCAATGCGGCGCACTTCGGTTTTGTGCAACTCGCCGACCGGGAACAGCGTTTTCGACAGCTGCGCCTGGTTGAGCCGGTGCAGGAAATAACTCTGGTCTTTGGCCGGGTCCAGTCCCTTGAGCAACTCATGCAGGCCGGTTGCGTCGTTTTGGCGCACTCTGGCGTAATGGCCGGTGGCGATTTTCTCGGCGCCCAGGCGTATCGCGTGGTCTAAAAACGCCTTGAATTTGATCTCGGCGTTGCACAAAATATCCGGGTTCGGCGTGCGCCCGGCCTGGTATTCGCGCAGGAACTCGGCGAAGACGCGGTCTTTGTAATTGGCGGCGAAGTTGACGTGCTCAATCTCGATGCCGATCACGTCGGCCACCGCCGCCGCATCGACAAAGTCGATGTTTGACGAGCAGAACTCGCTGTCGTCATCGTCTTCCCAGTTTTTCATGAAGATGCCGATGACCTCGTGGCCCTGTTGCTTGAGCAGGTAAGCCGTGACGGCCGAATCGACGCCACCGCTCAAACCCACCACGATCCGTTGCTTGCTGTGTTGCTTGTCCATAGGGGTGCGATTATCCCGCGATGACCCGTTGGCGTTTTTGATCAACAACACAGTCAGGGTGTTTGAATCTCTCGGCACCGGGCCAGCTGGAAGCCTCTCAGACCGGAACGAACAGCCCTTGCGGATCAAGGCTCAACGGAATAGGGTCCATGATTTTCCCGATAAATTTTCCATTTTCATCGTCATGCAGAAACGCCATCAGCGCCAGGCCCTCGCCCGTATCGACGATCTTGCCCGCGTAGCGTTGCGCTGGCAAACGCCCTGTCAGGAACGGACCGGGCGCCACCCGCCAGGGGCCGAGGTGATGGTCGGCCACCAGGTAATGCACCCCGGTGACCGGCGTGCCGGGGTAGCTGGCGGCATAGCCTTTTGACCAGTGGTTCGCTGCGTTGCAGAACACGCAGTACCAGCGCTCCCCGACCTGAAACACCTGCGGAACTTCCAGCTGGCCAAAGTCACCCTGGAATACCGGTGCCTGCTGCGTCCAATGCACCAGGTCGCTGGAGCGCGCCAGACCGATGGCACCGCCAGCGTTGGCTTCCGTCACACCGGCAACGCGCGCCGTGAAGTACATCAGCCATCCGTCGCCCTCCGGGTCGCGCATGACCCAGGGGTCGCGCATGGCACGGTCATGCCAGTGGCCGGGGGCGTATTCCTCGTAATGCTTCACATCCAGGTCCAGCGCCAGGCCGTTTCCGACGCGTGCCCAATGGTGCATGTCGGTGCTGGTGGCGTGGCCGATGCGCTGCTTCAGGCCATCTTCGGCGCGGCAGGTGCCGGTGTAGAACAGGTGCCAGAGCTTGGCGTCATCCTGCACGACTGACCCCGTCCAGGTCGTGTAGTCATCCCAGGCGGGGCTGGCCTGCGGCCGCAGGCTGGTGCCCAGCAGCTCCCAGTTGACCAGGTCGCGGCTGGTGGCGTGGCCCTGGCTGACGTTCCAGTGACGCAGATCCGGATTGCCCAGTGATTTGTCCGCCTGCAAAAAGTAGATGTGCCACAGGCCATCCGATTGCGTCAGCCAGAAGTCCCAAACCCATTGATTGTGAAGACTCAGCATGTTGAACGTATTCCTTGAAAGAGGTGAAGGGTTGGCGACAAGTCGGGTGTCGAGTCGCGTTCCACGACCTCACCGGCGATGAGTTGAGGCCCGGCGCTGGCGGGCGCTTCGCCCTGGATAAGGGTCAACAAGGTTTCAACAGCGGCACGGCCCATCGCAAAGTAGGGCAGCGTGACCGTGCTGAGCCGTGGCCGCAGAAGCTGACAAATCATGGGGTCGTTGTCGAAGCCCATCAGCGCCAATTCTTCCGGCATGCGAATGCCCAGCTGTTCCAGAATGCGCGCGGCATGGGCGGCCATGATGTCGTTGCCCAGGCACAGGGCGCTGGGGCGGTTTGGCGCCCCCATGACGTCCCGCAGGATGCCTGGCAAAGGGGCCAGCGGGTCTTGCTTGTCCGCGCCGTCGAGTACGCCAATGCGCACGGGGCAATCCTGCGCCTGGAGCCCGGCCCGCGCGCAGGCTTCGATGAAAGCCGCCTTGCGCAGCCGGCCCGCGACCGTCGCCTCGTTCAGGCCAATATAGGCAATGCGCCGGTGTCCGCGTTGCACCAGATGGTTCACCGCCAAAGTCTGGCCCAGGGTGTCATCGGGCACCACGGCGGGAGTCCGGTTCTGATCAAAACAGTTGACCAGCACCAGCGGCGTTTTGCCGTGTTTTGGCAGCCAGACCTGCTGATGGAATGGCGCGGCATAGATGACGCCCTCGACCCGGTGCGAAATAAAGGTTTGCATCAACTCGGCGGCCGTATCCGGGTTGCCCGCCATGTCGCCAATCAGCAACGTCTTGCTGGCGCCGCTGCACACCTCCTGGGCGCCGCGCAGCAGGTGGATGTCAGACAGACCTTCGGTGATGAACGGGCTGTTGCTGGCTGAAATCAGCCCGGTGATCAAGCCGATCAGTCCGGATTTGGAGGAGCGCATCATGCGCGCGCCGCGATGCGGCTCGTAGCCGAGCATCTCAATCGCCGCGCTTACTTTTGTGCGTGTTTCGGGGCGGATAGAGGTCTCATTGTTGACCACGCGGGAGACGGTTTTGATGGACACGCCTGCGAGTTTGGCCACGTCGAAGATGGTCGCCATAAGTGGATTTTTTTGAGATCTTGAAGTGGAAATGACAACGTTATTTTAATCACATTTTTTCAGGATCATCGTGCTGAAAAGCAGGGTATTGAATAATGAAGTGATGTTGATAAGTTTATAAGTCATTGAAAATAAACAAATTTTATGAAATATTTTTCTGAAAAAGAAAAACATAGGGTTTTCACTGGGTTGACTATTTCAGCCAAAATTTTAACAATTCCAGCCTAAATGACAACATTGTCATTGAGCTAAAACCCGTGCAATACAACCAGGAGATTTTTATGAACGTCCAACTTTCGGTTTTGTGCCGTCGTCTTGCCGTGGCAGGTCTTGTCACCCTCAGCGCCAGCGCCGCGTATGCCCAAACCAGCCTGAGCATGTGGTATCACGGTGCCGGCAACAAGGCTGAAAAAGACATTCTTGCCAGCATCATCAAGGACTTCAATGCCAGCCAGAAAAGCTGGAAGGTTCAACTGGAGGAGTTTCCGCAGGAGTCCTACAACACGTCCGTGGTGGCCGCTGCCACGGCTGGCAAGTTGCCCGACATCATGGATATCGACGGCCCCATCATGCCGAACTGGGCCTGGTCCAAGTACCTGCAGCCCCTGAGCCTGCCAGCTGGCGCCATCGACAAATTTTTGCCTGGCACGATTGGCCACTACAACGGCCGGGTGTACTCGGTCGGTCTGTGGGATGCGGCCTGCGCCATCTTCGCGCGCAAATCCGTCTTGCAGGAACACGGCATCCGCATCCCGACGCTGGACAAGCCCTGGACCAAGAGTGAGTTCGACGGCGCCTTGGTGACCTTGCAAAAGAGTGGCAAATTCCAGTACCCCATCGATCTTGGCATGGCCTGGAAGGGGGAGTGGTATTCCTATGGCTTTGGTCCGTTCCTGCAGAGCCACGGTGGCGACCTGCTCAATGCCGCCACGCCCACGGCCAATGGCACGCTCAACAGCAAGGCTGGCATGGCGTTTGGCGATTGGTGGCAAAGTGTCTTTACCCGCAAGATGACGCCGGGCACCTCGCAGGACGGTGCTGACCGTGAGACCGGCTTCATCAACGGCAAATATGCCATGCAATGGAATGGCAACTGGGCGGCACTGCCAGCGCTGAAGAAGTACGGCAGCGACATGCTGTTCCTGCCAGCGCCAGATTTTGGCAAAGGCGGCAAGATTGGCGGGGCCTCCTGGCAATTTGGCGTCTCCGCGACTTCCAAAAATGCCAAAGGCGCCAATGCGTTCATCGCGTTTTCTTTGCAGGACAAATATATGGCCGCGTTCTCCGACGCCATCGGCCTGATCCCGTCCACGGCAGCGGCGGCGGCCATGACCAAAAACTACGCCAAGGGCGGTCAGATGGAGGTGTTCTTCAGCCTGGCGGCCAAGCAGGCCACGCTGCGTGCCATCACCCCGGCCTATCCGGTGGCGACGCGCGAGTTTGAGAAGGCTCTCGCAGACATCGCCAACGGTGCCAAAGTGGCTGATGCGCTGGATACCGCCGCCGACGCCATCGACACCGACCTGAAGAAAAACAACAACTACCGCTGAGATGTCGCATGAACAATAAATCAGGTTTGGCGCCCGGCGCGGCCGGTGCAAGGCGCGCGGGATGGATGATGGTCTCACCGGCCATGGCCTTGATGGGCTTGTTCCTGATCGCGCCGTTTTTGCTGGCGTTTGTTATCTCGTTCACCAACCAGCGCCTGGTGTCCCCCAACCCGACAGAGTTCGTCGGCCTGGAGAACTACCGGCAGATGCTGGGGGTCGGCGTTTTGACTTTGACGCCGCAGCGCGACGACAAAAACGCCATCGTCCGGCAGGCCGATGGCCAGCCCCAGTACTCCGACGTGCGCCAATTCACGCGGGATCATCCGGACCACCCGCAGCTCAACCGCATGCGCGAGTGGTTCCAGTTGCCTTGGCCTGGCGAGACCCGCGTCCTTGTGCTGGCGAAGGACGTGATTTTCATGAAGGCCCTCGTCAACACCGTGCTGTTTGCGGCGGTGGTGGCGCCGGTGCAGGCCATGCTGGCCTTGTTGCTGGCCATGCTGATCAATCAGCCCTTGCGCGGCATCAACGTTTTCCGCGCGATTTACTTCATGCCGGTGGTGATCTCCATGGTGGTGGTCGCTTTTCTTTGGCGCTTCATCTACAGCGGCAACGCGGGCTTGCTGAACTCCTTGCTGGTGCAGCTGAGTTTCGGCTACTTTCAGCCGGTGGACTGGCTCGGCCAACCTAGCACCGCCCTGGGCGCCATCATGGCCATGTCGATCTGGCAGGGCGTGGGCTTTCACATGGTGATCTGGCTGTCCGGCCTGCAGACGATATCGGTGTCGCTGTACGAAGCGGCGGCCCTGGAGGGCGCCTCGCACTGGCAGCGCTTTCGCTACGTGACCTGGCCCGGCCTGCGCAACACCGCCGTATTGATCATGGTGGTGATCACCATGCAGGCCTTCACCCTGTACCCGCAAATTGACGTGATGACGCGCGGCGGCCCGCTCGACTCAACCCAGTCGCTGGTCTTTCAGGCGGTCGAGCGTGGCTATGGCAAACAGGATATTGCCGGCGGCTCCGCGATCAGCGTCTTCCTGTTCCTTTTCGTTCTGGCTGTGTCCCTGGGCCAGCGTTACCTGACCCGAGAGAAAGACTGACATGCCCCAATCCATCTGGCCCGACATCGCCCGGCGCCTGCTCAACTACCTTGTGTTGAGCTGGATCGCGCTGGTCTTCATTTTTCCGATTGTCTTCATGGTCGTGTCGTCCCTGAAACCCGACCTGCAGCTGCTGCAGGACGCGCGTTCCTTGCGGGCCTTCCTGCCCGTCGGCGACATCTCCCTGGACAACTACCGCATGGCGTTCGAGCGCGCGCCCATCGCGCATTTCATTTTTAATTCCGTGCTGGTCACGGCCGTCACCCTGGTGCTGTCGCTGGCGGTGTGTTCGATGGCCGCCTTTGCTTTTGTGTTCCTGGAGTTTCCGGGGCGCAACGCGATGCTGGCCGTGGTCATCGCGACCTTCATCGTTCCCTTCGAGGCGATTGCGATTCCCTTGCTGCTGGTGGTTAACAACCTGCCCTGGATCGGGGCTGGAGGGGTGGAAATCGGCTGGCTCAACTCCTACCATGTGCAGATCATTCCGTTCATTGCGGACGCGCTCACCATCTTTTTGTTTGTCCAGTACTTTCGGGATCTGCCCAAGGAATTGGTCGAAGCCGCCCGGGTCGATGGCGCCCGCTATTTCGAGATCTACCGGCGCGTGATATTGCCGCTGTCGGGGCCGGTTTTTGCCACGGCCGCCATTCTTAAATTCCTGGCCATGTACAACCAATACCTGTGGCCCGTCATGGTCGCGCAAAAGGAAGAATACCGCCCGGTCATGGTCGGCCTGCAGTACTTCTTTCAGCTCAATATTGCCTGGGGCGAAATGATGGCCTATCTCACCATCATCACGGTGCCGGTGCTGCTCTTTTACCTGAGCCTGCAGCGCGCCTTCATTGCCTCCATCGCATCGACCGGCATCAAGGGCTGACCCTTTTTACGGCCTCACCTCAAATTATCAGAGAACCACTGACATGCATGACGTTGTCTTGACCCGAATCCATAAGTCCTACACCCACGATGTGGTGATCATTCCCGGCCTGGATCTGTACATCCCGGCCGGCTCGTTCACGGTGCTGATCGGCCCGTCCGGCTGCGGCAAATCGACCCTGCTGCGCATGGTGGCCGGGCTGGAATCGGTGACGGACGGGCAAATCAAAATCGGGGGGCGCGACGTGACCCACCTGGAGCCCGCAGACCGTGGCATTGCCATGGTGTTCCAGTCCTACGCGCTGTATCCGCACATGACGGTGGCCGAGAACATCGGTTTTGGCCTGACCATCGCCAAACGGCCCAAGGCCGAAATTGAGCTGGAGGTGCGCAAGGCGGCGGCAATTTTGCAGCTGGAGCACTTGCTGGAGCGCAAACCCAAGGCCCTGTCCGGCGGGCAGCGCCAGCGCGTGGCCATCGGCCGCGCAATTGTTCGCCATCCGTCCGTGTTCCTGTTCGACGAGCCGCTGTCCAACCTGGACGCCTCCTTGCGCGGCCAGATGCGTGTCGAACTGGCGGAGTTGCACCGCAAGATTGGCGCGACCATGATTTATGTGACGCACGACCAGGTCGAGGCCATGACGATGGCCGACCAGATCGTCGTGCTCAACAAAGGCCGGGTTGAACAGGCGGGGCCGCCCCTGGAGCTCTACCGCACCCCGCAGACGCCATTTGTCGCGGGATTCCTGGGCGCACCGAATATGAACCTGATGGAAGGCGCGATAGCGCGCGACATGGATTGCGACACCTATGGCATTCGTCCGGAACACCTGGACATCAGCATCGACCAGGGGCGCTGGCCCGCCACGGTGAAACACATCGAGCATCTGGGAGCCGATACGGTGATCTATGCGCAAGTGAGCGACGTGGCGACCATGACGGTGCGCGCTGGCGGCGATTTGGCGCTCGACATCGGGCAGCGAGTCTTCCTGACACCGCGCAGCGGGATGGCGCATCGCTTCAAGGACGGGCAGCGCATGGCCAGCCATCCCTAGCCATGCGCGGCAGCGCAAACCATCGAGGACAACAAGAGTTACCCGATCAAGGGATCCTGTTGATAGCGCAGCCGTTCATCATCAAAACCATTTCACCGGAGTCCCCCCATGAAAAATCCCCTCGAACTCACCGCAGGTGTGAGGGCTCAGCGTGCGCAGATGGCGTTTCTGGTGTTCGGGCTGGCCTGTTCGCTGCCAGTTGCGGGCCAGACGCTGGATGTCTGGGTTCACGCCGGGCAGGGGCCGGAGCGCGATGTTTACACGGCATCGATCAAGGCGTTCAACGAGGCGGTGCGCAATCTCGGCGGCAAGGGGCAGGCTGTCCTGGTTCCAGTGCCTGAAGTGAGTTACAACGAGGCGGTGGCGAAGGCGGCGGCTGACAGGCGGCTGCCTTGTGTGCTTGAGTTCGATGGCCCGAATGTCGCAGCCTACGCTGCGGCGGGACACCTGCTGCCGCTGGAAAACGTGCAGTCGCTGGCCAGGATTCGCAATTCGATGCTTGGGTCGCTGGTGCGTCAGGGAACGGTCAATGGGCGGCTGTACAGCGTGGCTCAATACGACTCAGGTCTGGCGCTATGGGGAAATCGGAACATGCTGAATGCCGTCGGTGTGCGAATTCCAGCCAGAGCGGGCGACGGCTGGACGCTGACCGAGTTTGACGACGTGCTCAAGCGGCTGAAGAACGCTGGCGTGCCTTCGCCGCTGGACATGAAGTTCAACTATGGCGCTGGAGAATGGTTCACTTATGGGTTTGCCCCGATTGTTCAGGGCTTCGGCGGCGACCTGATCGAGCGCCGCAGCATGCGCAGTGCCCAGGGTGTCCTCAACGGCCCGGGCGCCGTCAAGGCCATGAGCGCCTTGCAGGGCTGGATCAAGGCCGGTTACGTGGATGTCATGCCGAAGGATGATCTCGCATTCGTCGAAGGTCGCTCGGCCCTGTCTTGGGTGGGGCATTGGGTTTACAAGGACTACAAGCAAGCGCTTGGAGACAAGCTGGTGCTGATGCCCCTGCCGCGCTTCGGTGTGCGGCCCGTGGTTGGCTCCGGGTCGTGGAACTTCGGTATCGCGGCGTCGTGCAAGGAGCCCCAGCTCGCCATTCGTTTTATTGAACACCTGATGAGTAGCGCTGAGGTGCTGCGCGTCACGGAGGTAAACGGCGCGGTACCCGGCACTGGCGCCGCGATGGCATTTAGCCGTCACTATGGGCCCACTGGAGAGCTGCGCCTGTACGCCGACCAGCTGCTGTCGGGCCAGGCTCAGGTGCGTCCGGCTTCACCGAATTACCCTGTGATTACGGCCGAGTTTTCAAATGCCGTGAATCGCATCGCTCGCGGTGCAGACCCTCAGCAGACACTCAACCAGGCGGTGATCAACATAGACCGAAAAATAGAGAAAGCGCAAAGTTCACCCGCCAGCGTTCAAGGCGAAGGTGGGGCTGGAGGCCTTGCGCGGGGTCAGGAAGGTCAATGAGATCGGTCAGGCGTTTGGCGTCCACCCGGTGCAGGTAAACCCGTGGAAAAAGGATATTCCGGGTAAGCGCCCAGTCCACTTTAGTTCGGACGTGAAAGAAAACTCCTTTCACTCGGGCGATTCCAGTTTTCTTTTTCCAGAAAAATTTTTCCAAGGTGCTCGCAAGAGCACCTTTTTTTTGGGCAAAAATTATTGGAGTACACACCATGAATTGAGTTGATTTTTCTCAATTTGCGGCGAGATTGAAGTGAAGAACAAGGTATTTAACCCTGTTTTGTGGTGTAACCGAGACATCAAAATGCCTGGATTAGCACAGGGCATTCCCTAGGTTAATAAACCAAAATTAATTAACTTAACGGCTTTTTGAGAGAGAAAACCACTGCAACGCAGTGCTGCGTAACGCGCTGGTAACTGATCTCGGTGTTTTCCCTGTGTAATAAATAAATGAATGTGATTTAGAAAATAATTGCATCGCTCCTCCCTGCAGGAGCTGCATTGGCAGCGTTTAGATCTGCCGTTTTTAAACTTTCATCACTGGCAATTTTCATGAATCACACTGTCAATTCTTCCGTTCGCACTGCTGCTGCCGCTGCCATCCTGTCGCTGGGTGGCGCAGCCTTTGCCGCCCCCGTGTTTGATGCCAACATAGAGTTTGATAACACCTACCGCAGCGGCAACGCTGTCGCCGCAGCTGACAAGGGTCTGGGCCAGAGCGGGCGGGTTGAATTGAACGCCTCCGGCAAGGCCGGCACCAACCTTTTCGTGGCCGCCAAAGCCTCCTACCTGGCCAAGAAAGACGGCACGGTCGCTGCTGACGATATGTGGATTCAACTCGGTTCGGCGGGCGGTGATGTCAAGCTCGGGCGTTTTGAAGCGGCTGACCTGTTCCCCCTGGCGCAAGATACCCTGGTCAATCATGCTGGCAACGTTTACGGCACCAACACCTTGCGCGGCCGCAAGGACGGTTCCCAGTTTCACGCGGCAGGCACCCTGAACCTGAGTGCGGGCCTGAGCCTGGAGTTCGGCGTGGTGGAGAACAAGACCACCGCCAAGGGTGTGCGTCCGGTGCTGTCCTACGTGAACGGCCCTTTGACGGCGCGTCTGGGCTTTGAAGCGGGCAAGTACGCAGCGGTTGGCGGCGCTTCGGCCAATGACGTGCGCGGCGTGGGCGCCACCGTGGGCTACGACTTTGGCGGCTTCAAGCTGACGGGCAATATTGCCAGCGGCAAAACCGATGCGGCGACCCGCAACACCCAGAGCGCCGTCGGGGTGACCGCTGCCGCAGGCGGCCTGGTGGTGGGCCTGATTGCGGCCAAGACCGAACAGGCTGTCGGCGAGAGCAAGGTGCAAACCGCATATGCGTCCTACAGCATGCCCTTGTTTGACATCAAGGGCGCCACCTGGACGCCAGCGCTCTCGACTTCGACCGCGAAGAACAGCGCCACCGGTTCTGATGTGAAAGAAAACTCCTTGCGCATCCGCTTTAACTACGCCTTCTGATTGACCGGATGGTTCGCGAACGGAATATATTGGCTGAGTGAGATTCGCCGCCAGGCTGGCCCTGGCGCTTAAAAACTATGCACGACACCTGCCGAAACACCGGACGCGCGGCTCTTGACGAATTTGCACTCCCAGACTCAAGCTATTTATTTTGGTAGCAGAACGGAAGGGTCTGTGTTGATCAAGTCCAGCGGGTAGCGCTTGCCGGCCAGGTAGTCTTCCAGGCAGCTCAGCAGCAGCGGGCTGCGGTGCATCGGCGTGGTGGCGCGGATTTCATCCATGCTCAGCCACAGCGCGCGCACGATGCCTACGTCCAGCACCCGCTCCGTCTCATGCGCGCCGAGTTCGCCGCAAAAAGTAAAGCGCAGGTAAGTCACGTCCAGCGGCTCGGCATGGCCGGGCTGGATCCGCTCAAAGCGCGACAGATACACGCCGACCAGCGCCGTCGGGGTGAAGTGAAAAGCGGTTTCCTCCAGCGTTTCGCGCACGCAGCCCTGCAGCGGGCTTTCGCCGGGATCCAGGTGACCGGCCGGGTTGTTCAGCCGCAGGCCGTCCCGGGTTTGCTCCTCGACCAGCAGAAATTTGCGCACGCCGTCAAAGTCCCGTTCAATGACCGCAGCCACCGTGACGTTGGGTTTCCATCGTTTATTCATGGCGCCAGATTATCCAGTTCCTTTTTGACACAAACCTTAAGTTTCCAGCCGCTTGGGCTGCGCGAAGGGGAATCGGCCCGTAAAGCGCAGGGGGAAGTGTTGCGTTGTGGCGGCTGGCATTTTTCTTGCTGCCTGTGCTTGTCTGCAGCAGACTGAAGGGGGTTTTCGCCGGGGTTCTGTATCCTGGCCTTGATTGTCAAAAAACTCCTGTAAGCTGTGAGACAGTTAAATGTTACGTTCTGGAACAATCCGGTAACGCCAAGAAAAACGAAAGCACTGAGGAGACACCCATGCTCATTGGGATACCTGCCGAAATCACGGCTGGCGAAACACGCGTTGCCATCACGCCCGAAACGGCTAAAAAACTGAAGGCGCAGGGCCACACGATCCGCATCCAGTCGGGCGCGGGCGTGGCCGCCAGTGTGCCGGACGACGCCTATGCGGCGGTCGGCGCCGAGATCACCTATGCAGCGGGCGCTTACGCCGCCGACATCGTGCTCAAGGTGCGCTGCCCGCTGGACAGTGAAATGGCGCTGGCGAAAGCAGGCGGTGTCATCGTCGGCATGCTGAACCCGTTTGACGCCGCTGGTCTGCAGCGGCTGGCTGGCGCCGGGCTGACGGCGTTTGCGCTGGAAGCGGCGCCGCGCACCAGCCGCGCCCAGAGCATGGACGTGCTCTCGTCGCAGGCCAACATCGCCGGTTACAAGGCGGTGATGATGGCCGCCGACAGCTACCAGCGTTTTTTCCCGATGCTGATGACCGCCGCTGGCACCGTCAAGGCGGCGCGTGTGGTGATTCTGGGCGTGGGCGTGGCCGGGCTGCAGGCGATTGCCACGGCGCGGCGTCTGGGCGCGGTGATTGAAGCCAGCGATGTGCGCCCGGCCGTCAAAGAGCAGGTCGAATCGCTGGGCGCGAAGTTCATCGACGTGGCCTACGAAACCGACGAGGAGCGCGAAGCCGCCGTCGGCGTCGGCGGCTACGCCAAGCCCATGCCCGCCAGCTGGATGGCGCGGCAAAAAGTCGAAGTCGCCAAGCGCGTCGCGCAGGCCGATGTGGTCATCACCACCGCGCTGATTCCGGGTCGCGCCGCGCCGGTGCTGGTGACCGAAGAAATGGTCAAGGCGATGAAGCCGGGCAGCGTGATCGTCGATCTGGCCGCTTCGCACGGCGGCAACTGCCCGCTGACCGAGCCGGGCCAAACCGTCGTCAAACACGGCGTGACGCTGATTGGTGCGACCAACGTGCCCGCGCTCGTGGCGGCCGACGCCAGCGCGCTGTATGCGCGCAACCTGCTCGACTTCCTCAAGCTCATCATCACCAAAGAGGGTGCGCTGAAGATCGACCTGGAAGACGACATCGTCGCGGCCTGCCTGATGACGCAGGGCGGCGAAGTCAAGCGCAAGTAAGCGGCTGCGGCCTTTCACCCCCAATCAGGCCCGTTTGCCCCTTCAGGCCAGCGCGCCGCCCCTGTTTCCGTTTTAGGAGAAAAGAGCATGGATCCCGTCTCGCACACCATCATCAACCTGATTATTTTTGTCCTGGCGATTTACGTCGGCTACCACGTCGTCTGGACGGTTACGCCCGCGCTGCACACGCCGCTGATGGCGGTGACCAACGCCATTTCCGCCATCGTCATCGTCGGCGCCATGCTGGCCGCCGCGCTGACCGAAACCGCGCTCGGCCAGACGATGGGCTGGCTGGCCGTCGCGCTGGCCGCTGTCAACGTCTTTGGCGGCTTTCTGGTCACGCGCCGAATGCTGGAAATGTTCCGCAAGAAAGAAAAGAAAGCCCCGGCCGTGGCCGCGCTGGATGCAGGAGCCGCCAAATGAGCATGAACATCGTTACGCTGCTGTATTTAGTAGCTTCCGTTTTCTTCATTCAGGCGCTTAAAGGCCTGTCACACCCGACGACTTCGCTGCGTGGCAACCTGTTCGGCATGGTCGGCATGACGATTGCCGTGCTGACCACCGGCGCGCTGATTGTCCAGACCGCCAGCAGCGCCGCTGGCGGCATCGGCTATGTGCTGAGCGCGCTGCTAGTCGGCGGCGCGGCGGGCACCTTGATGGCCAAGCGCGTCGAGATGACCAAGATGCCCGAGCTGGTCGCTTTCATGCACAGCATGATCGGCCTGGCGGCGGTGTTTATCGCCGTCGCGGCGGTGGCCGAGCCTTATGCGTTTGGCATTGCTGCCAAGGGCGTCGAGATTCCGGCGGGCAACCGGCTGGAATTGTTCCTCGGCGCGGCGATTGGCGCGATCACCTTCAGCGGCTCGGTGATTGCGTTTGGCAAGCTCTCGGGCAAATATAAATTCCGCCTGTTTCAGGGCGCGCCGGTGTCCTTTCCCGGCCAGCACATGATCAATCTGGTGCTGGGCCTGCTGACGCTGGGGCTGGGGCTGACCTTCATGCTGACCGGCAGCTGGAGCGCGTTTTTCGCCATGCTGGCGCTGGCCTTTGTGATGGGCGTGCTGATCATCATCCCGATTGGCGGCGCTGACATGCCGGTGGTGGTGTCGATGCTGAACAGCTACTCGGGCTGGGCGGCGGCGGGTATCGGCTTTTCGCTGAACAACTCGATGCTGATCATTGCCGGTTCGCTGGTCGGCTCGTCGGGCGCGATTCTGTCCTACATCATGTGCAAGGCGATGAACCGCTCGTTTTTCAGCGTGATTTTGGGCGGCTTCGGCGGCGAGGCGACGACGGCGGTGGCCGGTTCATCGGAACAGCGCCCGGTCAAATCCGGCTCGGCTGACGATGCCGCCTACATTTTGAGCAACGCCGAAACCGTCATCATCGTGCCGGGCTACGGCCTGGCCGTGGCGCGCGCCCAGCATGCCGTCAACGAACTGGCCGAAAAGCTGATTCACAAGGGCGTGAAGGTCAAATACGCGATTCACCCGGTCGCCGGGCGCATGCCGGGCCACATGAACGTGCTGCTGGCCGAGGCCGAAGTGCCCTACGACCAGGTGTTTGAGATGGAAGACATCAACGCCGAATTCGGCCAGGCCGATGTCGCCATCATTCTGGGCGCCAACGACGTGGTGAACCCGGCCGCGCTGGTCAAGGGCAGCTCGATTTACGGCATGCCGATTCTCGAAGCGTTCAAGGCGAAAACCGTCATTGTCAACAAACGCTCAATGGCGGCGGGCTACGCCGGTCTGGACAACGAGCTGTTCTACATGGACAAAACCATGATGGTGTTCGGCGACGCGAAAAAGGTCATCGAGGACATGGGCAAAGCCATCGAATGATGGCTATGGGCCGCTGCCGCAGGCCTTGCCCTGCGGTGGCGGCCCATTTTGGCTGTTTTTCGACCCTAGGGAAAACGCAATAGCCCGACAGAAAGGCTAGACTGGAGAATTCCGAACTGTCAGCAAACTGTCATGGAGACCAGCGAATGAATGAAGCGACCCTTGAGCGCCCGTGGCTCAAAGCCTATCCAGCCGGTGTGCCTGCCGACATCGACGCCGCGCAGTATGCGTCGCTGGGGGCGCTGATGGAGGAGAGCTTTAAAAAGTATGGCGAGCGGGTCGCTTACAGCTTCATGGGCCGGGATTTCACTTTTGCCCAGGTTGACAGGCGCTCGCAGGCGCTGGCGGCTTATCTGCAGGGGCTGGGTCTGGTTAAGGGCGAGCGCGTCGCGCTGATGATGCCCAATGTGCCGCAGTACCCGATGGCCGTCGCCGCCATCCTGCGCGCCGGTTATGTGGTGGTCAACGTCAATCCGCTATACACGCCGCGCGAGCTGGAGCACCAGCTCAAGGATTCAGGCGCCCGGGCCATCGTCATCATCGAAAACTTCGCCCATACGCTGGAGCAGTGCATCGCCAGCACGCCGATCAAGCATGTGGTGCTGTGCGCAATGGGCGACCAGCTTGGGCTGCTGAAGGGCTGGCTGGTCAACTACGTGGTGCGCCATGTCAAGAAGCTCGTCCCGCCTTTCAATTTGCCCAACACGGTGCGTTTCAACGACGCGCTGGCGCAGGGGCGGCGCGCCAGCTTCAGGCGCGTGGACATCAAGCCCGACGACATTGCCGTGCTGCAATACACCGGCGGCACGACTGGCGTGTCCAAAGGCGCGGTGCTGCTGCACCGCAACGTGGTGGCCAATGTGTTGCAGGCCGAAGCCTGGAACCGCCCGGCAATGGACAAGGTGCCTGCCGACGTGCAGCCGGTGTTTGTCTGCGCGCTGCCGCTCTACCATGTGTTTGCGTTCACCATCAACATGATGCTGGCCATGCGCACCGGCGCGAAAAACATCCTGATTCCGAACCCGCGCGACCTGGCCGCCGTGCTCAAGGAGCTGACCCACCACAAGGTTCACACCTTCCCGGCGGTCAACACCCTGTTCAACGGCCTGGCCCGGCACCCGGATTTTGGCAAGGTGGACTGGTCGCAGCTGAAAATCTCGGTCGGCGGCGGCTCGGCGGTGCAGGGAGCCGTCGCCAAGCTGTGGCTGGAGAAAACCGGCTGCGCCATCTGCGAAGGCTACGGCCTGTCGGAAACCTCGCCATCAGTCAGCTGCAACCCGACCGACAGCCAGGTGTTTACTGGCAGCATCGGCCTGCCGATTTCCAGCACCTGGTTCAAGCTGCTCGACGACGAGGGCCGCGAAGTGGCGCCCGGCCAGCCGGGCGAAATCGCCATCAAGGGGCCGCAGGTGATGGCTGGCTACTGGCAGCGCCCGGACGAGACCAGCAAGGTCATGACGCCCGACGGCTATTTGAAGTCGGGTGACATTGGCGTGATGGACGAGAAGGGTTTTTTCCGCATCGTGGATCGCAAGAAGGACATGGTGCTGGTCAGCGGCTTTAACGTCTATCCGAACGAGGTCGAAGACGTGGTCAGCAAGATGGACGGCGTACACGAATGCGCCTGCGTCGGCGTGCCGGACGAAAAAACCAGCGAGGCCGTCAAGCTGGTCATCGTCAAGCGCAACCCTGACTTGAGCGAAGCCCAGGTGCGTGCCTACTGCAAGGAAAACCTGACCGGGTACAAGCAGCCGAAGGTGGTGGAGTTCCGCGCCGATCTGCCGAAGTCGCCAGTAGGGAAAATTTTGCGCCGCGAACTGCGGGACAAGAAGTAGGCTGAACTTTGCCTGCAAAATCCCGCCTATGACCTTTCCCCAAGACACCGCCAAACCCACCGCCATCCTCAGCGCCCTGCTGGAGGAGCAGCGCGGCCTGATGGAGCTGCTGGAGCAGCCGCACCAAGTCCGCCATGCCGGGCGCGATTTCTGGTGCGGCACGCTGCACGGCCAGCGCGTCGTGCTGGCGCTGTCAAAAATCGGCAAGGTGGCCGCCGCGACGACTGCGACGGCGCTGATCGAGCGTTTTGGCGTGCAGCGCATCGTCTTCACCGGCGTGGCGGGCGGGCTGGGCGCGGCGGTGAATGTCGGCGACGTGGTGGTGGCCAGCGATTTTTTGCAGCACGATATGAACGCGTCGCCGCTGTTTTCCCGCTACGAAGTGCCGCTGTACGGCCAAACCCGCTTTGACGGCGATGCGGCGCTGACCGAGCTGCTGTTCAACGCCGCCTGCGCGGCTCTGCGGGCGCGTGGACAAGCCGCTGGCGCCGCCGAAGCAGCGTCCGCTGACGGCGGGGGCGGGCGTGTACGGGCCATCAATGGCGCCCAGGCCGGGCAGACACCTTGTGCCACGCTGCGCTTTCCCGAGGCACGCGTGCATCGCGGCCTGATTGCCAGCGGCGACCGCTTTGTCAGCGGCGCCGACGAGTCGCGTCTGCTCAAGGACGCCTTGAACGGCGCAGGCCACGCGGTGCTGGCCGTCTAGATGGAAGGCGCGGCGGTGGCCCAAGTCTGTCTGGACTACGGCGTGCCCTTTGCCGCTGTGCGCACGATTTCCGATCGGGCCGACGACAGCGCCCATGTCGATTTCCCGCGCTTTGTCGATGAAGTGGCCAGCCGCTACGCGCATTTGATTATTCAGCGGCTACTCGAATCCCTCCCGGCCAGCGCCTGAAACGGCCGCCCGGCTGGAGGCAGTGGGTTTACTGCAGCCAGCCGCGCTTTCTGAAATACCACATCGGCACCAGCGCGCTGGCCACCATCAGGCTGACCGTGTACGGGTAGTTCCAGGCGCCGAGAAACTCCAGCTCCGGGAACTTCAGGTTCATGCCATAGACGCTGGCGATCAGCGTCGGCGGCAGCAGCGCGACGCTGGCGACCGAGAAAATCTTGATGATCTTGTTCTGGTTGATGTTGATGAAACCGACCGTCGCATCCATCAAAAAGTTGATCTTGTCAAACAAAAAAGCCGTGTGCGAGTCCAGCGAGTCGATGTCGCGCTGAATCTGCCTGGCCTCCTCGAACTGCTCGGCGTTGAGCATCTTGCTGCGCATCATGAAGCTGACGGCGCGGCGCGTGTCCATCATGTTGCGCCGGATGCGGCCATTCAAATCCTCGTGGCGGGCAATGGCGCCCAGCACCTCGCTGGCCAGCACGTCGGTCATGTCGCCCGACAGCACCTTGGCGCTGACTTTTTCCAGATCGACATAAATGCCTTCGAGCGTGTCGGCCGAGTATTCGGCGTCCGCGTCGAACAGCTTGAGCAGCACTTCCTTGGCGTCCTCGATCAGGCCGGGGGCGCGGCGCGCACGCATGCGCAGCAGCCGAAAGACCGGCACATCCTCGTCGTGGATCGAAAACAAAACGCCCTTGCTTTTCAGATCGTCGTTGACCAGATTCAGGATGAACGCCACGCGCACCGTGCGCGGATCGACATCGTCGGCAATCAAAAAGTCAGAGCGGATATGCAGCTCGCCGTTGTCTTCCTCGTAAAAGCGGGCGGATTCCTCAATGTCCTCGTCCATCGCGTCTTCGGGAATGGACAGGCCGTAATACTGCTTGATCCAGCGTTTTTCTTCGAGCGTGGGCGACTCCAGATCGACCCAGATGGGCTGGAATTTGGAGAGTTCTTCCAGCGATTCGATTTCTTCCTGGAACAGCCGGCCATTGGCGAGCGTAAAAATATTGAGCATGACAGGCGGGCTTAACGGGTTTCCAAGCGCCTGCGCAAGGCCGAAATTCAGCCTTGGCGCAAGAACGCGGGTTGTGGGGATGGTGGCATCGCTTTCAACCCGCTGCTGACGTCAGGGGGCGTCTGTCTGCGGCGTTGAAAGCGGGCAACTGGGGCTGCTTTCCAAGGATTTCTCCGTCATTCAAGAGCCGCGATTATGGCATTGAGACCGGCATTTAGCTACCGCAAGCCCGGCTCTTTCGGGCGGCAGAAATGGCTTTAACCGTGGCAGCCATCGAGCCACTGTTGTCGCCGTTAAAACGCCAGACCCGCCCGCCGATTGGTAAATTCAAGTTACAGAAAATAACAATCAGTCCGGCTGGAAAGTAAGCTGCTGAGCTTGATGAAGCTGATGAATAGATTGTTTTAAAAGAAGTTATTGCGTAATAAATCTTGAAGTTTGGCGAAGTAGTTACCTTTTTGCTGCGCCTGTTGTTGAAATAGACCCCATATTTGTTACAACAATATCTTGCAATTGGACGGCGTCGAGGGCATAGTGAAGCCAAGAGAGTGTCCCGTCGGCCGCTTGAGCACCCAGGGTGGGGCGGCGTTTTCAACCCAGTTCCAATTTGTGGAAAAGGAGTCTCTGTATGAACTTGACGATTAGCGGTCATCACCTTGAAGTTACCCCCGCGCTGCGCGGTTATGTGACCAGCAAGCTCGATCGTATTACCCGGCATTTTGACCAGGTAGTCGATGTGAGAGTTCTGTTGACCGTGGACAATATGAAGGAAAAAGAGCTGCGCCAGCGAGCCGAGTGCAATCTGCACGTCAAGGGGCGAGATCTGTTTGCCGAAAGTTCGCATTCCGATCTGTACGCTGCTGTGGATGATCTGGCCGACAAGCTGGATCGGCAGGTAGGCCGCCACAAGACCAAGGTTCAGGATCACGGTCATGTGAGTGTCAAGCGTCTGGACGCTTGAGCCGCAGCCTGCGTTTGAATTCTTTGCCTTGTTTGCCATCGCCGCCTGCGGGACGCTTGGTTTACAGGGCAGTTTTTTGGGCACTTGGTTTGTCGATTCACCAAAGCCGTTTGTTGTAACAAGCGGCTTTTTTCTGTTTTTTTCTATTTCCCTTCACGCTAAAGTGCATAATTCGGCGAATTAAAGATCGTTATGAACCATCTTTCGCAAATTCTGCCCCCCTCCCAAGTCCTTGTCTGTGTTGAAGCGACGAGCAAGAAACGTGCGTTTGAAGAAGCCGGTCTCTTGTTTGAAAATCTGCACGGGCTGAACCGCGCCCTGATCACCGACAGCCTGTTCGCCCGTGAGCGCCTGGGCTCGACCGGGCTCGGTCATGGTGTGGCCATTCCGCACGGCCGTATCAAGGGCCTGAAGGCGCCGATGGCCGCCGTGTTCCAGTTGCAGGCGCCGATTGGCTTTGATGC